>CAYJJA010000005.1:42531-45994 GCA_964370355.1 uncultured Akkermansia sp. | reverse complement strand
GCGGCTCATTGGGGATTTTCACCCCAGCGACTACGCCATGTCTGGCGTACAAAAACTCCTCGTCTGCGCTGGGCAAACGAGGAGAAAGGAAGGGGGCGTGTAAGCTCTAGAGCCTAGTTGCGACCGCCGCTACGTACTTCTGCGTGCGTATTCTTCCAGCCGCCACCTAGCTGGGTGTAGAGCGTGGGAAGGGTAGCCGCGTACTGATAGCGATAGGAGGCGAGCTGCTTCTCGGCGGGGAAGAGTAGCTGCTGAGCCTGAAGCACCTCGTAGTAATTCGCCAGTCCATTTTGGTAGCGTTGGATGGAGGTTTCTAGAGACTGGCGGTAGGCTGTAACTGCTTGCTCTTGCTTGCTGATGATTTGCTTGAGCTTGCTGCGCTGGTTGAGCGTGGTGGAGATCTCAGCCATGGCCGATATCACACTTTGCTCATAGCTGGCGACGGCTGCCTCGAGATTGTTGTAGGCAATCTTTTTACCCGATGTAAGCACACCCGCACGGAAGAGCGGGCCGGTGAGGTTGGCGCCAAAGTTCCAAGAATCACTCGTCTTGCCCAATGAGAGGAGCTGCGAGGAGGCAAGTCCATAGCTAGCTGTCAGATTAATCGAGGGGAAGAGATTCGCATTTGCGGCGCGTATCTTGCTCTCAGCGGCGCGTATATCAGGGCGGTGCGCCAGTACACTGGCGGGGACACCTGCGGGGACCTGGGAGGCGCGTACGTAGTTGCTGAGGCTATCGCCGCTGCGTGAGATGCGCCCAGGCATGCGACCGGCGAGCACGCTGATCGTATTCTCCAGGGCGACGATTTGAGCCTCTATGTCGGGGATCTGGGCCTCGGCGGCTGCGAGGGCGGCATTGGCGGATTCTACCTGCAGCTTATCGCCCACACCAGCGTCAAATCTCACCTTAAAGAGGTCGAGGGACTTGCGATAGGAGACGACAGCCTCACGATTGATGCGCAGCTGATCATCGAGCATGAGTAGCTGGAGATAGCTTGTTGAGACTTGTCGCAGCAGGGAGAGCTGGAGGGAGCGCATGAGCTCATCGGCATTGACATAGTCCGCCTGGGCGACCTCAATGCTGCGGCGCGTCTTGCCCCAGATATCAGGCTCCCATGAGGCACTCGTCAAGAGGGATGACGCTGCTTTGGCACTGCCTGACGTGTTGCCACGGCTCGTAGCGACACCATAATCGAGGAAGGGGAAGATGGGGGCGGCTATGGCCTTGACATACTGCGCGGCAGAATCTACGTTCTTGACTGTTGCACGCAGTTCGCGGTTGTTCTGATAGGTGCTAACGAGGAGGCGACGTAAGTTTCCACTCTTGACGAGCTTCCACCAAGGAAGATCTGCAATGGATTTCTGGCTCGTTGGCTGACCACGGAAGGCTACAGGCACCTGCATGTGAGGAGCCTCATAGTCAGGGCCTACTACGCAGGCAGTAAGCAACATACAAGGCAGCCCTAGCAACATAGTACGCAGCAGGGATTTACTCTGCGATATAGAGGGGATGAGCGTCATAATAAATGAGTGACCGTATCTGCGGCACTTGCGAACTACTCTAGAATCATTTAGCGTGTTTGTCAAGCGATTTAGAGCATCTTTGCACCTGATGTCATGCAAATGACGATTTTGGATTGAAAGCAGCTCAATTTATGCTATGATAGGCTCGTTATGAATGTGGCAACAGTAGAGCAAGAAAAAGCCCCCAACATATCAGAGCTCGTTCAGCGCGAGCGCAGCTTGCAGAAAGAACTCAACGCACTGCGCAAGAAACTCGCCAGACTCGTCTCCTCTGCCACCCCCGACAATAGCCCCTTGCATCCGCTCGAAAAAGATCACAGCTATAGCGATGAGGATCAGGATGAGGTAGACTCCGATCTCAACTCTCGCTACGCCTTCGCAGCCCCCATGGAGACAGACTCCCCCCTCCCCTCCATCCTCCTGCGCCCCCTCTCGCTGCAAGACCCGCTGCGCAGCAAGTGGAATCTCGGTCTGGGACTCATCTCGGAGAAAGACAAGCAACAAGCGGCTCCCCCGCCCATCATCACTTCATCAGTCGAGTTCGCCAAAGTAGGCACTGATCTGGGCTACATGCGCATCTTTGGCCTACTACCATCAGGAGCACCCTGCCAGCACAAGCTCGCCCTCTCCTCGATCGCTCGAAAGGGGAAAGTGGTCATAGGTCGTGATCCAGCACTCGCACAAATCGTCATACCTGAGATAGGAGTCTCGCGAGCACACGCCATTCTAGAATACATCAACGATCAACTGGTCATCTCTGACAACAAATCAACCAACGGTCTCTTTATCAACGGAAAGCAACTCCCACCCTACAAAGAGCGCACCGCTCTCTACGACGGCTGCGTCATCAATCTCGGTGAGACGAGGCTGCGCGTCGAGATCAACCGCTAAAATCGCATGAAATTTCCCCTTTCCTACTCAGTCTTGGAAAAATACGCACAAAGCTATACTTTTTAAGTGGACAAGTACGGCAAAAATCTGTAGGATAAGCACATGCAATGTGATTGCTCCTATCGCTTTGCAATCGAAACTAGCAGTCGAACACCCATTTTCCCATGTTTGAATATAACAAAAGCAAAAAGCCAAAGTCAGAATTTAACACAGAATCCAGCGCAGATACCCCCCGCCCCCCCGCAGACTGGAAAGGTGTAGGTAATACCGCAGCCCCTAGCTCCTTCCCCATGGACAGTGCACCCGCAGCTGAGGATCTCTATGGTGCAGTTGCAGAGCCAGCAGAAGTGCCTGGTGGCATGGCCGCACGCAATGTACTCAACTCCGACGTGAGTGTCGTGGGTATTCTTCGTTTTAGCAATGAGCTTCTCGTTGACGGTAGCGTCGAGGGTGAGATTACCTCTGATGGCATCCTTACAGTGGGTATCAATGCGACCATCATTGCAAACGAAAGTAAGAATAAGGTTGCTATTCGCACGAAGAGTGCCATCATTCACGGCAAGGTAGCAGGCGATGTGGAGGTAGACGATCTTGTCGAGCTTGCACCAGATTCTGAGCTCATCGGCGACATCACAGCCGCTCGTCTCATCATCCATGACGGAGCCGTCTTCATCGGCAGGTCTGCAGTAGGTGTTGCTAGCAGCGACTTTGTAAACCTGACCAAGAAAACATCCGCCAAAAACAGCGATACCAAGGCGAAACCCGCGAAATCCGCAGCAGGTAAATCATCTGATGCCAAGTCTTCAGCAATGACGGACCTTCTCGCTTAAGTACGCTCCTGCATACAGAATCCTCGGGTGGAGCCCCTATGCACCCAGTGGGATCACATTCAATCTTTGCAAGATCATCATTGCGAGCGATAGTAGGATAAATCGCTCGCAATGATCCGCATATCCCCCAAAAGACGATCCAACAAGGGGGTACATTCTTATTTACCCTCCTTCTATGAATTCTGCCTCAACATCCCCCCCTATCCCCCCCCTACGTTG
>CAYJJA010000005.1:40763-42521 GCA_964370355.1 uncultured Akkermansia sp. | reverse complement strand
TGCCATCCGATGAATGGGGGAAGTGGACGCCACGCATCGAAGCCAATCGACGCCTCGCCCTCCCCGTTGAGCCCCATAGCCGCGAGGTACTCTGCTACACTTGCAAGCAGATGACCCCCGTGCCGGTGAAAGCCCTCTCCGCGCTCTGCGCTCACTGCCGCTCGCATCTCCAGCTCGTGGATGTCACCCTGAGCAAGGGCATGCTGCGCACGCGCATACGCACGCTAGGCTGTCTTACTGTGCCCGCTGAGACACAGCTCTCGCAGGTGGATTTTGAGTGCGATCGCATCGTGATCAAGGGACAGGTTGACGGCAAAATCGTCTGCCATAGCGAGCTACGCATTGCCAGCCCCACCTTGCGCCTCACGCAGCCTCTACGTGTCGCTACCCTCGTCGTTGAGAGTGGCTCAACACTCTACCTCAGCGAGGGCGTGCATGCTGAGCAGGTCATCATCCATGGCAATCTGCATGGATTTGTCCGCGCAAGGCACTCCATTAGCATAGAGTCTGGTGGTATTTTTCATGGTGACTGCCACACCCCCAATCTACGCTTCGCGGCACGAGGCGGCAAGCATGTGGGACACTGGGTGTCAAAACAGGGGAGCTAGCAGCCGCATACATGGATATCTGCATCCGCGGAGCGTCGCAACATACGCTCAAAAACATTGATCTCGACCTCCCCCATGGCAAGATCATCGCTCTGGTAGGTCCCAGCGGTAGTGGAAAGAGCACCCTCGCCTATGAGACACTCTTTGCCGAGTCAAGGCGGCGCTTCCTCGACTGCCTCTCCCCAGCTGCGCGTCGTCTTCTCGCGCGCCCCGATAAGGCAAAGGTTGACTCCATAGAAGGCTTGCCTCCAGCCCTCTGCCTAGAGCAGCAAATCCCCACGGGGCAGAGTCGCAGCCTACTAGGCACGCTCACCGAGACTCTCGACTACCTGCGCATCCTCTACGCAGCACTAGGAATCCCCCACGACCCCAGCACCGGAGCTGCACTGCGCAAGCTCAGCGCAGGTGAGATCTCCTCCCAGCTCGCCACATTGCCCGAGGGTACACGCCTCACCCTACTCGCCCCGCTCCCTGCGGGCTTTGCCCAGTGGGAGGAGACACGAGCCTCCGACATCATGGATTTGCAAAAGCTAGGCTACCTACGCGTGCGCCTACGCGAGGACATCCTTGATCTCGAAGAGCTCCACAGCAGTCCACCTGTAGAAGGTGACACCTGTGAGCTGGTCGTAGACCGCATCATCTGCAAAGCCAGCGCGGAGTCACGCATCGCCGACTCTGTGCAATCCGCCCTGCGCATCGCAGCAGACGAGCTACGCGCCCTCATCAAGCCGCCCTCCCCCGATGAGCCCACTGAGCTGCGCCGCTTCTACACGCGCTACCGCAACGAGGAAACAGGCTTCACCCTCCCCGATCTCAGCCCCCAGAGCTTTTCCCACTATTCCAGTCATGGAGCCTGTGGAGTCTGCAAAGGTCTTGGCAGCATCAAGATTGAAGACAAAAAGAAAGGCAGGCAAGAGAGCACATACCGCATCTGCCCCAGCTGCCATGGTATGAGGCTCAATGCCACCAGCCTTGCGGTCACGCTGCCCTTCACCGCTCGCGAGTGGAGTCTTGGCGCACTCTGCCAGCTCAGTATAGCAGAATTGCTAGAGCTGCTACCCAGCCTAGAGATTCCCCCGACGCTTACAGCCCTCCTCCAAGCCCCATTGCAAGACCTCAGTCGGAGGCTCACATGCCTCCAAGAGCTAGG
>CAYJJA010000005.1:18291-40753 GCA_964370355.1 uncultured Akkermansia sp. | reverse complement strand
CAATAGCCTCTCAGGCGGCGAGCTCCAGCGCGCACGCCTCGCGGGACAAATAGGAGGCGGACTCTCAGGAGTCCTCTACATCCTCGATGAGCCCACCATAGGACTACATCCCGATGAATGCAGCCGACTCATCCGAGCTCTCCAGCAGCTCAAGCAGCGGGGCAACACCATCCTACTCGTCGAGCATGACCCGCAGCTACTCGCCGCATCAGATTATCTCATCGAGCTAGGTCCTGGCAGCGGACCGCTCGGAGGAGAGATCATGGCACAGGGCAGCTATGAGCAGCTCTGTGCCAACCCTGACTCCCCCACAGGCGCATGGCTCACGGGACGTCGTAGCACACTCAGTCTGACTCGCCGCGAGCTCGATGTCTCCTCTAGACCTTGGGTCACACTACGCGCCGCGCGCGCCCGCAACCTACGCGGAATCAACTTCAGCTTCCCCCTAGGAGCCTTCACCTGCCTCTCGGGACGCAGTGGCAGTGGCAAGAGCACGCTCATTCACGAATGCCTCCTACCAGCTCTCGCCGAAAAGAAGCTCCACTCCGACAACATAGACTGGCAAAGCCAGCTCGCACGAGCCGTCATCGTAGACCAGAGCCCACTGAGCGGTGCCACGGGAAAGAACTCCATGCCAGCGAGTGCCGTAGGCCTCCTCGACATCCTGCGCAAGCTCTACGCCGCCCTCCCCCTCGCCAAGCAGCGAGGCTACAAGGAAAACCGATTCTCCCTATCGCTACGGGGCGGACGCTGCGAACGCTGCGGAGGCACAGGCTACCTCGACATAGACATGAGCTTCCTTGCCGACCTACGCAGCAGCTGTGATGCCTGCCAAGGCGCGCGCTACAATCGCGAGACACTCGAAGTCACATGGCGCGCGCGCTCCATCGCCCAAGTCCTCGCCATGACCGTAGGCGAAGCCGCAAAGTTCTTCTCCAGCATCCCCCAAGCCTCGCACATCCTACAAGCCATGCTCGATCTCGGGCTAGACTATCTCCCCCTTGACCGCGCGGCCTCCACCCTCTCAGGTGGAGAGGCACAGCGCATCAAGCTTGCCAGCTACCTCGCCCGCATCCAGGCCAATAGCACGCGCAGACTCAGGCAAGGCCGGCAGGAGGAGCGCCTCCTCTTCATCCTAGATGAGCCGAGCACAGGGCTACACTTCAACGAGATAGAGCTCCTGCTACGCGCCCTACTACGCCTCCGAGACCAAGGACATAGCATCCTCTGCATTGAGCACAACCAAAGCATACTCACCGCCGCTGACTACCACGTCGAGCTCGGTCCTGGCAGCGGAGCACAGGGAGGGCTCATCCGCGAGGCTCGCAGCGCAAAAGCATTCTCCAAGCGCAACCGCTAATACCACTCACGCCACGCTCTTCTTGACTCTGCGCATGATCTATGCTAGGCTGGTGCAGCAAATCATCTATGGATCAGTCACTCTATACGCATCTCAAGGAAGTGCCCAACACCACCTTTGATCTATCCCTGCGCCCGCCCGCCTTTAGCGAGTTTTGCGGGCAAGAAAAGATCAAAGAACGCCTGCTTCTCATGGTAGAAGCAGCACGTAGACGCGAAGACGTACTTGACCATGTACTGCTCAGCGGTCCACCGGGGCTAGGCAAGACCACACTAGCCAACATCATCGCCCACGCCGTGGGCAAGAAACTCCACACCACCTCAGGGCCCCAGATTGAGAAGGCGGGGGATCTGGCAGGCATTCTCACCAATATTCAGAAAGGAGACATCCTCTTCATTGATGAGATCCATCGCCTCCACCCCGCCATTGAGGAATACCTCTATCCCGCGATGGAGGACTTCCGCCTCGACATCATCATTGATCAGGGACCCAATGCGCGTTCTATTCAGCTCAATCTACCGAAATTCACCCTCATCGGGGCAACGACGCGAGCGGGAAAGCTCACCAGCCCGCTGCGCTCACGCTTTGGCATGGTCAACCGCCTCGACTATTACTCCGCAGACGAGCTCTGCCACATCCTCCACCGCTCTGCCGCCCTACTCCAAGTCCCCCTCGACGATGGGGGAGCACTGGGCATTGCACGCCGCTCACGCGGTACACCACGTATCACCAACTCCCTGCTACGCTGGGTGCGAGACTATGCACAGGTCAAGGCTGATGGATGCATCAACGAGCAGATCGCCCATCAGGCTCTCAGCATGCTCGATATAGACGAGGACGGTCTCGATGAGATGGACAAAAGGCTGCTCGAAACCCTAGTGGGTAAATTCAACGGGGGGCCAGTAGGACTCTCCTCCCTCGCGGTTGCCGTCGGTGAGGATGAATCCACCATCGAGGATGTACACGAGCCCTTCCTTATCATGCAGGGCTACTTAAAGCGCACGCCACGCGGTCGCGAAGCACTGCCTGCCGCTTATCAAAAGCTAGGGCTCAGCCCCACGGGGCAGCAAAGCTTACTGCTCTAATCACCCTCCTCAAAACAACCCATGATGAGAGCCTTGATCACTGCGAGATTACTCACGCTACTGCTCCTACTGAGCAGTACAATCGTGCTGATGGGGTGCAGTCAAAAGCAAATGGAGAGCAAAGTACGCCAATCCCTCCTCGTAGCCCTCATCCTCCCCCAATACGACAGCCCCCAAGGCGGCAGCAACTCCACGAGCACCCCCGACGAGAGACTCGGTACGCTCAATGAGCTGAGCTTTTGGTACGAATACGTCTACTACATCAAGCAAAACATAGAAGAGGCAGGCTACCAATGCGTCGTCATCAATCACGGCTCCATCCCCAGCGACCCACGCCTCCTCCCCTACTCCGAGCTCGCCAACATCATTCATCTACAACAAAGAGATCCTAGTATCCCCACTGCCTCCACACATCACCCCAAGCTCCAAGATATCGCCATGAGTAGCATCAACTACGCTATGGAGCTCAATCCCGCCTGCATCATCCTGCTACGCCACCACGATTTTGAAAAACACTCAGGCTGGGCTGCCGACCAAGACTCCAGCATCATCTGCAATCAAGCAGGCGGGACGCTTGCGAGCTACATCGCCCAAGTCCTCAACCGCCGCCTGATGAACAACGCCCTACCCAACGGCGGCAGCAACTGCGGCATCGTCCTACGCCAAGATAAGACCCAGCGCGATACGCAGCTGCTCCAAGCTAGCGACAAATCCTACATCCCCGCCGTCGCCACAGCCATCACCTACCTCAACAACCCCGACCACGTACGCTTTCTCAACCAGCAACAAAATGCCATCTACTATGCCCAATGCATCGCCAGCGGCATTATCAACTATATGAACTCACGCTAAAGCCCATACAGACCATCATATGACATCATCTTCACCATCGCCACACCCCGCCATCGCCATCGACGGTCCAGCCGCATCTGGCAAATCCACGGTTGCGAAGCTCATCGCTGCTGAGCTCTCCTACTGCTTCATCAACACAGGCGCCATGTACCGCGCCATCACCTGGTACACCCTCCAGCAAGCAATCTCGCCCAAGCAGCATGATCAGGTCATCGCCCTGCTAGACGAGATGCCCCTGAGCTTTGGGCGCGAGGGCAACAGCTCCTGCGTCCTCTACCGAGACCGTCCCCTCAGCCATGAGCTCAGTGCAATCGAGGTGAACGATCATGTCTCCACCATCGCCGCTATCCCGGAGATACGCGCCTTCCTCGTCGCCAAGCAGCGCGAGTACAATCTCCAAGAAGCCGTCGTCATGGAGGGTCGCGACATCGGGACCGTCGTCTTCCCCGAGAGCCCCTTCAAGTACTTTGTCACGGCCTCAGAGGAAGTACGCGCCGCGCGTCGCGCAGCGGAAGGCATCAGCGACTCCATCGTGGAGCGCGATCGCAAAGACTCCTCACGCGCCTGCGCCCCGCTCACCCAAGCCGCAGACGCCCTGCTCGTGGATAGCTCCGATATGAGCATTGAGCAAGTCGTCGCCCACATCCTCGCAGATATACGCCGCAAACTCGCAACACAATAACCCATAATCCCACCTCCAGAAATGGCACCCAATTTTATCTATTTTGTCATCCGCACACTGGCCTACTACATCGGCCACTGCTTCTTTCGCCTCAAGGTCATCAACCGCGACAAGCTCATAGACGATGGCCCCTGCATCATCGTCGCCAACCACCAGAGCTTCCTTGATCCTCCCATGATAGGGCAGCTCTACGAGACCAATGTCCATGCGCTAGCGCGTCACAGCCTCTGGAAGCCCTACCTGCTAGGCAAGACCCTCCCCTTCTGCCAGTGCATCCCTATCAATCAGACACGCCCCGACGCGGCAGCTGTCATCAAGGTCATCCGCACGGTGCGCGAAGGCGGACGCGTCATCATCTTTCCCGAAGGCTCACGCAGCGAAGATGGCACCATACAATCCGCCATGCCAGGCATAGGTCTCATACTCAGCAAGCTCAAGGGCATCCCCATCCAGCCTATTCGCATAGAAGGAGCCTATGACTGCCTACCCATCCACAGCAACAAGCTGCGCTTTCGCCCCATCACCCTCTCTATAGGCGAGCCCTATTATCTCAGTGAGCAAGACCTCAAGGCACGCAGCCGCGACGAGCAGCGCGCCTTGGGTGAGAAAATCATGAACTCCATCAAAGCACTCCCCACCCAGTTCTAATCCACCCCCCTCACGCACACACGCACACGACAAGACCCGCTCCCCCCATGCTCCACTCCCTGCGCCTCCAGCACTTTCGCTGCTATGAGACCCTCAGCTGGTCTCTACCCGCAGGGGGAGCCATCCTCTGTGGCGACAACGCGCAGGGCAAGACCAGCATCCTTGAGGCCATCTGCTTTGCGCTGAGCCTGCACTCCCCGCGCAGCACGCGCCTCGACAGACTCGCCCAACAGGGAGGGGGTCAATTTGGTATCTCATTGAGCACCAATGAGCACACGCGACGCGTCCTGTGGAAGTCGCGTGTGCTTGACCTCAGAGTGGATAAAGAGCCACGGCGCGACTACGCCGACTATCTCCGAGATGCACCCCCCATCAGCTGGCTGGGCAATCGCGACATCGCGCTCGTACAAGGCAGTGCCGAGGATAGGAGACGCTACCTCGACTTCTTGGGCACACAGTGGCATCCCAGCTACCGCCTCGCCCTGCTACGCTACAAAAAAGCCCTCAAGTCGCGCAACGCCCTGCTAAAAAACCCACGCAGCAGCACCGCCTCACTGCAAAGCTTTACCCAAGTACTCGCCGAGCAGGGCGAGCATATCCACACGCTACGCGAGCTACTCGTCACGCGCCTCTCCCCCTATGTCCGCCAGCTCCATCGCGCCATCAGCCATACAGAGGAGCAAACACAGCTCAGCCTCGCGGCCAGCGCGGCCTCTGGCAGCCTCGCGGAGCGACTCCACGACAGCCTCGCCGATGACAGACGCCACGGCTTCACCCATGTAGGGCCTCATCGAGACGAGCTCAGTATCATACTCAACGGAAGCAAGGCACAAGACTACGCCTCCGAAGGGCAGCAACGCACCCTCGCCTGCGCCCTCCAGCTCGCCCAAGCACACCTCCTGAGCCATGAGACAGGCCAAGCCCCCCTACTCCTCATCGACGACATCTTTGGCGAGCTCGACGTGATACGCCGACGCGCACTACTAAATGCCATGCCCGAGCAATCGCAGATCCTCATCACCACAACACAGCTGCATTGGCTAGGAGACGAGCCCTCCCCCTACCCTGTCTTCCAAGTAGCACGAGGCAAAATCAGCGAAGGGGCAGAGCACTAATCTCTCACTGAGCTCTGATCTCTCAGATAGAGGAGCCTACTTGATCTAGTCTCAGGAATGGAATTGAGCCGCACTAGTCGTTAATATCATCAATAAGCTGGCGCAGTCGCGCATAATCGCCTAGATTAAAATGAAAGCGCAGGCGTCCCAAGCTCGCGAGGCTAGATTGTGGATCCTCGCTACAGCCATCGAGCTGGACGAGATCCCCCTTGGGCATGATATCGGCGTATTCTTGACGCATGCGCTCGAGATGAGCCTTACTGACCTTCTCCTTCAAGCGTATACTGGCGAGATCACCGTCAAAGTAGTAGGAGTGGAAGCGGCTGTAGAAGTGATTGATATGCTCGAGGGCATCTTGCGCGCTCTTGGTGATGTAGATGAGCTCTATATCCTCTGCTGAGATGAGCTCGGCAAGCAAGAGCTCTTTTTTCACAAAATTATGCCAACGGCTCCAAAAATACTCACCTGCGGGATCAATGAGCACGATGGGGAAGATCGTAGACTTACCAGTCTGCATGAGAGTGATGGTTTCATAAATCTCATCCATCGTGCCAAAGCCACCGGGGAAGGCGACGAGCGCGTCGGCCTGCTTGACGAGATGCAGCTTGCGGGTGAAGAAATAGTAGAAATCCATCATCTTTTTGCTACCAGCAATCGCGGCATTGGGGTGCTGCTCAAAAGGGAGAGTGATATTGAGCCCAAAGGACATCTCGGGCAGAGCCCCCTCATTGCAGGCCTGCATGATGCCAGGTCCGCCCCCTGTGATAATCATATAGCCCTCCTCGGAGGCTAGGCGTGCAAAGTCATGGGCTATTTGGTAACTATCTGTTCCCTTTTGAATACGAGCCGAACCAAAGCAGGTGATCTTGCGCTTTTGCTCGTAGGGCAAGAAGAGCTGCTCGGCTTGGAGCATCTCCTTGAAGGCACAGCTCATCTGGCGCAAGTCATGCTCATTGATATCGCTACGAGCCGCCTCCATGATTGTGGTAAACATTTGAAGGAGGATGTCAGCGTGCTTGGAGCTGCCGTAGCGCTCGGCGAGCTCGCGCAGGCTGCTATCAAGATTGAGATCCCCTGTGCTGTTGGGGATGCTGCGCTGCTCGAGTTTTTCCGCGCGACTATTGAGATCGCGTATGGGGAGGAGGTCGGGATTGCTCATACGCTACTAGTATAAGATGATTGAAGGGGACTTGTCACGCTCAAACTCTGCTATCTAAATATGTTTTATCGCCGCACTGTAGTATTATTACTTTGGCGATAGTTATTAACTACTGCCAAAGTAATAAGACAAAGGATTAGAGCTGCTCTTCTCCTAAACCCGTGTTTCTTTTTCTCTATCGCCACCGCCAAAGTCATAGCTGAGCTCATATCGGGGGAATAGCACCTAGAGTATGAGCTGGTCGGTCGCTTGCATCGTGCTGCTCTTGTAGAAATATTTGGCTCGCAGCTCTTCTCGCAGCTGGTGGAGGCTCTTGAGGGATTCTATCATGAGCTCCGCGCGCTTTGGGTGCTGCGTGTAGTAGGCGGCTAGTGCAGGATCACCTCCGTTGAAGATGAGCGCAATCTCTCCATAGCTACTGAGATGAGGGCGTATGAGCTCTACTGCTGCCTCCGCTGTGGTCGCATCAGTGATGCTCCGATAGGCGGCGAGCAGGGCATTCAGCGAGGTCTCCAATCGCGTACTGCGGGCGTGAAGCTCCATCTGCGAGCTATCAAGAGGCTGTCCCTTCTTATCTAGCTTTGCCGTAGGGTAGTTAAAGACCTGCGCCCAAGGAAAGCCCTCGGCGGCAAAGATCTTGCGCAGCTCGGGGAGGGATACGACGTTGCGCTTGATGAAGAGTGAGATATGTACATCCTCGATGCGGTAGCGATGGAGGGTGTCGCTGAGGCTCTGGCGCAGCAGGTAGTAGACGCGTGCGGAGTAGGGCTCTTCGTGGGCGACGCGGTACTTCAGATTGGCAATGTAGCTAGCGGGGGCTCCGAGCTGGGCGGCGAGTTGGGCGCATTCTGCCCACTGCTCTTGACTGAGGCGAGGGCTTTTATTCTCCTTCTGTATCAGTCGCTGGATCAGCTGGGTGTACTTGATCGCGCTGGCCTGTTGCTCACGCTGCTCGGAGCTCAGTGCCGCGATCTCGTCCACGCTGGGAGCGAGGGCTATGCCGAGGGCTCGCGCCTCTTGCTGCTCGCTGCTGTAGCGTATGTGCGTCGATTGGAGCGGAGGGAGTCCCGCCTCGGCAGAGGGCTTCACCTCGGGAGCTGCCTCCAGAGGTGAAGCTTGTGCAAGGAGAATGAGTGCTAATACAATGGATGAATGCGTCATCCTGCAAGACTATCACGAAAACTCACCCATGTAAAACTTGTTTTTACCTCGGCGTATAATGATGACAGAGCCTTCTAGCGCCTGTGCAGACGTGATCATGTACTGAGGGTCTTTGACCTGCTCACCGTTGATAGAGATTGCACCCTGAGTGATGAACTCGCGCGCCTCGCGCTTCGACTTGCAAATGCCATTGTTGACAAGAGTGTCCAGCAGCGTCGCCTCCACGAGGGTGAATTGGGGCATGTTCTTCATCCCCGCTTTGATGTCAACGAGGGCGAGACTGCGGTAATCACCGGCAAAGAGCTTTGCGCTGATTTCCACCGCGTTGTCGTATTCCTCGGCGCCGTGGAGATCGCTGATGATCTCGCGAGCGAGTGCCTTTTGCGCGACGCGTCGCTCGGGGGCACTCAGGTGCTCCGTCTCGATTTGCGTGATCTCATCGGGTGTGAGGAAGGTGAGTTTCTTGAGGTAGGAGATTACTTCGCTGTCTTCCGCATTGAGGAGGAATTGGTAGAGCTCGTAGGAGGAGGTGCGCTTCTTGTCCAGCCAGAGGGCGTTGCCCTCGCTCTTGCCGAATTTGTTGCCCTGCGAGTCGGTGATGAGCGGCATGGTGAATCCATAGACACTCTCGCCTGTGGTCTTGCGGATGAGCTCAATACCCGTGGTGATGTTGCCCCACTGATCACTGCCCGCGACTTGGAGATCGACGCCGCGGTTTTCATGCAGGTACTTGAAGTCAATAGCTTGGATGAGCATGTAGGAGAACTCAGCATAGGAGATGCCCGTCTCCATCTGGCGGCGCACGTGATCCTTGCCCATCATGTAGCCGACATTGATGAATTTCCCATAGTCGCGGAAGTAGTCAATGACGTTGAGCTTGTTGATCCAGTCGTAGTTGTTGACGACCTCAAAGTTGAACAGACGCTCGACTTGGGCCTTGAGGGCTTCATAGTTCTGAAAGACGACTTCGCGCTGCTGGAGCTCACGCTCCGTCGTGCCGCGTGGATCGCCGATGAGTCCTGTGGCAAGGCCGACGAGCAGGAGGGGGGTGTGGCCTGCGGCCTTGAGGCGGCGCGTGATGAGGAAGCTCGAATAATGACCGAGATGAAGGCTGTCAGCGGTGGGGTCAGTCCCTATATAAAAGGTGAGACCGCCAGCGTTGAGTTTCTCTATGAGATCGGGACTGGAGATTTGATTCACGAGTCCTCGCCATTCGAGTTCTTCATATAGTGTCATAATAATGGATGAGGATTTTGCTACCACTTCATGTGATAGAGGGGCGAAGGTAGCAGTTTTTCCATCATTAGTCAAGTGTGAAGAGGATAGAAGCAGGCTCACATACGATAATGGTGCTTGCAGTCCTGCCCAGAAGCTGCTATGATGCGCCACAGATATGGCAAACACATCCCTCAGTCCTGATCTTATCGATCTCGTACAAAAACTCGCCGATGGATTCGCACAGAATCAGCAAATCGTTGCTGCCAAAGCACGCATCGGCCTTTTTTATCAGAATTCCGAAGCCACCGACCTCTTTCGCCGCGTGAACGAATATGGTGAAAAGCTGCGTGAAAAGCATATGGCTGGTATGGAGCCTACGGAAGATGAGATTTCCCAATTCGACGGCATGCGTCAAAATGTGATCATGAACCCTCTCTGCGCTGGCTTTCTTGAATCCCGCCAACAGCTCGATGAGCTGCTCTCAACGGTGAATCAGTACCTCTGCCTCTCCATCGACCTCGGACGCAGTCCGACCGATGAGGAAGTAGCCCAAGCGATGCAGCAGCAGTCATCCTGTGGCTGCGGAGGCGATTGCTCCCAAGAGAGCTGCGCATGCTCGGATGAAGAAGGAGAAGGATGTGGCTGTAGCCGCTAAATGCTTTCTTCACAGTAATTCTTATTAAGAATCAAGGGGTACCTTCATCGCGAGGGTACCCCTTTTGATGTGAGAGCTCAGTATAGCTGTTATTCAACATAATCATCTAACAATCTGTCTCTTCTGCATGTCTGACCTCACCTTCATGCAAAGCCTACTGCGCCACCAATGGTTTTTGGGTATCCTATCCATCTCAGAAATCATCCTCGGATTCATCTTACTGACCGTCCCCTATATCCTAGGGGTGAGCGTGATTATACTGGGGGGGATTGCCCTATTAATCATGGGGGTACTGCGTCTTTTCTCCCTGATTCGACATCATAGTGAGATGATTTGGAATGCTCTGTGCGCCCTAGCCTATCTTGGCATAGGCTCAGTCATGCTGCTCTCCCCCCTCCACCTCCTTGAGATTGTGACACTCGCCATTGCAGGGATTTTAGTCTGCATGGGGACAATACGTCTCCTGCTCGCCATTATATCTCGTCAGCAGAGCTATCTGATCTGGCGTCTGCTCAATGCCCTAGTGAGTTTTTCTCTAGGTATCTTGGTCTGTGCGACCTGGCCCAGCTCCTCGCAGTGGTTCATCGGGGTGATGGTCGCCATCGAGATGATTTTTTCAGGCTGGACTCTACTATTCTTGAGCATCACGCCCAAGGAGGCGGAGTCCATTGACGAAGCTTTAAGTTAATTTTCGACTTTATGATAAAAATTCATATTGACAAATCTAGATGTATAGATTAGACTTGCCTGCATCTATGACACATGCCGAATCAGCCCGACTCTTCAAGGTCTTTAGCGACCCGAGCCGCTTGCACATCCTCGAATACCTACGCCATAGGGATTCCTGTGCCTGCGACATAGGTAATGATCTAGGCATCCCCCAATCGACCCTCTCGCATCACATGAAGCTGCTCTGCGAGGCGGGTATCGTGCTCTCACGCAAGGAGGGGAAGTGGATGTACTACCGCATCTCCACCGAGCAGAGCCGCGCGGCAGCGGATCTCCTGCTGCGTATCACCGGAAGCTAATTTTTTTCATCAACATATCCACAAATCTAAATATATAGAACAACCACCATCATGCAAGACATTCAAAACGCCCTCATTGACCTCGCCCGCCAACTACTCGGGCTCATCGGCATCCACCACGACGCGACCGCAGGAGTGCTAGGCACCTTCCTCTTTCTGATGATGGAGCTACTCGTGCTCTTCATCCTCATCAGCTACATCGTGGCACTGCTCCAGATCTACATCCCCAAGGAGAAAATCCAGCGTGCACTCACCACGCGCTCCAAGCTACTCAATAGCGTCCTCGGGGCACTCCTAGGCTCGGTGACGCCCTTCTGCTCCTGCTCGACTATCCCCATGCTCATGGGGCTCATCAAGAGTCGCGCCCCCTTTGCGGGCATGATGTCCTTCCTGCTCACCTCGCCCATTCTCAATCCGGCTATTATCGTGCTGCTGCTCACCTTCTTTGGCTGGATGCCCACGGCGCTCTACACGGGGGTAGCTCTCGTCTTTGCCATCGTGACGGGCTATGTGCTGGACAGGAAGAACTTTGCAAGATTCATCAAACAGCCCCAAGAGGACGCAGCCCCTGCTACAAGCTGCTGTGATAGTACTCCTGCACCAACATCAAGCTGCTGTGATAGTGCTCCTGCGCCCGCCACGAGCTGCTGTGACTCGGGGTGCAAGGAGATACGCTACGACGAGCTCAAGGGGAGCTTTATCACGAAGAATATCAAGGCGTCAGCCTTCGCCATGCGCGATGCGATGCAGCTGTTCAACCAAGTATTCTTCTACCTCCTGCCGGGGGCGGGGATAGGCGCATTCATCTATGGCTTTGTGCCCACAGAGTTTCTTGCCCAGTTCGCAGGGAAAAACAACTTCTTTACCGTTCCTCTCGCAGCCATTGCAGGCATTCCCATGTACATACGCACCGAGACCATGATCCCCATCGCCGATGTACTCATCGGCAAGGGGGTAGGGCTTGGCACCATGATGGCGCTCATCATCGGAGGCGCAGGGGCGAGCATCCCCGAGCTCTCACTGCTCAGCGCCATCTTTAAGAAGCAGCTGGTCATCACCTTCCTTGGCTGCATCCTCGGCATTGCTGTCCTCACCGGATACTTATTTAATATCCTTCTGTAGACGCTGCTTCTCGAGCTCCTTCAACTGTTGGGGGGAGCTCGCTCTGTGTTTTCCGAAGGGATGGCTCACACGCAGTGCTTGGATCTGCTCGCGCTCAACGTCGGTGGCAAGGATGATGACGAGGGCGTGATCCGAGTGCACGCCTTTGTAGAAAAAGCAGCCGATGGCCTGTTCATTATCTGCCAATTCTAGGCTGTCGCGCGTGCCTGAATAGTCGAGCATCAGATGCTGAATCTGGTACTGTGATTTGATGCCCAGCCTTTCAGTCACCTCATCGGGTGTCCAATTCATCCCCACAGCCAAGCGCGCCCTATCCTGCACGAGGCGATGGAGGGCATTGATCTGCCTGTCAGTCGTCACGGTATCCAGTGTCCAAGCTTGCTCCATCTCCTTCACGCGCGCAAGGTCGCGCTCGCGCTGAAACTCGACGGTATCGACAAACTTGAGCGGCACGATGATCCAGAGAGTGAAAAAGCTAATCACGCTGAGCATGAAGGCAAGCAGCTGCTTCATCGTGCACAGCTGCTCCTCTCTCAGGCGGCGGAGTAGCTCAAAGAGGCGTATCACGCCCCCCTTCCGCGCTCCCTCGAAGTTGAAATGAGGTTTGGGAGGCTCAGGCTGTTCTTGGATTTCGCGTACGGTCTTCCATTCTGAGGGCGGTGTTGCTGTGTGTTGGGACTTGAGTTCCAACTGAGGGCTTTTGTCTGCTTTGAAAAATTCATGCAGGAGATGGAGGACGGCAGCCCCGACGGCGAGTAGACCCGTGAGTCGTAAAAAATCAAGGTAATTGTAGTTCGAACTCACCGTAAAAGATTGATCACTGGTATACTCTGGTAGGTAGAGTACGACCACAGGAAGGGCGAGCAAGGCGAGCAGAAAGCCAGCCGTCGTCGACAAGAGGATGACTCGTACACGTCCCTTGTCCCAGAGTGCGATGAGGCAAAGGAGGAGGAAGAGCCAGTGGCGCACCCCAACTAATCCTAGGCCGAAGATCGTGTCATCGGGTTGTATAAAAGGATTGCTTATCAGGATGAGCAGCCCCGTTGCGAGAATCAATCGGAGCAGGAAGAGGAGCGGGGAATGGATGATGTTCATGAAGAAAAGTAGTTAGGAGTTATTCGCGTGATTTGGCGGAACAGTGTCTTTTAACTTGATGAGCGAGAGTTCATCAAGTTAAAAGAAAGCTATGATAGTGATACGATCTCATTAATGCGCATCTTACAATATTTTACATTAATGACATGATCACCTCATCTACTCACGCACGAGCACCATGCAGCTATGGGGGAGCAGGTAGAGCGAGAGCTCGGGATGGATGCCTTGGGTGAAATGACGCTGGCTGAGGTCCTGACGCCCCAATCCACCATAGCGCGTGTCATCCGAGTCGAGCAGCACGCGCCAGCAGCCCGCCTCGGGGGCTGGCAGCTTGTAGTCAGGGATGGCACGTGTGCCGCTCCAGTTAAAGACAAAGATGAGCTCCCCGCGCATAAAGGCCATGACCTGATTGGCCTCATCGAGATTGAGCGGGCGCGCGGGGGGGCGCAGCAGCAAGTGATAGCTGCTGCTCAGATCCAACATCGCACGGTCAAAGGCAGCTAAGTAGCCGTAGCGCAGATCGGGATGATCCACTAGCGACCACTGGCGACGGCAGTAGAGGTAGGAGCCGTCATTGCCCTCGCGAGGGAAGTCTATCCACTCGGGGTGGCCAAATTCATTGCCGATGAAGTTCAACCAGCCCTCGCCGCCCACGACATGCGTCACGAGACGTATCATCTTGTGCAGTGCCATACCGCGCTCAACGATGAGGCTCTGTGAGCCCTTGTTCATGCTCGTGTACATCTCCGCATCCATGAGGCGGAAGGCGAGTGTCTTATCCCCCACGAGCGCCTGATCATGACTCTCGGCGTAGGCAATATTGGGCTCGCCGTAGCGGCGATTGGAGAGGGTGTACCAGATGTTGCCCACACTCCACTCTTCGTCCTTGAGTTCCTTGATTATCTTGATCCAATAATCGGGTAATCCCATGGAGAGGCGGAAGTCAAAGCCTATGCCCCCCTCCGCGACAGGGCGACAGAGACCGGGCATGCCGCTCATGTCCTCGGCGATGACGATGGCCCCCGGCTTGGTTTCTTGGATGAGGGTGGTGGCGAGCTGGAGGTAGGTGATGGCATCGAGATTGACCTGATCGTTGAAGTAGCTCTCAAGCCCACTAAAGGGCTCATGACCATGATGCACATAGAGCATGCTGGTGACCCCGTCAAAGCGGAAGCCATCAAAGCGGTACTCCTCAAGCCACCACGCGAGATTGGAGAGCAGGAACTCCATCACCTCGGGGCGTCCGTAGTTGAAGAGGCAGCTATCCCAGTCGGGGTGCATGGAGTCACGCTGCCCCGCGTGGAAGTACTGACCACCCGAGCCGTCAAAGTTATTCAGCCCCTCAGCCATATTCTTCACCGCATGCGAGTGCACGACATCCAGCAGCACGGCGAGCCCCGCCGCGTGGGCCGTGTCGATGAGGTACTTGAGGTCATCAGGGGTGCCAAAGCGACTGCTGGGCGCAAAGAAGGAGGAGACATGGTAGCCGAATGAGCCGTAGTAGGGGTGCTCCTGCACAGCCATGAGCTGGATCGTATTATAGCCCATCTTGACGATGCGCGGGATCATGTGATCGGCGAACTCGCGGTAGCGATGCAGGCGGGGCTCCTCGCCGGCCATGCCGACATGGGCTTCGTAGATGAGCGGGACTTTGATCTTGGCGGGGGAGAATCTCTTCACCTTCCACACATAGGGAGTCTCGGGCTGCCAGATGCGACCGACAAAGTCGTGCGTGTAGCAATCCTGCGTCGTGTAGCGTATCCATGCGGGGATGCGGTCGAGTCGGCTGTCATCTGCACCGATGATATGCACCTTCAAGGCCTGTCCGTGATGCAGAGCCTCCGCGGGGAGGCGTAGCTCCCACATGCCATTGCTCTGTCGCTGGAGGGGGTGTGACTCGCGATTCCAGCCGTTAAAGTCGCCGATGAGGTAGAGCCCCTTCGCCCCAGGTGCCCATTCACGGTACACCCATTGCTGGGTCTCGGGGTCGCGGGTGATGCCCATGTGCGTGTAGGCTCGGGCGTATTGCAGCAGTGAGCCGCTCTGCTTGCGTATGCTTGCCAGTTGGCTATCATACAATTTCATGCGGGCGCGTATTTCCTTTTCGTAAGGTGCGAGCCAAGAGTCAGCTAATATCAGTCCTAGTAGTGGAGGTCTCCTCATAGTATAAGTATAGTTTATTGCTTGATGTGATACAAGCGAATTATTGATTGAATAGGTGAATAGTTATAAAACAGGAGCAATGAGACGGCAGCATCGCGCCGCTAATTGCTTGAGCACAGAGGCTTGAGTCCATGTCTCAAAGCCCAGCTCGCGACTCTGCGCCATGTCCGCGAGCAGCATGTCCGCAACGGCGTGATTCATCTCACGATCATTCATCAGGCAATTGAGCTCGTAGTTGAGATTCAAGGAGCGATTGTCGAGATTGGCCGATCCTATGCAGCTGAATTGCTCATCACAGAGCAGTACTTTCTGGTGCATAAAGCCCGCCTCATAGCCCCAGAGGCGCACGCCCAGCCGCAGCAGCTCGGGGATATAATTGAGCATGGCCAGCCCTGATATAATATTGTTATCACGCTGCGGGATGAGAAGACGTACATCCACCCCACGCAGCACCGCGAGATGCAGAGCCTGCACGATGCAGTCGCTGGGCACGAGGTAGGGAGTGGCGATCCAGAGTCGCGCCCTAGCCTCGGCGGCGAGGATGAGCACGGTTGATTGCCATGCATTGGTCGCGAGCTCAGGGCCCGAGGGGATGCACATCGCCTGCTGTGTGCCTACTCTCGATGTGGCCAGCCTGTAGCCGCAGCTCAAATCGGTGCGCGTCGCGCGGTACCAATCCTGAGCAAAACAGAGAAAGGCCTGAGCGACAACAGGACCTTCGAGCTTGATAAAGGTATCGCGCCAATTCTCTGCTCTCTCACTCCCGAGGTATTCGCGGCCTATGTTGAGCCCGCCCATCCACGCTTGATTCCCATCGACGATGACGAGTTTTCTATGATTGCGGTAGTTGAGTCGCAGAAAAGAGCTCACCCAAAAGCGCTGTCCAAAGAAGGGATGTATCTCCACCCCCGCCTTCTTGAGCCTGTAGAGAAAGCCAAAGGGCAGCTTGCGCGAGCCTATCTCATCATAGAGCACCTGCACGCGCACGCCCTCCCGTGCCTTATGCATCAGACACTCAGCGAGCACATCGCCCACAAAATCATTCTTGATGATAAAGAACTCCAGCTGGATAGACTCACGCGCCACCTCCATCGCATCCAGCAGACTACGGTAGGTCTCCATGCCATTTTTGAGCAGCTGCAGTCTGTTGCCCGTGCAGCCACGTATCTGCGTGAGCATGGCTATTGAGTGCTCAGCACGACTCTGCTCACCGAGATGATCCTGCCAGAGTGACATGATATGCCTTGCACTCGTCTCAGGCAGCACCTGCTTCATGCGTCGTCGTATGCGCCCTGTGCCCAGCCCTAGATAAAATAAGATACTAGGAATAGGCAACAGCACCAGCGAAAGAATCCACGCGACAGCTCCCTGCGGCGAGCGTGCATGGTAGATAGCGTGAAAGGCGAGAAGGATGCCCGCGCTGTAGCTTGTGATCAGAACGATCTGAAGAAGGGTGTAAGTAGACATCGTCAGGGGGGTCAGCAGCTAGGAAGGAGAGCGAGGTCTGTCTCGCGTCGGTGAGGGCTCATCGCTTTTTCTGAAATCTGAGCTTATCGCTTGCCGACTTGAGCATCTTCATCGGCGAGTTCGCCCCGATGCGCCAGCCTATATCATCTATCTTGCCCGTGAGCTCGATGGAGATGATATGCTCGGATATCGTGGTGATGGGCGAGAGCGCGAGGCTCAAGATGCTGCCGAGGTCGGGCCAGAGCTTCATCTTGATCGCGAGCGTCTCCAGATTCATATGCCCTGTGAGTGGCACGCGGAGATTGCTGCCCGAGGCGACAAAGTTCTCCGTACTGAGCAGCCCATCCTTGATGCGGAAGTCGGCATGCGCATCGCTGAGGCTGTAGTTGAGTAGATAATTCACACCCGGCACCTTGTCCGTCGTCGTGCCAAGAATCTTGCCCGTATCTTTGATGCTCTTGCCTATCGCATCCGTGATGGCATAGGAGAGCTTGCTGATGGCACCCCGCTTTGCCTCCTCAGCCTCTTCTTTGAAGAACATAATATAGGAAGGCAGATTATAGATAAGCTCAGAAATAGGTGAGAAGATACCCAGCTCCATGAGCTCGCCCTGCCGCAGGTAGAGCTGCCCGTAGCCGTCTATGTCCTTCACCTCCGTGCTCGGCGAGCGGAAGCGGAAGTCGGCAAAGCACAGAGCCGGTGAGATCTCCGCGCCGAAGGTGCCTGCGATCTCCTTGAGATTCATATTCATCGCCTTCACGTAGCCATCGAGGCTTGTTTTATCACCTTTGATGCCGACGCGCAAATTGAGATCCAACTTGCCTTCCCATGTATAGCTAGTAAAGCGATCCAGCTGCACATAATCATCTGAGATGCGCACAAAGCCATGCAGACGCTCGAGCGGAATCTTGATACCCGCAAAATCATAATGAGCGCGATGCGGGCTAGCCACCTCCAATGTGCTATACATAGATCGCTTGCAGTCTGTGTAGATGGGGAAGAGGCTATCAATCGTCTTGGCATCGACAGGCTCCGTGACATCGAGATCGACGAGGATGCTATACAGCGGCGCAAAGAACATCCCGAAGGCATAGGCAGGGTAGCTCTGCCCCTCTAGGCCTTGGATGCGCACATAGCCCTCGTTGAGGTCGAGGGTGATGCGCTCGCCTGTCATGCGCGTCTCAGCCTTACCGCGTGTTTTCTTCATTCTCTCGAACCAAGGCTTGTTGTTAAAGTCAATAATGGCATCACTGATGATGACCAGCATACGATCTCTCTCCCCCTTGACCTTGTCAGATATATCCACCTCGATCTGAGCTGCGATGCGGTTAAAGTAGCCAAAGGGATCACTCTGCACCGAGGTATCAATGCGCTCCTTGCCCGTGGGTTTGCCCTTGCTGTCAGTCTCGGCAATGATGCCGCCGACGGCGTAGCCTGAGTTGGTCATATTCAGCCCCGTCGTGGCGTGGATGCGCAAGCCGTTCTCGTATGTGACGGTTGCGTCTATGTTCTCCATGCTGAGGCGCGATCGAGAATCCACCTTAAAGTCACGGATGATGGCATGGGCATCATAAAGATTGATAAGCTTATTAATATACTGCAATCCTATGGTATTGCGCCCCTTGACGTGCACATGACTACTGGAGTTGCCCTTCACATCGAGCTCCAAAATCCCGCTCTTATGACTGATCTTGAGAGGGGTGACACTGTAGAGAAAATCCCCCTCGCCATTCACCTCAAAGCTCACCGCCCCCGTTAATGAAAGCTCCTCGGGACTATTGCCCAGACTCTTGATCTCTGTTGCCTTGCGCAGAATACCCTCGGCGGCGATGCGCAGTGAGCCCGATTGCAGCTTGAATTCCGCATCCTTCGTCGTCAGATAGATACGTCCATCCTCGATGAGAATATCCTTACTCAGTGCTACCCCATAGTCATCATAGACCTTTGCGGGGAGCTCAGCCATGAGCTGCTTGGCAGGGAGACGCGCGTTGATATTGAATATATGGAGCTGCTGCCAATCCTTCCAGTCAATCTCCAACTCACTGCTATGCGCCTTGTCCCAGATGAGCTTCAGCCCCCCTGTGATATGTGATCTATCCTTGAGATTCATAGTAATGGACAGACTCTCAGCACGCCGCTTATAGATGTCGAGAGCTCCGGTTTGAAGCTCCAACAAGCCCGCCTCAATGATGCTCTCGGTAGCTGCGAGAGGGCGAATATGGTCGATATTGTGCAAATTGAGATTGACATTATCGACTGCTATCCCTGGTACTTGCACCTTGCCTAAGTAGGTGAATAGCGAGCTGTGACCAATGACAAGCTCCTTGATATCCACGCCCTGAGCCCAGCGAATCCCCTTGGACTGCAGCTCAGTCATGTACTGATCTACCGTGTAGCTGTCTTTGCCGTCCTTGAAGGTGAGCTTGCCCGCCTTGAGTGAGACTTTAAAGAGCTCCGCGAGATCGGGGCGCGTACCTCCCACCCCATTGAGACCATTGAGCTCAACGCTGATACTCGGCTGGTGAGCATGCACGCTCACCTCACCAAGCGTGTATGTCACCTCGGGCAGCGTCACGCCCAACACAGCATGGCGCAGGTCAGGCACAAAGTCAATGAGCGGACTCTTGCCGGGGCGGAAGTTGGGCGTGCTGATATCAGCCCTGAGCGCGACATCAAGATGACCTTGGAGATCAAGATCTTTAGAAAAGCTCGTCGAGAGAGTACCAGGGGCAAAGGTATTGATGAATCCGCAGAGATCCTCCTCAAGGAGGTGGAGGTTGAGCTGTATCTTACCCGTACCATTCCTCAAAAAGCCCTGCGCGGTAATCGAGCCCTCGGGCAGCTTGAGCGCGAGCTCGTCGAGCGAAAAGCTCCCACTCGCATACGAGAAAATCGCCTTGACCTCGTCAAAGAGCATACCGCGAAAATCCACATCTCTCTGCTCAATATGCCCACGCAGCGAGAGATCGCGGAGATTATCCTTCTCATCCAAAGAGACACGCCCCTGCAGCTGCAAGCTATTGGAGGAGCGATGCAGAGAGGGCAGCATCGTGAGCACCGCTACATCCTCCTTCTTCATCAGCTCGCGAGCAAAGTGTATCAGCGCGAGATTACTATTGATATCAAAGGAGATACTGCGCTGCTTGAGATCGTAAGCCCCCTGTACCACAAGATCACCATCAGGCACCAAGCTCTTTGTAGAGAGCTTATTAATCGTGACGAGATCGTCAGTATAAGATACACTCAGCAGCGTCTCTTTAAAGCGGAATTGCTCATAGCGAAGAGCTGGCAGCTGAGCCTCCAGATGACACTGTATCTCCTTATCAATCTTGAAGGAAACACTCAGCTGAGGGACCTCCCCCTGCGCCCACTGCTGACTATCCAACCACTTGCGCACCTCAAGCATGGTCTCGCCCAGAGAGGACAGCTCGCCAGCAAGGTCTATCTTGCCAGTACTAGGCGTGTCAGATTCAGAGCCCGCGATATATTCTTGGAAGCGGGCATCACTCATCGAGCCCTCGATACGCAGCGGAATCTGATCAAAGAGTATGCGCCCTTCTGAGAAATTCAACAGCTCTCCCCCCGCATGATTCACCAAGAGGTGAATGCCAGAAATCGTAAAGTGATCCCCCCCACCCTGCTCACTAGCCGCCTCCTTCTGCGTCGAGGGCAAGGGGATGCGCAGCTGGGCATCGCGCAGTAGGAGGTGCTGAGGCTGGATCTTACCCACAATCAAATCACCCAACTCAACACCGAGATCTAGATAGGGTACAGAGATCAACGCAGGACTGTCTTTCTGCTCCGTCCCATAAATATGCACCTCATGAAGCTTGACTCCCAAGCCGCGACTAATCTTCAACGTAGCCTTATCGAGCTTCAAGTAAATACCCTGCTGAGCGGCAACAGACTCAATCTCGCGCAGCAAGGGCTTGGGGAATCCCACCAAACCCAGCCAAAGCAAGATCAGAATGAAGAGAAGGATAATGAAAAGACAAAAAAGCCGCAGCAGTCCACCTATGCGCTTGATACTTATTTTTTTCGCCATAAAAAGTTTATTAAAAAATATTTTTGTAATACAGTAACTATATATTCATCCAGTAAGGCAAAACGATGAAGGCGCGAGCCCTAACGAGGCTCACGCACCAAAACCATTTAAAAAGAATGAAAAAGGAAAATATTAATCAACTAGAGGCTAAACAACCTCATGCGACAGAAGTCTAGATTTCAGGATCGCTCTCCCCCTCAGGCAGGCGATCCGCCTTAGGGAGATTCTCCTCTATATCATCAAGGAGATTGACGAGATCGACACCATGACGAGCCGAGCTGTCGTACTTGAAAGTGAGGCGCGGTGTACTCTTGAGCACGACGCGACGACTCACCGCCCTCTGGATTGCGCCCTTGTTCTTATTGAGTTTCTCGATGACCTGAGGCGGCGCCATGCGCCCCACGATGCCTATCCAGACTCGCCCTTCCTTGAGATCATCAGTGATGTTGACCTCAAGGACAGAGATAATCGTGCCCGACCATTCAAAGTCACGCTGGATGACAGCACTAATCTCGCGCTTCATCAGCTCATTGACCTTGTCCATGCGTCGTGATGCCATAAACTTGCAGGAGGAAAATTACAGAGTTTGCTTGATCTTTTCGAGCGTGTAGCACTCGATAACATCCTTCTCCTCGTAGTCATTGTAATCAGCGAGGCGGATACCGCATTCGAGACCAGCCTTGACCTCCTGCACCTCATCTTGGAAGCGGCGCAGTGTGGACATCTTGCCATCAAAGACGACTTGACCCTGACGGATCACACGTGCCTCAGCAGTGCGCTGCATACGACCATCGGTGACAAAGGCACCAGCAGCCTTGCCCTTATTGAGCTTAAAGATCTGGCGAATCTCGGCATGACCGATGACATTCTCACGCGTTTCGGGAGCGAGCAGACCTAGCATAGCATCCTTGACCTGATCTATGAGCTCATAGACGATGGAGTAGATCTTGACCTGTACGCCCTCGCGCTTCACAGCACGCACGGCATTGGTCTCTACATTCACATTAAAGCCGAGAATAACCGCATCCGAGGAGGAGGCCAGCAGCACATCACTCTCCGTGATAGGACCTACTGTAGCACCGATGAATTGGCACTCCACCTTCTCGCTCTCGATCTCAAGAATAGCGCGCTTGATCGCCTCTACTGAGCCTTGAACATCACCCTTGAGATAAATTTTCAGCGTCGCTTTCTGCACACTGTCCCCCATCATCGCAAGGATGTCCTCCATGCGTGAGCGAGCAGGAGCCTTGAGACGCTCCGTACGCAGAGACTCTTGGCGCTCTTCTGAGAGCTTGCGAGCCGCGCGCTCATTAGTCATCTCGACGAGCTCATCGCCGACATGAGGCGTGCCGAAGAATCCAGAGACCTCGGCAGGCATACCTGGGAGCACCTTCTTGATCACCTTGCCCTGATCGTTGACCATGGTCTTGATCTTACCTGCAAAAGGACCGCAGATAAAGGGCATACCCACCTTGAGCGTACCACTCTCCACGATGACAGTAGCAGAGCTACCACGTCCCTGCTCGACACGAGCCTCGATGATGGAGGCGCGGCAGTTGGCACGGGGATTGGCGCGCAGCTCCAGCACCTCAGCTTGGAGGCAGAGG
>CAYJJA010000005.1:13233-18281 GCA_964370355.1 uncultured Akkermansia sp. | reverse complement strand
CATCGACACACTCAATATCACCGCCAAAGTCGGTGACGAGGAGACCTTCCTCCATGAGCTGGGTGCGCACGCGTGTGGGGTCAGCGGCAGGGAGATCGCACTTGTTCACTGCGATGATGAGAGCCTTGCCCGCATTCTTCGTATGCAGAATAGCCTCACGAGTCTGAGGCATGATACCATCATTAGCCGCGACGACGAGCACGACAATATCTGTCACGTCTGCACCACGTGCGCGCATCTCGGTGAAAATAGCATGCCCTGGAGTATCAATAAAGGTAAGCAGGTTAGTATCATGCGTCACCGTATAAGCACCGATGTGCTGCGTAATACCCCCAGCCTCGCCAGTGACCACACTACTACGACGGATATAGTCCAGCAGCGAGGTCTTGCCATGGTCAACGTGCCCCATGACCGTAATGATAGGAGTACGCAGCTTCAAGACATCCTCGGGCTCTTCCTCGACGGCTACGGCCTCGGGCTCTTTGATCTCTTCAAACTGAGCTTTGACACCTGCGCCCTTCTCACGCTTGACCTTCTCATGGACAAAGCCATGCTTCTCACTGAGTGAGGCGAGATGATCGCTATCGAGAATGGTGTCCTGATTGGCAAAAACACCCATGGGCATCAGATCTGCTATCAGTTTAAAGGGCTTGATACCGATCTTCGCAGAGAGCTCAAGCACGCTGATAGGAGCCTTGATGGGATCTTTAGAAGCGGCAGCGGCAGATGCCGCTGCGGGGCGTGGCTTGCGTGGAGCGGCTTTCTTCTCTGCGGGAGCAGCTGCTGTTTGCTTAGCAGGTTCTACCTTGGGTGCAGGTGCAGGCGTAGGCTCTGGCTTAGCAGCTACAGGAGTACTTAGCACCTTCTCCGCCACCGCGGGGGTCTCTTTGACGCGACGCTTGCGCGGGGCAAGCAGGTCGAGAGCTTCCTTCTTTACAGGACGTGCCTTAGCAACGGGCTGTGGGCTATCTTTCTTCGCAGCAGGTGCAGCGGCTCTTTTTTTGGAGCCACCGAGCAGATCGAGAGCTTGTTTTTTGGGGGCTTTTTCGTTGGGCTGAGGCATAAAGTGTATTGTTATGGTGAGCGAAACTCTCGCTTATCGTTGGTGGTGGGGGGCTAATTGGAAGGAAAATAATTACTGTGACGCTTGAGCGGTCGTGATGATCTTTTGAGCCAGAGATTCTTCTATCCCTAGAGCTTCAATTAGATCCTCTGCTTGGCAGTGCTGAGCGATAATCTCTACTGAGGTGAAGCCCGAGGCTACCATCTCATAAGCAAGTTCTGCATCAATGCCAAGTAGCTCAGCGAGAGCGGCGGAGCCCTCTTGAGCCTCGGCTTGCACACGCGAGGCCTCGCTGTAGGGATCGACACGCACATCCCAACGCTCATTAGGAGCAGAAATGAGGCGTGCAGTCAGACGCACATTGAGACCCTTGCGACCCTTCGCCTTGGCTGCGGCCTTGTCATCGGCGACAATGACAGTCACCACACGCTTCTCATCATCGACGCGAATATCAATGGGCTCTATAGGGGCGAGGGACTCAGCAACCATGACTGCCTTGTTCTCATTGTATTCCATGATATCAATCTTCTCGCGATTGAGCTCATTGACCACATTCTTCACGCGCATACCGCGCATACCCACACAGGCACCGATAGGATCGACATTAGCATCAAGGCTACGGACCACTAGCTTGGTACGGTAGCCAGCGTCGCGCACGACGTTAACAATCTCTACCGTATTCTCAGAAATCTCAATCACCTCATTCTCAAAGAGGCGACGCACAAGATTGGGATGACTACGCGAAAGGATCAGCTCATTACCGCGCACGCCATCGCGCACATCGACGACATAAAAACGCATCTGATCACCCTGAGCATAGTCTTCATTGGGGATGCGTTGCTTGGAGGGGACTATCCCTTCAAAGCGCTCAACCTCCACGATGATATCACCCTTCTCAAAGCGACGCACCGTCCCCGTAACGACCTCACCGATGCGGTTGCGGAAGGCATCAGCGAGCATCTCCTGCTCAGCGCGACGAATACGCTGCTGCATGGTCTGACGAGCCGTTTGCACCGCGATGCGTCCAAAGTCCGGAGGGGTAATATTCACCGTGATATAATCACCTACATCCGTCTCAGTACCGCGTCGCGCATTAAGCTTCGTCGCTGTCGTGTAAGATATTTGATTATAAGGATCGGTGAGCTCCTCATCGGGCACAACGATCATATCAGCCTTGATCTTCACCGTCCCACGCTGGGGGTTGATATCCGCATGTATATGCTCTATGCGCTCAGCCCCCGTTACCATCTTATTGTAGGCTGTGATAAAAGCCGCGCCCAGTGCCTGAATGACACGTTCGCGAGTGATGTCTTTTTCTCGTACATAATAGTCGATGAGCGCGGTGATATCAGTGCTAGCCATATTTAAGGGTGATCTATTGATAATGAAGTGGTGACAACCTAATCTATACAAAAAATGGCGGGACGTATGCCCCACCAATCTCAGATGACCGGTTCTTGTACGGAGCACATTCTAGAATCAGTCACTCTCCTTGTCAAGTCAAATCTTTATACCTTATCACGATTTCTTGAGGATAGCTCTCCCTAAATTCTCCCAGTCTGAAAACTCGGGAGACTTTTTGGGGAATTTTTCCACATCTGAGGCGCACAATCCTGTACTAGCTAGGCAGGATAGATACGATACAGCTCCCATGAAGGGAGAAATATCTTGATACCGAAGATCGAATTCTATATCATCGCGTGAACAATGATGGATAAAAAACGAGTAGTAGTCCTCGGATCAACGGGGAGCATAGGAACGAGCGCCTTGAAGGTGGCTCGCGATGTGCCTGAGCGCATGGAGATCGTAGCCCTTGCCGCGCAGCGGAATTATCGTCAGCTCGCAGAGCAGGCACGCGAGTTTCAGGTGAAGCATGTAGCACTCTTTCAGACAGAATATCTCGACGATCTGCGTGCCTTACTCCCCAGCGATACACAGATCTATGGAGGGCTAGAAGGACTCTGTGACTTGGCTCGCCTTGCAGACGCAGACATGGTGCTCGTCTCCATCATCGGTACAGCTGGGCTCTACCCCACGCTCTGCGCAATAGACGCGGGCAAAGACCTCGCCATCGCCTCCAAGGAGATCCTCGTCATGGCAGGCGAGCTCGTCATGCAGCGCGCTCGTACCAAGGGGGTCAATGTGCTCCCCGTCGATAGCGAGCATAATGCCATCTTCCAATGCCTACAAGGCCATCAGGGCGGAGCCGGCGAAGTATCGCGCCTCATCCTCACGGCCAGTGGAGGTCCCTTTCGTCAGACGCCGCGCGAGCAGCTCGAAAAGGTCACACTAGAGCAAGCACTCAAGCATCCTACATGGAGCATGGGGCAAAAAATCACCATAGACTCCGCGACCTACTTCAACAAGGGACTCGAGATGATAGAGGCACGCTGGCTCTTTGACATCCCCATGGACCGCGTCGATGTCATCGTACACCCGCAGAGTATTGTGCATTCGCTCGTGGAGTTCACCGATGGATCTATCATAGCGCAGCTGAGTGCGAGTGATATGTGCTTTCCCATCCAGTACGCCGTCACCTGGCCCGACCGTCTGCCCAATTCCCTGCACAAGCTCGATCTTGCAAAGCTCGCAAGCCTCCACTTTGAAGCCCCACGCTGGGAGGACTTCCCCGCGCTGCGACTCGCCCAGCAAGCTGGACTGCGCGGTGGCACCATGCCCGCCATGTACAATGCGGCCAACGAGGTCGCGGTCGATGCTTTCGTCGCGGGCAAGCTCAGCTTTGCAGGCATATGGCGCACCGTCGAGCGCGTGCTCGAGAGATCCAATCCGCGAGACTACGCTAGCAGCCTTGATATCATCATCGAGGACGATGCATGGGCACGCGAGGAGGCTCGCTCAGTGATCCTGCGATAAAGGCGGGCCACCGAGTGCCTCAGGCAGAGGCTCGATGATCATGGGATTCCCGTAGGCCTTGTGACCAGCGGGGACATCGCGATTGACCACACAGCGGGCAGAGATGACACAGTTGTCCCCTATGGTCACACCTCGCAGGATGAGGCATTCTGTAGCGATGAAGCATCTCTTGCCAATCGTGATAGGCTTCCCATTCCAAGAGCGACGCCCCTTCCAGCCTATCTCAGCATCATAGTCATGGCATATGGTATCCAGAAGGAGGCATCCAGCTCCAATAATGCTGTATTCACCAATGGTCAGCTTGCTACTACAGATGATGCGCGAGCCACTTATCCCCGCATGCTCGCCTATTTCTATACAGGCTTCGGGGGTGAGAGTATCAATGCGTACGGCTGCCGTAATCAGTTGATTAAAACGTGACTGAGAGTTGAGCGTACTATGGGCGGCTAGCTTTAACTGCGAGCCTCGCTTGAGTCGAATCCTCGGGTAGCCGTGGAAGATACAGCTGGTCTCCGCCTTGAAGCCTCTCTTAAGCGAAAGAAGGCAGCGGATCAGTGAAGAGCTTGCGCGTATATAGAAAACTTTAATTTTACTAAGCATGATTCTGGAGGAGTCTATTATAAATATCCAATAGCGTTTTGGTCATATGCTCGCCTGAAAGAATATCTCGACAATGCTGCTGCTGGTGCATGCCCATCTCATGCGCCCTCTGCGCACTGCTACATGTATCTAGAATGTGACGGATGAATGCTTCATCATCATCGACGCGCACGACATAGCCAGATTGAGCCTCCTGTACATGCTGCTTGCTCCCGCAATTTTCTGTGAGGATGACAGCCAGCCCCACGACGCGAGCTTCTTTGACAATAGTAGGTCCCGTATCAGCCCGGCTAGGATGCACCAAGCACCAAGACTGAGCCAACAAGTCGGCTAATTGCTCTCGATTGACCCTTCCGAGAGCTTGAATATTGGAGGGAAGGCCAGGGCGACTCTCAGGGGAGACACCCGCTAAAAGTAACTTGATATGCGCGAGCTCAGGACGCGAGAAGATACGGATGAGTTGATCCACATTCTTGATGCGCGAGTCAGATCCTGCATAGAGGCAAGTAGG
>CAYJJA010000005.1:0-13223 GCA_964370355.1 uncultured Akkermansia sp. | reverse complement strand
TGCAAAAAAATGCGATGCGACAGCGTACTCAAAGAGATGATACTGCGCATGAGGGTTGATTTTAGCAGCTTGCTCAATAGCCCAAGGCGACTCTGCCGTGATATGGCTGAAGGACTTGATCGCAATGGGTTCGTAAAAACTATGCTTTCGCTCAAACGGCGTGATCTCCCCAAGAGCCATATAAGTTTTTAATAAGCCTTGGATAGAAAATAATTTATGCTTGCACTCACTGCTCTTGGCAGCAAGTCCATAGCAATCCTCCGTCCCCCAAGCATGAACGAGGTCAGGTTGAATCAATTTTAATCTCTGCTTGATCAAAAACCTATCGTAGGCATAAGCACTATACAGACCTATCATGCGTCTGGCGCGTGGCAGTATATGAAAACGTTGGCTCTGACTCTCGATGACCTTAGCTTGAGATAACTCTTTGCTCAAGGTAAGCCAGTGGATATTAAATTGATCTTGCTGCGCAAAAGCTTCGCTTAATGCCGTGAGCCAGACAGCATAGTGACCAGAATAGATCGGCAGCGTCTGATCCACGAGCCATGCGGGATAGTTCGCAAGAATGGCGATAGTGGGTCGTGTTGTCATAATGCTTACTTAAATAGTGCTCGAAAGGTGGCAAGACCTGCCGCAAAAACAGGCATAGGCAGCAGGCGCAGCCAAGAGAAAAGACCTCGGTATCCCAATTTTTTCTTGATTTGATAGCGATAGCAGCAACCTTTGCGCCAGTAATCAGCTAGCAGCCTACGTGTTTGCAATAGCTCCTCTATATGATCAATCCATGGCTGCAGCTCGCCCCGTCGCTGCACATCCAGCTCACTCAGATACTCTTTGTAGCGCAATAACTCCTTCTCCAAGGGAGGAAGAGTCATATTATAATAAGTATCGTTGAACTTCTCCATACGCAGAATAGCCTTGTAACCACGTGAGCCATCATCGCCCCCGCGGCACATATTATTGCTCGCTGTTCTAATAAAGTGCAGGATCGGATGATCAATCATCACACAGCTACCCAAAAGATTAGCCCTCAGATAGACACAGTAATCATCGACATAATAGCCACGCGGGTCTAGTGCTCCAAAAATATCATAACAATCTTTGCGCCAAGCATTCATCTGCGGACTCCTAGATCCCATATCCTTGACACTATCAAAGCCGTCTTGGAGATCAAATCTCCTCATCCTTGCCTCACTGCGCCGCGTGGGTTGTGAGGCGGTCTGAAGTATAGCTTCCTCTTGGCTATCGTCAAAATACTCAATTTGCACCCCCACATAAGTACAGTCGGGGAATTGGCAAATAGCCTCTGCAATCAAGCTACAGCGATCCACAGAGGAATAATCATCATCATCCGCGCGTATAATCCACTCTCCAGTGGCAAAAGTAAGCGCGTGATTCGTATGCGCGGCAAGATGCCCATTCTGCGGAGTCTGTGTGACAATGACGCGGCGATCCCCCGTGTAATTGGCGACACAGTCCTTGATGATATCATAGCTAGCATCCGTGGAGCAGTCATCGCTGATGATGATTTCTAGCTCCCCTGCATAGTCCTGAGCAAAAGCATTCTCTACAGCCGAGCGTATGTACTTCGCCCGATTATACGAGAGAAGGAGGTAGGAGAGCTTGGGCAACTGCATGCTCATGAGTCAGAAAAAAGCCGTGCCTCTACCCAAGCAAAGGCACGGCTTTATGTAGTTAAAAGAATTAGCCCTGCTGATTGACGCGTGCGAACTGCTTGAGGCGTAGACCATTGAGGTGAATAAAGCCGCTGGCATCATCCTGATTATAATCTTCCTCAGTATAGTCGGCCTCCATCGTAGCCATGGCGTAGTTGTAGAGCGAGTTGGGGCTCTTGCGCCCTGCATTCATGACATTGCCCTTGTAGAGCTTGAGACGCACCTCACCATTGACCGTTTCTTGAGTCTTAGTAACGAGTGCTTGAATCGCCTCGCGCTCAGGCGCAAACCAGAAGCCATTATACACCATAGCGGCGTATTCGGGGATGAGCGAATCTCGCACCTTCTGCGCCTCACGATCCACCGTGATCGTCTCAATATCGCGATGCGCCGCCAGCAAGATCGTACCACCAGGAGTCTCATAGATACCACGACTCTTCATGCCGACAAAGCGATTCTCCACAATATCAATGCGACCAATACCATGCTTGCCGCCGAGAGCATTGAGAACGAGCATGACACCGAGCGGATCCAGCAGTGTGTAGCCGTCGCGCTCGCCGCAGGCGGCGACATGGAGCTCAGCCATGAGAGCCTCAAGACCCTCGTACTGGAGACCAATGATATCACCCTTCTCAAAGAGGCACTGCACGTACTCAGGCGTGTCGGGGGCATCCTCGGGGGCAGTCGAGAGCAGATACATCTCGCGATCATCCTCAGTCGTGGCATCATACCATGTATCCTCGAGAATACCCGCCTCAAAGGAAATGTGCAAGAGATTGCGATCCATAGAGTAAGGCTTTTTCATACTCTGACGGATAGGGATATTGTGAGCCTCAGCAAAAGCGATCATCTCACTGCGCCCTGGGAACTGGTCACGCCATTCCTTCATACGCCATGGGGCGATGACTTCGAGCTGAGGAGCCAGTGCATTGATAGAAAGCTCAAAACGCACCTGATCATTCCCCTTACCCGTCGCACCATGAGCGATAGCATGGGCTCCCTCAGCCAGTGCGAGATCCACCATCGCTTTGGAGATGCAGGGACGCGCAATGGAGGTGCCTAGCAGGTAGCGACCTTCATAGACTGCGTTGGCTTGGAACATGGGGTAGATGTAGTTGGCAGCAAAGTCAGCCTTGAGATCGCCGATGATACACTTGGAGGCACCTGTAGCGAGAGCCTTTTCAACAATACCGTCTAGCTCATCGCCTTGACCTACATCGGCGCAGAACGCGATGATTTCAGCATTATACTTCTCCTTGAGCCACACCAGCAGCACTGATGTGTCAAGACCACCTGAGTATGCGAGGACAATCTTCATATGAGAGGGGGACGTGTTGCATACACGCCATAGGAGCATTGTACCTCATCTCGCCTCATTTGCAAAGTAAAATATCTGCCTAAAGCCATTAATATGACTTCATTTACGTATAACAGAAAGGCACGCCCAAATGGACGCGCCTTCTGAAAAAAACGTATATACGCGTGAACCTTATGGCTTAATAATGGAAGCAAGAACCACAGTACCGTTGTAAGGAGTGGAGATGTTCTCAGGGAGCGTGACTTCACGCAGACGCAGAGACTCCTTCATACCGACGGGAGTGATATCAGCCTCGATGCAGCAGGGGATATTCTTCACCATGCACTTGACAGGAATCTCGTGAACGATCTGGTGAACAACACCACCCATGCCTATACCAGCAGCTGTACCCATGAGCTTGAGAGGGACGCGTGTCTGCACGACACTCTCCTCGGTAACTGCGAGGAAATCAAGGTGGGCAGCATTGTCTGTGAGGAAATTGCGCTGGATATCCTTGACGAGAGCCATGATGATCTGACCGTCGAGATCAAGATTGACGATGAAGCTATCAATGGGCTGCTCATTGAGCAGTATACGCAGATCGGTCTTGGCGACTTGAATGTTGATATTCTCGCCTACGACCTTGCCGTAGATGATGCCAGGAACAAAGCCTGCTGCGCGGAGAGCGTTGAGTTTGCCAGTGCCAGTCACGTCGCGCTTGGCGACCTTGAGGGTCGGTGTTGCCATATGGAATGAATTCTATGAAATGAAATTGTGGTTTGTTTGAAGTATCCTGACGTCGGTAACGCTCTGTTGCTACCCGCCAGTTGGAGCTCACCCTCATCAGCGAGAAAAGAGTGGTGCGACATGCTCTCATATTTTTTCTTGCTTGTCAATGACTATGTAGAGCATTTTGTCATTTTCTGCTTTGATTTTTTTGACCATCAATAAAATATCGCTTTTAGGCTATACCATGTTGTATTTTTCACTTGATCTAACAAATCAACTGGATATAATAGAGTTTCAGTTAAACACATCACTATGAAAAAATCATCCATTATTATCTCCATTGCCGCGTTGAGTGGTATCCTGTTGAACTCTTGCTCCGGCGTACGTGACTTTGATTCCGTCCACGGCAATAGCATGGGCGTGGTCGGTAAGAGCCATCCCGCAACAGTCATCAACGCTCGCACGGTGAAGGTAGCCGCAAGCAGCACCACAAAGAACCTGAGCACCGTGGGTGGTGCAGTCGCAGGTGGCGCTCTAGGCAATATGCTCGGTGGCGGTAGTGGCAACACCCTCGCTACAGCTGGTGGAGCTATCCTCGGTGGTCTCGCAGCTCGTGGAGTCAGCGCCAGCGCAGGTCAATCCTACGGACAGCAGCTTGAGGTGAAGGTCGATGGCTCAAGAGCCACCTACACCATCACGCAGCCCATCTACAAGCAGTTTGGCGCAATCCAACCTGGTACTCGTGGCACCCTCATTGAGAGCGGCAATTCGAGCTACTTCCGCCCCTACTAAGAAACGTTAGTATACTCCGTACTTTCTTCAAGGCGACTCAGACATGAGTCGCCTTTTTCATTCATGATAAATGATGCTGATAGTGGATGAGCACAAGAAGAGAAAGCGGCTAATGGAAATTAAAAACCGTTAAAACAATAAAAGAAAGTTTTCTCTCGTACCTCGTATCATCTTCTTAAATTCTTCATAATGCTTAATCTTTATATACTTAGAAAGAGACAGTGATTTCTCTACTTCTACGAGATCTTCAATGGCTATGCGAGTGCTTATTTTCTCAAAATCAATTCTTCCTAGAATTTTTTTTGTGTATGGACGCTTTGCGTCAATGAAAGAAATTCTTAACAAAAAGTCATTAACAATTTGACTGTTGAGTATAAGCATAGCTGTGTATGCATCGTTGTACGCATCGAATGCAAGAAAATAGCAGGTATCATCTAACATTGCAGATTTTTCGCCGTATACGAGAGCAAAAAGAGGTTTTTTGTAAAAACCAGAAATTGCTACTTTATATTTCTTGTAAGAGTAGTCGCCAACTCCAAACATGCTGAAATCAGGAGAGTTTTTATATATTACACTTTTCCTTTTTCTAAAAAACTCTATTTTTGCATGGAGGTATAACCAAGTGTTCTTTGCCCTGCTAGCAATGCAAGCTGTATCATCGTTAATTTTTTTTTGCGTAACAATAACGTACTTTTTAAAACTAGTTATAATAGGTTGCTTAATATGACTGCTCTTGACAAGCGGATATATGTACTCATCTTCTATAGCTATACTTTCGTTAAACCCATTAATATAAGCATCATCATATTTAGTTAACTCCATGACCTTTGAGCAGTCATGTTTGATACCTTGCCTCCATTCAAAACACGAACTCCCGTCAATATCTATCGGTTGCTGACTTAAGGAAGAATAAAATTTCTCATTTGTGTACCCAAATCGAGATATTACTTCATGACTAGAATAAAAATCATATACCGCACATTCTTCTACCGTATGCTCAGATTTGTTTAAATCCAGTATAAAAAGGCATGAATCTACGCTGACATTAAATTCCTTTTTAGTGTCGATTGTATACATTTTACAAAACTTATATGTAATAGAACGCTTTCGCAGCTCAATAAAAACATTTCGTGCTACAGTAGTTTTACAGAGTAAGGCTATTGTTGTATCGGTATATTTAAATGCTTCGATAAGTTTAAGAAAGAAAAACTCACATATATCAAAATTCGAAGATCCTGTGAGAGCGTCTAAGCCTTTTAAATGTTTTATATTTGACTTTACGGGTGTATTCGTACTATTAAGTGATGATAGTACACTATTATTCACCCAAGGCGGATTTCCAATAATTAATGTAGTTTGATTTTGAAAAATTTTTGATAATTCATCAAGATTAAAATTAAAAAAATCAGCATTGTAAATTGTTGCATTTTTCTCGATTCTAGAGGAGGCTAAATCGGCATACTCTTCATTAATTTCAATTCCATAAGAATAAGCAGGCAAAAAAACATCATGAGCTGCATTAATAAAATTTCCTATTCCGCAAGATGGCTCTAATATATATTGAGGCTTAAAATCAAATTCGGTTTTAAGAAATCTACAAATATCATAAGACAATCTCTCAGATGTTTGAAAATCACCATGTACTACTTTTACATTCCTATTTCCATTCATAATTTGTTATACCAGCAATCGTATTATTAAGCTTAATTGCTCTATTATAGTTTAGTCTCCACTGTAAAGCATTAGAAATCGTTAATTGACCTTGCAGCGGAGGAGTACGGAGAACTTCTTCGGCTAAAGAATTATAAGTAATGTCATCACCTGGAAGATTAATATCGTTAAAATATCCAACAATGTCTGCAACACTAGCACCATCCTTTAACATATTTATAAGCCTCGTTGTCAAACAGTAATCTGCTGTATATCTTTCTTCAATGAAGGTAAGAAATTTAAATTTCAATGAACAGTGTGTCTCTGTATCTATTTTTTCATATACGAAAACAAGAAGATTATAACCTAGTCCGTAAATCTTTTGTTTTGCAACTTTAAACGGGCACGACGATTGCGGTTGCTTGATAGATGTGACCTTGATATCAGTATTGACTTGGGGGTCTGGCAAATCTATCCCTTTACCACTATTTCCAGGATTAAACGAGTAATTCTCTTCCAAAAAAGATTTGAATCTTTTTTCGATATAGGAGCCTACAGCTTTCCCATCAGTTACGCCAATTAACTCTTTATGATTATTTTGACTTTCAAGCTCGCAAAATTTTTGAGCCTCCAATTTCAAATCTTCAATATTTAGAGTTTTCATAGGGAAATTTAAGATCTTCTCTCAAGAAGGATACTAGCAGTTTAGGGAAAGAAAAGCAATGATATATTTTATTCTACATTCACTTCTACTTACGGTCTAAATCAATTCATCAGGCTTTGATCATAGAAGAAAAATGATATTCGAGAATATTCAGTCTTACCCCCATAATACTTCCCCTAGCCCTGCACGTCGCGCTCGCGTTTTGCTGCCAGCATGATCTGAATAGCATTAGCGATATTATGAAAAATCACGTAGAATGCGGGAGCAACATAGGCCAAGGGATGGGCGTAGGCCTGACTGGCGATGTAGAGAATGAGGATGTTGTTCTTCTGCCCCAGACCTTGGGAAAATTCCTTGCATAAATGCGGACGCCCGAGGCGATATCCTAGCAAAAAGCTTGTCGCGCAGACCAGTGCGGCACCCAGCGCCAGTGGGTAGATGTCGCTCCAGGTGAGCTGCATGGATAGAATATTGCTCAAGCCCGCAGCAGAAATAATGGTCAGATTAAACATCCAGAGCATCAATGAAAACGACCCACACCTCTTCCCCCACTGCTTACTATTGGGGATGAAGTAGCGTGTAAGCACAACGATGATACAGGGAAGTAGCAGGAGAAAGGCAAATTGACGTAAAATCATCCCCATAAGCTCCCAATAACTCATCTGCTCTGAGCCAAGGACAAGTGGCATCATGAGTGGAATAACGAGGACAAAGACGAGGTGACTGAGCAGCATCGCCGTGGTGATGTACTCGACTCGCCCACGCATGAGCGACATAATCACGGGGCTAGCGGTGGCGATGGGGGCTGCAGCGCAGAAGAATAAGCTCTCCGCGAGGATGGGGTAGCCGAGCAGGTAGGGTATAGCCCAAGCAATAATCCAGCTGAGCTGGAGGAGAATGAGCAAAAAGATATGGCTACGCTCGGGGCGCAACTTCTGCCTTTCTATCCCAATAAAGCTCAAAAACAGCATGAGCGCAATGCTATAGGGGGTGACAAAGCGCAGCACCGATAGCGGCTCATGAAAGAGAAAGCCCAGCGCAAATGAGAGAATCAAGCCTATGCCCCGCCATTGACTCTTACTCATTAACCTTTTTTCTGAAATGAAATATTAAAACTCCCCCACATGATGACTGTTATGATGAGCTATCTGTGCTAGATGGACTTGGCGAGGATACTGGAGGCGCAGCAAAGTTGCCAATCTCCAGAGGCTTGGGGTAGGCGATGCGGTTGTGAAAGACAGACTTGATCGTCTTTTGGAAGCTCTCTTTTATTTGATACAACTCACCTAATGTTAGATCACTATCATTAAGATGACCGTCTATCATACGCCCTTTAAAAATATTATCAATCATCGCGATGATATCATCCTCACTCGGGGATTTGAGGGAGCGCGTAGCACTCTCAACGGCATCGGCCATGCTGATGATGCCAGACTCGCGCGATTTGGGAATAGGACCTGCGTAGGCAAAGTCGAGCTTGTTGACTGCCGCGGGCTCTGTGTCTATCTGACCTAGCTCAAATCGCTTCATATCAGCAGTGTAGCGCTGGAGTGCCTTGCTGTAGAAGAAATAGGCCGTTGTGACCCCATGATGCTCACGTATGCAGTCAATGATACGACTATTGAGGCGATTCTCAATAGCCATCTCGACACCATGGGTGACATGACCCGTGATGATGCGTGCGCTGATTTCAGGGGTGAGAGAATCATGCGGATTGACCATATCATTGCTGATATTCTCAGCAAAGAAGTGAGGATTCTTGAGCTTGCCTATATCATGAAAGAGGGCACAGACCGAGGCGTGCGTGGCATTCGCCCCGATGCACTCAGCCGCAGCCTCAGAGAGGCGTGAGACAAGAAGACTGTGATGAAATGTACCAGGAGCGTTGAGTTGAAGGCTCTTGAGCAGACTGTGATTCATATCACCAAGCTCCAGCCACGTGATGGGGGTGCAGAGGTTGAATATGCGCTCAAGTATGGGCATAAAGCCACTAATGAGCACGGCATAAAAGAAGCTCATCCCCACAGCCAGCAAGAGCTCTGTCCCCAGCCATCTCACGTTGATCCCCGTCTGCAATTCATCAATCCCATTGTAGAGCAAGCCCATGAGCAGGGAGGCTATAAAAACTGCTATGCCCACCATAAAGCCAGCATAGAGAATATGCTCTCTCTTGTGCACACGCCCACAGAGATGGGCGCTGAGTGCTCCTGCGAGAAGGCTAATCGCCATGAAAGAGGCTAGCGTGATGGGCTGAGTATTGTCTGGGAAGAGAGCCATACCTAGCAGAGAGACCGCCAAGGCGGTAAACATCCCCATACGCCGCCCGATGAGCACCGAGGTGATCCCTGGAGCGAGCATCCAAGGAAAGAGCAAGAAGAGCAAGCCCTCCTGATCGGGAAGGATGATGAGCCCAGGTCCTGGCAGCGCCTGAAGACTCTGGATACCGACGAGCTGAGCCAAGATCGCGAGTATAGTCAAGAGACTGCGACTCGTACTCATCTCAGCAGCATAGACCCCACTGCGGTAGAGTAGAATGAGCGAGAAGGTACAGATGCCTATCCAAATGATACGAAAAAGCTGAGAATAGTGATTATCCGTATAGGACGTCGCTAAGGCACAAATAGCAACGGCGCAGAGAATAGCAAATACAGTCATCAAGCGTGGATCTCCTTCGAGACGTTTAGCTATCTTGCTAGCACCGCTTCGCTCGATAATAGCCGAGATAAGGGGAAACATTGAAATTGATTAGGTTGGTCGAGTTACAATAGCACAAAGGACACGGTATGTCAAGGATGCTTCTTCTGTGATAATCAATGTATCTATACGTAGAATCGCTCTTGAATTGAGCATGCGAGAGTAAAGAGCAGAATAGTTAGAGCTAAAAGGATTGGTATGCTATTCTTTTTTATTGCGCTGGTGCAAATCACTTGTTATTATGCATATGGAAGTTGACCCTTTGTTATGAAATATTTACCTCTCATCCTCACGACAACACTCGTCGCCTCAGCTCTCAACTCATTGGCAATGAAAGTAGAGAGCGAGCATTACCATCTGGAGAAGAATCTCTCCTTTAAGCTCTCCTTCGAGACTCCTATCATAGGCAGTGAACACGTGGGCAAGCCCGCCGTCGACGGGCTCGTCAGTGTCGCCCCCGCCCTCTCCTTTAAGAGCAAATGGCTGAGTCCCACCGAGCTCGAGATCACCCTGCTGGAAGATCCCCATCCCCGCCAAAGCTACCAAATCTCGGTGAATACACCCACAGGCGTGCAGCAGGGCACGATTCGCTCCAAGGGCGAGATGGATATCTCTCACGATTGGAACTGCGAGCCCTTTTACCCCATTTTCTTTAGAACAAGTGAGCTAGGACTTTGGGAGCAGCCCTTTAAGACTGCTCTAGCCTCAGCCTACTACCGCTCAACGAAAAAAGACGACAATACCCGTGTCCCCGCCAAGATCCGTCAAGCGACCGTCGCCGATGCGCTGATGTATAAGGACATTGCCGAGGATAGATTCATACGCATGGATGACGAGGAGTGGGCGGAGTTCGCCAAGCTCCCGCCCACCCAGCTCATCCCTCATCTCTGGCTCGCAGAGCCCTATGATTATAAAGCAGCAGGCAGCACGTCACCCATGGAGCTCCTCCTTCCGGGTCTGGGAGACTACGACGAGAAAGCCCAAGCCTATGGTGATCTCCGTGCGGGTAGGGTGTTTTTCCCCACTCGCGGGTATTCCATCCAGAATAGACATATTGACTCGGGGGTCTACAAGGTGACACTGAGCTTTGAGACTCCTGTGATGATTCCCCAGTCTCTGGAGCAGCTCTTACCCTCCATCAAATGGCTGCAGAATTTCCCCGATGGAGAGGTTGTTGATTTCTCTCCGTCAGGCAAGCTCAGCTACAAGAGCAATGTCGAGGAAGAGACTGAGGATGGCGACGGTCTTGATGATCCCCTTGACGTACACGACGACGATGATGACATGCAAGCCATGGAGGTGACACTTGACGTCGAAGCAACCAATGAGCTGCGCAAGCAAACCACACTCCCCACGGGAGAAAAAAGGGATGTGCTCACGGGCATGGTCTTTACAGTCAAGAAGGGACTCGCTCGGAGTAGCCTGACTGCCATCGTCGAGCTCGAGACGCTCGCAGGCCCCATGGACAAGCCTAAAACAAATAAATCGGTGACCACACGCCTCGCTCCTGAGCGTCCCCATCTCCTGACCGATATTATGCTCTCGAGCCTTTCCTTGACAGGAAAGCGCGAGTTTGACGTGGATTATAGACTACTCGCCAATCCCCGTGTGCGCGTCTTGCAATACGACAATCGCGGTGCCACCCCAGCGCGAGTCATCGCCGCCTTTGAAAATTATTACTCTGAATATGGTTCAAAATACAAGAAGAACCAGAGCCGCGCTAGCAAGTCGCATGCGGCACGTGCCATCGCCCATCAGTCCTATGATTCAAGAGATAATGAAGGCTCAAGCAAGCAGGTTTACTCACTCGTGCCCACCGAGCTACTCGGTCCCATTCAGGAGCGCACCCTTGAGCTACCCAGCGGCACAGACGAGCTCACCCTCTCCCTCAATGACGAGCCTCTCTATCCCAATACAGGATCAGGTCTCTACATCATCGAGATGTCTGGCGAGGCACTGCCCGACATCAACAAGTATTGGAAAGAATCCGATGAATCTACCCCCATCGTTGTCAGCCAAGGTCTCGTGCAAGTCACCGATCTAGGACTCCTCTGGAAGAGCGACTACGCCAAGCGCAAGGTCTTCCTCTACGGCTACCGCCTCTCGACAGGCAAGGAGCTGGAGAAGGCGCGCATCAGCTTTTACAGCGCAGATGCGAAGCTGCTTCATGAGCAGGACATTTCCCCTGCGGGATCAACCGTCGATCTAGCGAGCCTCATCGGAGAGAAGGCCGCAGATGTCGCCTACCTGCATCTCAGTACCAAGGATGATGCCTACACGGTCGCCTTTGATCCCGAGGAGCAGGATGAGTACACAGACAATAGTTACTACGAGCGCCCCGACTTCGACATGGAGAATTTCCCCTATGTGCTCGCCTCCCTCTTCAGCGATAGACCACTCTACCGCCCAGGTGAGACTGCCCACGTCAAGGGCTTCCTCCGCCAGCTCCAGCGCAACAAGCTGAGCATCCCATCACCCGACTATATCTCCTCACTCACAGCTACCCTGTCCAAGGACGGTGACGAGATCAGCAAACATGAGGTCAAGCTGGAAAAAGACGGTAGCTTCGCACTGAGTGTCAGCATTCCCGATGATGCCGATGAGGTAGGCAGATACAGCCTCCACCTCGAAACGGTCAACCCCAGCGATAGGAGCTACTCAAGCCCCGACATGAAGGCGCTGGGCATCACGAGCAAGAAGAGCTACTCTGACATGATGGCACGCGATTCCTCCGTCATCTATGGTCCGCTGGAGGGCAATCGCCAGTTTCATCTGACGATCCCCGTGCAGCATTTCCGCCGCAATGAATTTGAGCTCAAGGATGATCTTGGGATCTCCCCCGATGGTTCTATCGTCACGATGATGGTTGATGCGCAGCAGTTCAGCGGGGCACCAGTCGCCGGTGGGAAGGCTCGCTGGAGTCTCATCGCCGTGGATACCAATCTCTACCCAGAAGGGCTCAAGGACTACCGCTTTGGCGATTATCGTCAGCAAGACATGGGCTACTACAATACCTACTTCTGGCTCCAGCCCGACGCGGCCGAGGGCGAGCGTCACGCGAGCTATTCGCAGTCCGTGCTCGATGCCGATGGTCAAGGCACAGTCTCGCTACCCCGCCCGCAGGGCAGCTTCCCCCGCCGTCAAAAGATCACCAGCTCAGTCACCGTGACCAATGGCAACGAGCAGAGCCTCTCCGCAAGCTCCACGATGATGATAGACCCCGCCGATCTCTACATAGGCCTGCGCCAGCCCGAGGCTCACAGCCAAGCCAACGCGGAAGGTCTCAAGCTCGACTTGCTCTCTGTGAATAACAAGGGCATGGCCACAGCCGCCCCCGGTCCTATCACCGTCGAGGTGAGTCGCGAGACGAGCATTCCCTATCGCTACGGCAGCCTGATGCATCAGATGCTACGCTTTAGCCCTGAGAATGAGACCCTGCCCTCGCAAACCGTCTTCCTCGATGCCTACGGTGCGGGCAGCGTCCAGGTGCCAACCACCAAGCCAGGTGTCTATACGATCATCGCGTCAGGCAAGGATGCAATGGGACGCGACTTCCGCAGCGCGATCAAGCACTACGTCTGGGGCAAGACCGAGAGAGGCAGCGTCTGGGAGCGTCCCAATGAAAACGTGATCGCCCTCATCACCGATCAAGACAGCTACAAGGTAGGCGACAAGGTGCGCCTCCTCCTCCAGACCCCCTTCGACGGAGAGGTCTTGCTCT
>CAYJJA010000004.1:28022-49810 GCA_964370355.1 uncultured Akkermansia sp. | reverse complement strand
TCATCCAAACTGCTAGCAAAATCCGAAGCTGCTCATTTCGCAAGATCCCCTAGAGAATGATTGGCAAGCCTGTGCCTCGCGTGAGGTGGGGCTGGAATAGCGCCGAGATGCATTTGATCCGCATCTTGCGGCTGAGAATCAATCTCTGCGAAAATGCGCTCTCCCTCCTCCCAGATATCGTAGCACAAATCCTCCCATGCGTCGCGCTGCTCACTCAGAGGCATCTTGGGTAGGGAATCGAGGATGTAAGCACTCAATTCCATAAGATGCTGCATCTCTGCTAGGCTCAATTCGAGGCACACAGTGCCCTTACTAGCATCTGGCTGCTCCATAGGGATGTGAAAAATAAGTGTAGATCAGGCAAGACCTAGGTGCATGCGACCCTCCTCGGATACCATCGAGTCATTCCACGGGGGATCCCAGACGAACTCTATATTCACCTCAGACACACCCTCAATATCATAGACATTGCACTCAGCCTCATTCATGATATGCGGTCCCATACCACAGCCCGGAGCGGTCAGCGTCATCTTCACATGCACATAGGAGCCCTGACCGGGCACATCGACGATCTCCACATCATAGATCAGACCTAGATCCACAATATTAACGGGAATCTCAGGATCATAAACATTGCGCAGAGCCGCCCATACCTTGTCCTCTAGAGGGAGATTCTCATCATCGACTTTCTCAGTAGAGCTCTTCTCCTCTGGAGGTAATATGCCTGTACGCTGCGCCTCCTCGCGCGTGATGCGCACGAGTCCAAGGTCACTGGCCGCTGTGATCGTACGGCTGTGCATCTGCGTGATGTAGATGCGCGAGCCTTCTGGAAGCATCAGCCCATTGCCACCGGGGATTTGAACCGCAGCCGTTTCCTCCTCTAGAACTACTTCTTGATTGAGCATGTCGAAAAAAATACTAGCTTAAGGCGTGATTTGATGCAAGGCAAAAATCTAGCTTTTTGTGATACCCTACACAATTTTCTCTTGATATAAGAAATATAATATGTTAAGAAAAAGAAAGAACAACATTTTTTATCAATTATGTCTCCCCTTGTAAGATCATTAAATTGGAGCACTCTGCCACTGACAGCACTCGGCTCACTTGCCAGTGCCAAGCTCGAGCTCGGTGGCTCCCAGACTCAGCGATTAGAGCCGCGCTTTTCAAATAAGGCGGTGCTGCTCTCCCTTGGAATTTTATTTTCTCTCACCCAGCTCACCTCGCCTTTGACGTCTTCATCGGGTGGTGGGCACGGCTCCGCGCCTCCTCCGCGCCCCGGTGCATTCAAGGCTATCGGAGCTATGGCTGCTGCGGGATCGGAGGAGAAGGGCAACGCGCCGCGCTACTTGGAGGGCTACACGCTACTGCTGCCCGAGTATAGCCCCGTCTATCTGCCCTCAAGTCCTCATAAACTAGCAAACGCGAGAGCGGAGAACTTTGCCGACTACGCAGACTGGGACTGGATAGAGGGCAAGCAGACAGACTACCTCTTCTACAAGGCGATCACCGAGCTGCGCTTTGATCTAGATGAGATGGGTGTCACCTGCTTTGGTCACATGGATGCCGTCGGTCGCTACTCCTACGAGCGCATCTCGGGCAATCAGATTCTCATCACGATTGAGAATATCAATTATCATGATGACGAGAGTGTCCTTGCGTCCAAGGAATTTGAGGAGGAGTATATCTTGCTCGAATTCACCACCAAGCATTCTGGTAAAGCGGTGTGGGGGGATGGTACAAAATTTGGATTACTTGATTTTAGCTTGGAAAGGAGCGGCTCAGAGGAGTCTTCGGATGATTACCCAGAAGAAGAGCCCGATGATGAGCCCCGCGGTGAGGGGATTGACGCTTTTTGCAAGGTAGCCCAAAAGACAGGGAGCCTCTGGGCATGGAACAAGCTCAAGGAATACCACGCCACCCATCCCCAAGAGCTCTCCGAGAAGCAGCGTGAGCTCCTGTCGCTGGGATTCTACTACATGAAAAACTTCAACAAGCCCCCCTTCCAGTACTATGCCACGCAGCTGCGCCGCCTCCTGCCCGAGATCCTGACAGGTGGCTCGCTCGATACGGCGGATCGCTTGGGACACACCAGCCTCCACTACGCCGCAGGCATGGGCAGCAAGAAGCTGTGTACCTGGCTGATCGACAATGGTGCTGACATCAATGCCAAGAACAATCTAGGCGAGACCCCGCTGGACCTCCTCGGGGAGAATCAATCGGGTCTCGATGACTGGATGATAGAGCGCGGGGCAAAGCGCAGCAAGATGATCAGAACCACACAGGTCATCTACGACCAGAATGTCACCTTCCCCCTACGCGTCTACTACCGCTACCGCGAGGCGCAGAATGGCAGTCTGAAGGCATGGACGACGCTAAAGAAGTACTACGACACGCAGCCCCAATACATGACGGAGGCGCAGCGCGAGCTCTTCCCCCTCGCCTTCTATTATACGCGCAGCTTCAAGGGGGAGTCCTCGCGCTTCTACGCCGCCCAGCTGCTGCGCATGCTCCCCTCCATCCTCGCGGGTGATGCTCTCGATCAGGCCGACTGGCGAGGCAACACCGCGCTGCACTACGCCGCAGGGATAGGAGGCAAGGGGGTCTGCCTCTGGCTCATGAAGAACGGAGCTAACATCAATGCAAAGAACAAGCGCGGCGAGACACCGCTAGACTTGCTTGGCAAGAACAAGTCGGGACTCGATCAGGAGATGATCTCGCGCGGTGGCAAGCGCACGCGCCCCATCCGAGACACCGCGACCATCTTCCGCGACAATATAGCGAAGTAGCCGCTGAGCCGCTGAGCCTCTGAGAAAGCGCTTGATGCTCGTGAGGGTCTGTGCTAAGCTTGGCTCTGTGAACATAGATAAGTCCACCAGCCAAGCTGAGCTCATGCTCCTCACCGAGCGCGCGACCCGTGCCCGCCTAGCCCGCGCCCTACCCTTTCACAAGGAGGGCTTGCGCGGCATGCTGCTCTTCTTTCTCTTCCCCAGCATGCTCTTTGGCTTTCGCGTGGGGCTGCTCATCACTGCGGCGGTGGCGGGTGCTATAGGCGCGACCCTCGTTTTTGGCAATCAGGAGGTAGGCGCGATGATTGTGCGCTCCTACCTCGTCGTCGGTGCGATCACGAGCGTCGGGGTGGCACTCTCCATTTTCTTGCAAGAGCGCAAAAAAGTGGCGCGCCTGCGCTCCTTTCTCAAGCCCGATGCCAAGCTCGCACTCAAGGCGGGTGTCCTGACCCCCGAGCGGCAGAAAATGCAGCTCGACTACAAAGAGTCGGGAGGTTTCACCGCCTACTATGATGTCTGCGTGCAGCAACGCGGTGTCTACGGATTTCTCGTCGAGCTTGACTCCTACGGCTGGGCACAAAAGCTCTGCACGAGTGAGGGCGATGATGCCTGCTTTTTCTCATGGGGCGCAGGGCAAAAGCCCAGCCAAGCCGTCGCTCTCCTACGCCTTGATGTCGGTGTTCATCGTCTTGAAATGCGCGTGAGCTCTGAGAAGCGCAAGAAGGGCAAAAATGCCAGCTCACGCCCCGAGCTCTACCTCACCCAGCTCACGCGTATCGCCTGATCACACCGCGCCTAGTCGCCATACTTGGGCGCGGCGATATGACCACTCTCAATGGCGAGGCGGCGCGAGTGGAGGATGCGCTCCGCCATACTGGCGACCTTCTCTTCGAGGATGAGCGAGAGATGACTGCCGCTGCGGTAGTCGGCGGGCGCGATGAAGTCGACGCGATTTCTCTCAGCCTGTAGCGCGTAGCTCTTGCGAAAGCTGCGCCGCGAGCTATCCTCGGGATTGTACACCGCCACGCTAGAGCCCCCCATCTGGCGCATGACGGTAAAGCAGGGCACATCCGTAGGACCATCGCCTATATAGATCATATGCTCAAAGGGGATGGGGCGTAGATCCTTGTCGAGATGGTCATTGACATCCTCGCTGTACTTGAGCATGCCCTTATTGATGCGAAAGAGGAATTGGGTCTTGGTCGTGTAGGAGATCACGCGCTTGGGGAAGTCGATGCAGCCATCCACCTCGCTGAATTCGCAGGCAAAGACCTCGCGCATGTAGGGACTCACCAGCGAGCCCTCGATGAGCGGCTTGATGCCACTGGAGATGATGTAGAACTCTAGCTTGATCCCTGCGGCGAGGTGCTGCTCACGGAGAGCCCTCTGGGGGAACTGCTCGAAGAACTCCACCACCCCAGGGTAAAACTCCAGCTTGCGCCCCAGCGCGCGCAGATCCGCATTACTCACACGATCAAGGTGCAGCGCATCGAGCAACTCCTTGAGATAGCAGAGCTCACTATCCCAGTCTTGCTCGCTCGCGCGAGTATTGCAGCGTGCCCAAAACTGCTCGGGGTCAAGACCATACTCAGGGAAGATACTATCTTCCTGCATGCAGCGTGGCGTGAGCGTGTGGTCAAAGTCAAAGACGAGCGCAATGGTATTCTGAGGAATGGGCATGCCTCTTTATAACAGGAAATAGGGACATAATCAAGGCAGCACTTGACGCAACAAGAGAGCAGTGCTATCATCTCCCCGCGAGTCCAACGACACTCGTGTGAGAAGATTATGTCAACAGAATTGCCCAAGAGGAACCGTGTCATCGACAGTAGCCAAAAAATCACCATTGTCTGTGCTACTTATAATGAGAAATTCACCGCCGCTCTCCTTGAAAACTGCGTGAGTGAGCTGCGCTACAGCTGCCCCAATGCGGAGATAGAGATCATCCGCGTCCCAGGTGCTTTTGAAGTCCCCGTCATGGTCAAGCGCGTCATCGCGCTCTCGGAGATCGCTCCCCGAGTCGTCATCGCCCTCGGGGTCATCCTGCGCGGCAGCACAGCACATGCCGATCTCATAGGCAGTGCTATCACCCAGCAGCTCATGAGCATGGCCTGCGACACCCTCACCCCCATCATCCACGAGGTCCTGCTCCTCGATAATGAAGAGCAGGCCTTTACACGCTGCGTCGCCGCCAGTCTCAATCGCGGACGCGAGGCGGGCATGGCAGCAGCAGCTATGCTAGAGCTCGTCGATGTCAAGGCATTCAAGGAAATCAAAGCTCCTAAGGCCAACCCCTTGGGCTAATTCCACCTTCACACGCATCATGAACCAACGCACCAAGATACGCCAGAGCGCGCTGCTGCTCATCTACGCGACTCTGCAATCCGGCGAGCACTCCATCCCGCGCGAGCTCTTCTGGAGCATCGCGCAGGAAAAGCAGCGAGGCAGCTACATCAACTCCCTCGCCAAGAGCCTGCTCCATGTCGCGCGTAGCTCGACGCTGAGCTTTGAGCTACTCAGCGAAGCCGTCGAGCGCATCATGCGTGTCCTCGAGGGCGACATGATCAACCTGAGGCTGCGCGAGGCCCTTGAGCGCTACTACGCCGCCTCCCAAAAGCTCGAAACCGCCCTCGCCTCCCTCTCGCTCAAGCACAGTGACAAGCGCTACGACGACGATGACGCCCAGCACGTCGATTGCTTGGAGCTCATCCAGATGGCGCATGTCTGCCTCACCTTCCGCGAGCAATACAGCCATGCGGTGCTCGACTTCCCCGCCTACGCGAGTGAGCTGAGCAGCTTGGAGAGCATCCTCACACGACGCGCCCGCATGGAGGGCAATCTTGCGCAGTTTAGAAAAATAGAGAGTCTGCCCGCCAAGGGCGAGTTCGCTGGTCTCATCCAGTCCTATCACGACCTCTCCGCGCTGCGTCCCGAGGTGGAGGCACTCGCCCTCCCCGCCCTCGACCGTCAGGCAGAGTGGGATGAGCGCATCACCCCCCTGCTCAAGCACTACTCCGTGGAGAGGCTCGACATCCTCGATCGCGGCATCCTCTACCTCTCGCTCTACGAGCTCACCTGCACGCAGCTCCCCCTTCCCATCGTCATCTCCGAGGCGACCTCGCTCGCCAATACCTACTCGGGAAGCAAGAGCGCGCCCTTCATCCACGGTGTGCTCGCCGCAGCCGCTGCTGCGCAGGACAGCCCCAAGGCCTCTGAAGAAAGCATCTCAGAAGAAAACACCCCCGAGGAAAGCACCACGGAGCAAAGCCCCTCTGAGCAAGCCTAAGCCCCCTTTACCACCATGGCCAATATCTTCAAACGCCTCATCGACAAATTCCTCGATGAACCCGAAATCGACTGGGACGAGCTCGAGGCCGACCTCATCTCCGCCGACATCGGAGCCAAGCGTGCCATCCCCCTCATCGAAGAGCTCCGCGAGCGCGACGAGCAAGACGCGCGCGACATCGCCGACTTCATCAAAAACCAACTCCGCACCGCCTTCCCCGCGCCCCTTCCTCAGCTCCCCGAGCCTCAGAATGGCAAGCCCGTCGTCCTCATGATGGTCGGGGTCAATGGCACGGGCAAGACCACCACCAGTGCAAAGCTCGCCTTCAAGCTCCAGAATGAGGGCAAGAGCGTGCTGCTCGCCGCCGCCGACACCTTCCGTGCCGCCGCCGTCGAGCAGCTTGAGAGCTGGGCGACGCGCCTGAACGTCCCCCTCTACAAGGGACGCGTGAACCAAGACCCCGCCTCCGTCTGCTACGAAGCCCACACCCAGGCTCTGCAAGAAGGCTACGACTACCTCATCTGCGACACCGCAGGGCGACTCCACACGCGCCACAACCTCATGGAAGAGCTCTCCAAGATACGCCGCAGCATCGCCAAGCAGGACGAGCAAGCCCCCCACGCCTGCTACATCGTCGTGGATGCCACCACAGGCGGTAATGCCCTCATGCAGGCTCGCGAATTCCACAAGGCCACCCCCCTAGAGGCCGTCATCATTACAAAGATGGATGGCTCGGGCAAGGGCGGCATCGCCGTCGCCCTCCGCGACGAGCTCGGTATAGCCCCCCTCTACCTCGGTACAGGCGAGCGTGCCGATGATCTGCGCCGCTTTGATGTCGATGAATACATAGACACCATCCTCTGAGTACGATCCACACTGCCTTCATGAGCGCATCAGCCCCCCCTAGCCTCCCCTGCCTGCTCGGCTACACACAAGAGCAGCTCATTGAGCTCATGGCGCAGCTCGGGCAAAAGCCCTTTCGCGCCACACAGCTCATGGAGTGGATATGGAAAAAGCGCGCCAGCAGCTTTGAGCAGATGAGCAACATCGCGCCCGCGCTGCGAGCGCAGCTCAGCGAGTGCTACAGCCTACGCGCGGGCACGCTCGTCGAGCTCACCGAGAGCAGCGGCAGTGCGAGCACCCAGAAGATGCTCACCCGCATGGACGACGGTCAGCTCGTCGAGTCCGTCATCATCCCCGCCGCTGAGGGCAAGGGCGGCAAGCGCAGCGGGCGCATCACCCTCTGCGTCTCTTCGCAAGTCGGCTGCGCCTACGGCTGCAAATTCTGCGCCTCGGGTCTCCTCGGCCTCGCCCGCGATCTCACGACGGCGGAAATCCTCGCTCAAATCATCCTCGCCGAAGAGGTCGCCCAAAAGCGCGTTGACAATCTCGTCTTCATGGGCATGGGCGAGCCACTGGCGAATATGGAGCACCTTGAGCGCGCGCTTGAGCTCATCATGGATCCACGCGCCCTCCAGATAGGAGCGCGCCACATCACCATCTCCACCTCGGGGCATGTCGAGGGACTGCGCCGCCTCGCGCAGCTCGGCAAGCCCATACGCCTCGCCATCTCCCTGCACGGAGCCAGCGACGAGGTACGCAGCAAGATCATGCCGGTGAATCGCAAGTGGCCACTCAGCGAGCTCCTCGCCACCCTGCGCGAGTGGAATGCCACGCAAAAGCACATGCTCACCCTCGAATACATCCTCATTGATCAGGTCAATGCCAGCCTTGAGGATGCCCGCAACCTCATCCGCGTCGCACGTGATCTGCATGCCAAGGTGAATCTCATCCCCTACAACAGCGTCGAAGGACTCAGCTGGGTACGCCCCAGCGAGGCGCATTGCAAGAGATTCTGCCGCGAGCTCCTCAATGCAGGCATCCCCGTCACCATGCGCTACGAAAAGGGGCACGACATCAACGCCGCCTGCGGGCAGCTGCGCCTTCGCAAGAAGAAACCGGAGTAATACAATAGTAATCTTACTTTTTTCTTATCTATTGATAATAAGATTTTATCAGATAGTTACAAAAGCAAAATTATGTCACGATATTTTCTCAGATTTTTCTTGCCATTGAGGAAAAGTGTATTATAATGCCCGCTCATGAAAACCATCATCCTAACTGGTCTCATTGCATTAAGCCTCTGTGTAGAACTACACGCCGACGTCGTAAAAGACTTACGACCCACAATACGTAAAACCGCCAAGAAGCACGGTCTTGACCCCATCCTCTTGGAAGCCATCATCCGTCACGAATCAGGGCATGCTCGCTCCTCGGCAGCCCGCAAAAAGAACAACCTCGCAGGTATCATGGGACGCGGTGGACAGCGTCGCTATGCGAGCAAAGAAGCCTGCGTCGCCCACCTGGGCAACATCCTCGCCCGCTACAAGAAGCGCGGCCGCGTCACCGTCGATCAGATCGGTCCTATCTATTGCCAAAGCAGCTCCCCATGGGAAAAGCACATCAAAAGGATGATGCGCCTCATCCGCTCAGGTCGCTACGGTCGCCTCAGCTAAGACGCCCCTAATCAAGCCGCGTAGTCACTATCCAACAAATAGATAGACACTCGCGCAATGTGAATCTCCCGAGAAGCTCATGCTGGTAGTCTGCCGGCATGAGCTTCTCGCAATCATAGCAGCATCGCCCTCTTTCCAGCCTTTCGCATTGCATTTAATAGAGCGCTGTGCTACAATGCCCCAGCATGCTCGCGCCCCTGAAACTCTTTGCCACCAAGCTCGCCATCTTTTCTGTCGTGCTCCTCTACCTCGCGCTCGATCTCTGGCTCTTCCAAGGTCCTGTGTGGAAGATCATCCACGAGAAACCCAAGATTGAGGACCAGCAGGACAAGCCACTCGCGCGCCTCTACGGCGAGCCCATACGCCAGAGCGACTGGACGCGCCAAGCCACCATCATGGCCTTTGAGCGCGGTCTTGAGCGCATGCCCGATCAGGCGCATGACAGCGTGCTCATGGAGCTGCTACGCCGCGCCTTGCTGCGCATACGCGTCCACTACAATGACAACAACGTGCCCCGCTTTGAAAAGGAAGCCCACGTCGAGCTCGCCCGCATGTCGAGCCGCGCCGCCAGCAGCGAGGCGTGGAAGAAGCACCTCGCTGAGCATGGCGAGAGCGAGCAGTCCCTACTCCAGCAGCTCGAAGACACCCTGCGTCAGCAGCATCTGCTCGAGCGCGCCATCAAGCAGGTCAGCCAGGTCAGCGACAACGAGCTCGCGCTCTACTACGACGCGCTCAAGGAAGAGCTGCGCATCCCCGCCTCACGCCGCGTGCGCCACCTCTTTCTACGCCATCTGAACCGCGATGCCAGCGAGCTCAAGACCCAGATAGAGAGCCTCTACCAGCGCGTTCTCGCAGGAGAATCACTCGCCGATCTCGCGCGCCAGCACAGCGAAGACCGCGGCACGGCCGCGCAGGGCGGCGATCTGGGCATCATTTATGAGAGCACGCAGCTCCCCCTGCCCGAGCTCGCGCTCTTTGGCAGCGATGCACTAGAGGCCGCGAGCCCCACCCTGCTCAAGAGTCGCTGGGGCTGGCATATCGTGCAGGCCGGTGACATCACTCCCTCGCGTATCCCCGCGCTAGCCGAGGTCGAGCCGAGCCTGCGCTCTGCCTTGGAGAGCGTGCGCCGTGCGTGGGCGGTCGAGCAGTACTTTCAGACCAGTTTCCAATCATTATTCAACGACGAGCATATTCACATCTATGAGCGATAGCACCCTCACCACACGCCGCGCCACCCAAGGCATACGAGCCACCCTCACCGTCCCTGGGGACAAGAGCATCTCCCACCGCGTCGCCCTACTCGGCGCGATGGCGCAGGGCAGCATGCGGGTGGAGAACTTCCTCTGTAGCGAAGACTGCCTCAACACCCTGCGCGCCATGGAGCAGCTCGGAGCACGCGTCAGCGAGCGCGACGCGAGCGATCCCACCAGCTTCTGCCTCACAGGTGTCGCCATGAGCCCCCAAGCCCCCGCGCAGGACATCGACTGTGGGAACTCGGGGACAGGCATGCGCCTCATGGCCGGTCTACTCGCCGGCCTGCCCTTCAGCTCGCGCCTCTACGGGGATGAGTCTCTGAGCTCACGGCCTATGAAGCGCATCATCGCCCCCCTCAGCCTCATGGGCGCGCAGCTCGAGGCCCAAGGCGCACGCGACGGCTGCGCCCCCCTCGCGATCAAGGGCAGCCAGCTGAGCCCCATCCACTACGATCTTCCCATGGCCAGCGCGCAGGTGAAGAGTGCCGTGCTGCTCGCGGGTCTGCTCGCCGACGGGCGTACCTCCGTGCACCAGCCCGCCATCACGCGCGACCACACCGAGCGTCTGCTCGCCCACTTTGGCATCCCTTGCGAGGTCTCCGAGGACGGGCTCGATGTCGCGCTCACAGGCCCCATCAGCCTTGAGGCACGCGATATCGTCATCCCCTCGGATATCTCCAGCGCGGCCTTCTGGATCGTCGCCGCCCTCATCGTCCCCGAGAGCGATCTTCTTCTTAAAAATGTCGGGCTAAACCCCACGCGTGATGCCATCATCCACGTCCTCAAGCGCATGGGAGGCGATATAGAAATCACCCCCAATGAGGCATCCCTCACAGGCGAGCCCTACGGCGATCTCCGCGTGCGCTACAGCCCCGAGCTACGCGGCACCGAGCTGCAAGCCTCCGAGATCCCCAACCTCATTGACGAGATCCCCATCCTCAGCATCGCCGCCGCCATGGCGCAGGGTGTCACCTCCATACGCCACGCCAAGGAGCTGCGCGTCAAGGAAAGCGATCGCATCGCCACCACGGTGACCAATCTCCGCGCCATGGGTGCGCAGGTGGAGGAATACGAGGATGGCATGGAGATCACAGGCGGAGCTCCCCTGCACGGTGCGAGCATGGATAGCCACGGCGATCACCGCATCGCTATGAGCTTTCTCATCGCAGGGCTCTGCGCCGAGGGCGAGACGAGCCTCTTACGCTGCGAGAATATCAACACCTCCTACCCTGGTTTTGCGCAGCATCTACGAGAGTTGACATGAGCTCCTTTCTTGTCTAACAATTAATGTATTACGTGATGAAAAATGTGTCTCTTGCTCCTTTTTCTCTTGCAACGCGTACAGCGTTTTATTAAAATTGGGCATATCACCTATTAGACCACTAATAGCATTTTGTTATGAAAATTAAACTTCCATCTCTCTTGAAAAGAGCGCTGCTCGTCGCTCTTTTTGCAACGAGTGCCCTTTCTTCCACAGTCTGGGCTGATACGACGATTACTTCTGTTGGCAACGCGTTTACGGTATCGGGAACTGATTCTGAAGCGACCTTGCCCACGAGGGGCACGAATGCTACGATCACCTTTGATGACACGACTGACGCAAATACCGTCGTCAACTACACAGGCATTCTTGATAGTTTGGCTGAGATCAACATCGCCGCTGGTGGCGGTGGTACCTTGCAAGCCACGGCAGGGAATACCACCAACCGCTATGTGACCGCTTCCGCTGCTGGTTTGACTATCAATGCGAATGAAAACTTCACCTTCGATCTGGTGAATGGTTTTGACTCGGGTGGTGGTCAGTATGCTCGCAATTTTTCTGTAGGCTCCAGCAGTGCTACATTCAACATTGCCACAGACAAGACCTTCACCCTCATCGGCGATATGGTCGGTGATGCGACAGGCTCCTTTAATATCAAAGGTGGCGGCACCTTGGCTTATACCTTCAGTGAGCCAGTCGCTGATGGGACGGGAAATGCCACACAGCACGACAATGGCACCGCTTTCAATATCTCTGAGGGGGCTACATTCGATCTCTCGAGCAACGCTGCGAGCGATATGACAACCATGCTCTTGGCGGGGCGTGTATCACTCCTGTCGGGTAATATGAAGCTCATGACAGGTTCTGTCAGCATCTCCAACAATATGACCATCACAGGCACGAGCAGCATCAAAGGTGCTACAGAACTGACCCTCACGGGTACGCTCCTGATGGATGATGCCGCTGCGCTTTCCTTTGGCGAGAGTGTTGTTAACCTTTCAGGTGCAACATTCGACCTGAGCTCGATGGGCGATGGAGAGAGCTTTACACTTTCCTACTCAGGAGCTGGCAGTATCACGGGCTTGACGGTAGGATCACCTACGACAGGTGTTACAGGTCTTGATCTGAATCAGACTGCAAGCTGGTCCTTTGATGATAGTCTTGATACATGGACGCTGAGTGTCAGCGGGGCCGCCGCACAGACTCTGGATTGGACCGGTGGCAATGGCTCTTGGACTCAGGGTGGTGCTGGCTGGACGACGACAGGGGCGACATCTACGGCTGCCAATTTCAACAGTGGCGACGTCATTGTCCTGAGTGGCCCTGGAGCGACCCTGACAGTGGACGGAGAGGTGACGATAGCCTCGCTCACCGTCACAGGTGGAAACTACATGATTACGACCGATTCCACGACCAGCGAAGCAACGGATGGCATCACGAATCTGGGTGCTATCGTCAAGAGTGGCGCGGGTACTCTCACACTCTCTGGCGATCTAGGACTTGCAGGTAATATGAATATCCAAGCTGGCACGGTTCACATCGGCTCGGCAGGAGCGGTCAACGAGAATCAAGTGCAAATCAGCGATGGTGCGACACTGAGCGCTGGTTCGTATCTCGGTACGGTCACGCTGAACTCAGGTGCAGTCTATGATCGCGTGTCTCAAGGTTATACTGTTACTGTAGGTGAAGGCACTGTGCTTAAAGATAATGTGAAGATGCGCATGACAGGTGTGACGACGACGATCCTGGGTGGCGGTACTTATGAGATTGATAGTATCCTCTTGGGTAGTACAAGCGGGACATCCACAGCATTGAATATTGATGCAAACACGACACTAAAGATTGCAGGGAGCGCACTGAGTAATGGTGGAGGTAATGGTAGCTTTATGCTTTCTAACTATCCTAACTCCACGCCGAATGAAGTGAATGTGAGCGGTATTCTTGATGTCAATGCGGGTATCTCCTTGCGTGATGGTAGTGGTATAGTCAATGTGAACGATGGCGGTGAATTCATCATGCGCAAGGGCTTGGCAGCGGTTCAAAATGGTAGTGGTAAAACAGCGAGCATCACTGTTGCAGATGGTGGCACACTCACGCTCTTTAATAAGGATACGACTCATACGGGAGACTCGAACGCGAGCGTGTTTGCAATCGCCACCACGATGGCATCAGGCTCTACTCTCAAGGCGGGCAATGAGGTGAAGGACAATGCTAGTAGCCCAACTGCGACGACAACAGTCTCGGATGCCATCAATTACGCGGAGAATGCTTCTATCGTCTTTATAGCCGGATCTGGGGGTGGGTATTTCCAAGACCTGGTGCTCGATCACGCCATTGATCTAGGGACAGGTACAGCGACAGCCACTGGGGCTGGTCGCGTCACCTTTGCCGATCAGCTCACGGCTGCGGACCTTGATGTACTAGGTCAGATCGCTGTCACCAGTACGGGCAATCTAAGCATCAGCAACACGATTGACACGGCAGGCATAGACATAGACAATGCTGGTAATGGTGTCGCTATACAGATACAGTCTAATACCGATGAGACTAGCTATATTGATACTTTTGGTATTTACAATGCGAAGCTGACGAATGCCACTATCACTCGAAAGGATGAATTGTTTGGTGCTTCGATCAATGATAGTACACTGACTGACTCAAAAATCGGTGAAGGAACTTACAGCCTTACAGGGACAGTCGTGCTCGCCAACACGACCTTGGACGAGAGTACGGTGCTCACCCTCGACGCAAACACTGTGTTGACGCTCACAGGTACATCGACTGTTGGTATTGATCAAATGGCAGCCGCCAACAAAGGCACAGCTGATGTCACCCTGACGGGTGGCTACGAAGGAAGTGCTACCTTGGGCGGAGATGGCTCACTGACCACCGTTAACACACTCGAAGGTACAGAGCTCAAGATGTCTCTCTTCACACTAGATATTGAGGCCTTTGCAGACTTTGCCGCGGTTACAGTTCAAAACAGCTTGACCCTCAATATAGACATGACGAATGAAGAATTTACAAACTTCAATAATCTCTATATTGACAATAAGGGTGTCGCCTTTGATCTCGCAGGGATGACGAATACGACTCTGAATCTCTTCTACAACAATATTACTATTAATATTGATGTCAATGGTACAAATGTATGGTCAGAAGCGGTTTTGGGTCAAGATGGTACAGTCTACTATATTCCTGAGCCTAGCACCGCTACACTCAGCCTGCTTGCTCTAGCGGGACTTCTCGGACGTCGTCGCCGTAAGAGCTAACTGTTTTAGCCATGCGCTGCCTCACAAGGGCGGTGCATGGTGAGCTCATCTCTGACAATCGTTCATGGGGCTGCTTCGCGTGCGGGCAGCCCCATTTCTCTTGTGCAGCTAGGAGAGCTAGTAGGTGTGCTGGCTTAGCTCATCGCGCGGCTTGCCTTAAGCCATCAAATGGTCTGTGAGCGTCTCAACGCTGTCGAGCAGGGCAATCTGCTGCTGCTCGCAGTAGCTGCGTAGCTGCTCTTGCCGCGCGTAGCCCCAGCTGACCAGTGCGAGCTGGCAGCCCGCATTGGCGGCGCAGTGTGCGTCGTGGATGGAGTCACCGACGAGGAGTATATCCTCGGGGGCTATGCCCCAGCAAGAGGCAATGTGCTGGAGGGCTGCGGGATGCGGCTTGCGGGGGAAGACTCCCTCTTGGTAGCCTAGTGCTGGATACAGCGCAGCAGCGGGGAAGAGAGCCTCCGCGATGAGAGCGGTGATGTCGTGAGGTTTGTTACTCAGCAGCCCCATCTGGATGCCGCCTTGCCTGAGTCGCTGGAGCATGTCGAGGACATGCGGGTAGCAGATGGTGCCTTCACCCTGCCAGGTGCGACGATAATGCTGTGTGAAGCCCTCTAGCAGCGAGCTGATCTCAGTAGCATCGAGCTCGTCTTCGTGCGCGTAGCCTAGGGCTAGCGCACAGAGCTTGCGTGCGCCCTCACCTATCATGAGGCGTATGGCAGCCTCCGTGTGTGTGGGCTTGCCGAGATCGTGCAGAGCTGCATTGAGAGCAGCGGCTATCCCCGAGACAGAATCAACGAGCGTGCCGTCGAGGTCAAAGACAATGTGGGGATAGCGCGGCGGCATAGCAGCAAGAGGTCAGTGGATGAAGCCACGCTCCGACTGCTGGAGAAAGGTGACGAGGAGCTGCACGCAGCCGTTGCTGCCGTAGCGTTCATCATTGACAAGAGTGTCGATGCCCTCGGCGAGCTTGCCATCCTTGTGAAGGAAGAGCTTTTTGTAGGCAAACTTGAGTGCTCGCACATCCTCTTCGCTGTAGCCACGGCGTTGCAGACCTATGGAGTTGACCGCACGCACGAGTGCGGGAGCTCCCTCTACAATGGTATAGGGGGGGACATCCTGCGTGATGCGAGCGCAGCCACCTATCAGAGAATGCGTGCCTATACGGACGAATTGGTGCACAGCGGCAAAGCCCGAGACGATGGCGTAGTCCCCTATCTGACAATGTCCTGCCACACCAGCATAGCCGCTGAGGATGCAGTGATCGCCGACGATGCAGTCATGACCGCAGTGGGAGTTGATGAGGAAATTATTATGGCTGCCGATGATCGTTTTTGTCTCGCCTGTCGTCGAGCGGTTGATGTTGCAATTCTCGCGGAAGACATTGTAGTCGCCTACTTGGAGATAGGTAGGCTCACCCTTGTACTTGAGGTCTTGCGAGCGCAGACCGATGACCGAGAAGGGGTAGAACTCATTGCCCACGCCGAATGAGGAGGGTCCATCGAGCACGACATGATTATGCAGTATACAGCCTTCTGCCAATTGTACATGAGCACCGACGACGCAGTAGGGTCCAATCTTCACATTGTCAGCGATCTCGGCCTTGGGATCAATAATAGCGGTAGGGTGTATATCAGCCATGCCTTTATCATATCTATCTGGTATGAATTTTCAAGAGAAAAAAAAATCTAATCCAGTCCTCCCGAGTCACTCATTATTCTTTCCTCTCTGTTTCAAAGAGGCTAGCAGGAATCCAAACCCCATGGCAATGACACCAAAAGAGAGATACTGCCCGCGCGTGAAGTCCAGCCAGAGCTCATTTTCGGGTTCGCGGTAGTACTCGCTGATGATGCGCCCGGCTGCGTACATGAAGCAGAAAATGGCAATGAAAATACCAGCAGGTGCTTTTTTCCAAGTCAGGCGCAGGGTGATGAGGACGACAAAGATGATAAAGCCTTCGGAGAAAGCTTCAAAAAGCTGAGAGGGTTAGCGTGGGGTGAGGTAGTCGCCCAGCACGCTGCGCAGCGCCTCGGACTCGCGGCTCTGCTCGATGATCCATGCATTCACACGCGGGATGGTTATCGCGTTGGAAGGAGGGGTTGCGACCTCGAGCACCTTGTTATACAAACTATGCCACAATTCAGGATTCGTAATCCAGAGCTCATGGAGCTCGCGGGGGAACTTCATGGCGAGGGGGTTGCCCTCGGGAGCGACGCGCCCATAGAGCTCACCGTTAATAAAGTTCGCCAAGCGTCCAAAGCAAAGTCCTATGGGGGCGGCAATAGCCAGACCGTCCCCGAGCTGAAGGATGGGTAGCTTGTAGCGTCGTGCAAAGTAGACACAGACGAGTGCCACGCCGATGATGCCCCCATGCGAGGCCATCCCCCCCTCCCAGACTCGTAACACCCAAAGTGGGTCATTGCAAAAGCCATCCCAGCCTTCGCGCGGCAGCCAGTAAAACAGAAGCTGCCCCACGCGCCCACCGAGCACGACACCAAAAATGCAAATCCCTGTGATAAAGTCGCTGAGCTTTTCCTTGGGCATGATGTAGAGATCCTTGGAAGAGAGATAGCGCAAGATGAGGTAGCCGAGGAAAAAACCCGCCACATAGGCTAGCCCATACCAGCGCAGAGCGAGGGGGGTACCAGGGATGCTAAAGATCTCTGGATCGAGATGATGAATATATGTTGCAAGGAGGGGCATGATGGCATTAAGCTAACATATTGCTTTGGTCATGGGGAGAGAAAAATAATCTTGTTACGATATTTTTACAATGCTATTCTGTCACAAAGAGGTGGTAGAAAGAAAAAATTACATCCATTGCGCAACTTTTTCTCGCCAAGGTGGGGGGCTATCGTGTATAAAAGAAAAGAATTCGACACTGTCATTATGAAAAGTTTATACACATCTCTCGCTATCTTCGCCCTTGCCAGCTCATTTGCAAGCGCACAAGACACAACTTATGCCACTGGCGTTCAAGTAGAAATTGAAAAACTCAGCAAACTGGAGGTTCACAAGCTCGCCAACCCTGGTGGCAATGTATTCTCCGCTCTAGAGGTCAAGCCTGCCAAGCGCAAGTACATCGACCGCTGGCAGTATTTCGCCTTCCCTATCAAGGTACAAGGCAAGGCAAAGGGTGGCAAAATCCCTGCCTACGTCCCCGAACTCACCGTCACGCTGCATGTGCGCTTTAAAAAGCAGTCGCGCGATGGATCTCCTGTCAAGCTGAGCAAGACTATCAAATACGTAGACATCCCCCTTGATGCCGTACGTGGCATGGGTGAGTCCAAGAATATCTATATCGGTGCCTTCATCTCTCCTGCTGATGCTTACAAGATCGCCGGTGGCGAGAAGAGTGGAGGCTTGATAGGTGATCTCAAGGGACAGATAGAAGCCATCGCTATCGAGGCTACCTTCGGTGGTGACAAGTGCGTGAATCCTGAGTCTCAGAGCTCCTATAGCTTTGGCGGTGCAAAGGCTGATGGAAAATGGTGGGAAAACCCACGCTACAAGACCAACAATGCCACACTGAGTGCCATCAGCGAGACTCCATTTGCGCTCTCCTACGCGGGTGTATTCCCCCCCACCGCCCCTATGATTGGCTCCGCCGCTGCTGCTAGTAGCGATGCTGAGAGTGGCGACTCAACAAGCTCGGCTAGCGACGAATAAGTCCCTGTGAGCAACACATTTTCCTACCACATCAAAAAGAATTACTACTAATTAATTATGGCTGAATATAAGACCACTGTCGCCCTTGAGATAGGTGCTCAGAGTGTCACTATGGGTGTATTTGTCCCTAGCGGGAAGCGAGGCTTCACGCTCTCGCGCTACGCTCGTCGTGATATCGTGCTTGATCCTGTCGAGGAAGGCATGCGCATCGACTACATGAGTAACGCCGTCACCGAAATGGTGGCAGAGCTCAAGGTGAAGGGCAGTGAGGTACGTACTGTTGTCTCTGGGCAGCAGGTGATTATGCGTTTCATGAAGCTACTGCTCCTCGACTCAGCCGATCTCGATGAGCAGGTAGGATATGAGGCTCAACAGCATATCCCCTTCCCTCTCGACGAGATGGTATATTCCTACCAACTCCTCGGTGAGACGGAAGGTGGGGAGCGCGAGGTGCTGCTCGTCGCCATGAAGAAGGAGGTGCTCGATGAGCTGCATGAGCAGGTCAATAAGAGTGGCCTGCGCCCACAGGGGGTCGATTGCTCTGTGACATCCCTCTACAATGTGTACCGCGCGAGCTATCCTGCTGAGGTGGAGTGCACGATGATTCTTGACATAGGGGCAAAGACCACGGATATCATCTTCACCGAGTCGGGGAATTTCTTCACACGCTCGGTGACGACGGCTGGCGGCTTTATCACCAGCTCTATCTCACGCGAGCTCCAGATGGGCTATCGCGAGGCAGAAGAGCTCAAGGTGAGCCAAGGTCTCATCTCCATGGGCAATGGTCACACCGATGGCATGAGCCCCGAGCAGGCCAATCTCGCGACCATCATCCGCACCGCCATGACGCGCATGAGCACTGAGATCCAGCGTACGATTAACCATTATCGCTCGCAGCGCAAAGGCTCTGCGCCCTCCAAGGTGCTCATCTGTGGTGGCGGAGCTCGTCTGCCCTTCACCCTTGAATTCCTCCAGGAGACGCTCAACCTCCCCGTTGATTATCTCAATCCCATTGCAGCCTTCAATATAGGCAAAAATGTCGATCAGTCCGCACTGGAGCTTGATATGCTCTCGCTGGGCTCTATAGCAGGCGCAGCGGTCACGGGAGCTCGCGCAGGCGAGTTTCACATCGACCTCGTGCCCACCGTCATTCAAAAGAAGCGTGACGAGAGTGCGGCTCTCCCCAAAGTCATCATTGGCGGTGTTTGCGCTATTCTGGGAGCAGCCATCTTTGCATTCTGCGCGAAAAAAGCCCAGAACGAGGCCACGGCCAATCTCGCGACCGCCGAGGCTCGCGACAGTAGCGTCTCCGCCACAGCCAACAGGGTTAGCAACATTGAGAATCAATACAATCGCGCTATCAAAGAGCTAGAGGGCTTCTACACCCTCGAAAAGAGTCGCGCTGCCTATGTCGATATTCTCAAGCAGATTATGGATAAGAGTCCCTCGCTGAAATTCTGGATCACCGAGTTTGCCCCTCTCATCAACTACGACCTCAGCGAAAATCAGGTGGACCTCACCGGTCCCAATCTTGATGTACCTGGCACGCGTCTCATTGACATGAAGCGCAGTCGTAATGCTCAATCGAGCACCTCCATCAACCAAGCGCCCGACATCCTTGACGCTAGCCGCAGGAACAAATCCCCTGAGGTAACGGCCATCTACCTGACTGGCTACGTGATTAAAAAGCCAGGGGATACCAGCGTCAGCCACCAAGATATAATACGCGCTCTGGTGAGCAACAACTTCGACAGACGCAGTCCTCAATCACTCTTTGACTACGAAGCTCAAAAGGTGAACTCGAACCTCAACAAGTACTTCCGCTTTATCAACTCCAAGGAGATGAAAAAGGAAAGGGAGCTTGACTATGTGGAAAAATTCATGATGCTCATGCCTCTCAAGTCCCCCATCAGCATCCCCGAACTCAGCGGCGACAAATAACCCATCCATCCTCATCATCCCAACTCATTTCATCTATGAATATCAGTGAAAACAAAAGGATCTTCCTCCACGCCTTCGTCTACGGCGCCGCCTTCGCTACCATCGCCTATATGGGCTATAGCTACTATGCCGACGCGGATAAGAAGAATGAGCGTCTCAGTGAGCTCAGCAGCAAATTCGACAATTACAACGCCTCCGAATTCCCCCCTACCGAAGATAGTCTAAACAAGCTGCGCAAAGCCTATGGTGTCGCTAGCAAACTAAGCAAGGAGCTCGCTGCAAAGATGGATCGCTACGCGGCAGCTGCAAAGAGTGCAATCACGGGTATCAAGACTCCTGTTGACTTCCAAAACGCCGTTAACAAGGCTATCACCGAGGCGAAGCAGGCTGCGGATGGCAAGAAGGTTCAGATCGGACCTGGTGCCATTGATCTAGGCTTTGGCAGCTTTAAAAACACCGCCGCTTTAGCACCCGAGGTACCCTATCGTGCCTTCATGCTCGCCGCCGTGCAAAACGCCGTAGACACGCTCATTGATGCCCCCTGCGTCACCATTGATAAGATCTACTGCGCCAACCTCCCCGAGGAGACACAGAAGAGGGGACGCAATGCCCCCGACTACTTCCCGCTGCGCTTTGAAATCTCATTCACCGCAAAGCGAGGCAGCCTCCCCGCCGTCCTCAATGCTATCCTCAAGGACAACAAATTCTACTACCTCATCACTGGACTCGGTGCAGAGTCAAATATCACGCTACCCTCTATAGAGCCCTACGTAGAGCCACGCGTGACTGAACAAGTCGTCGTTGACCCAGAAGCATCAGCAGACCAAGGACCCGCCGTTGCGCCCAATAGTGTGGCTCGTCCCATGACAGGTCTGCCTACGGAGACGGTACACGTGCATTTGAATCTGGAGGTCCTCTACTTCAACAACAAATAACAAATATTCACCCCTAGCAAAATATTTACCTATATGGCAGAACAATCAGACCTCAGTCGCAAAGCTCTCACTACGGGTGTCATCCTCGGTCTCCTAGGCATTGGAGCGGCAAGCTACATTAAGATGGGTCACGAAACAATAAAGGTCGATACGAGCGTCGCTCGTGGAGACATCGAGCTCAAGGAGCTCACCGCCGTCCCCAGTGAGATCAAAGACTATATGAGTGCAGGTCGCACCCTCACCGATCACCTCTCGCCTCCTAGCCCAGAGGGCAAGCAGCGCCAAACGCACTTCTTTTTCTCGCCGGAGCTGTGGCAAGTCGGCATTCAGAGTCAAAAGGTGAACACCGTCATTGATATCCTCGATAGCAGTGCTCCCAATGTGCATGGAGAAGTACCCAACAAGTGGTTCATCGACTCGGGGCTTAGTGCCGCTTTTACACGCGCAGATGCTCTAGACATTGACTCCGATGGCGATGGCTTTAGCAACCACGAGGAGTATATGAATCAGACAAAGCCCGCTGACAAGACCTCCTACCCAGCCCTTATAGGTGCGACAGAAAGACCCAAGCTAGTGGCGGGTACAGTCACCGAGACAAACGCCTATATCATCCTCCCCCTCTCGCTCACCTATGCTGATGCAGCCCCTGAGACAATCAAGATACGCATCTACAAGAATCCCAACGATAGCCGTGAGACGGCTAGCTATGACGTGAAGGTGGGTGAGAAATTCGGTGTGAGCAAGTCTGATGCGCAGCGATTCATCCTCGTGGGCTTTGAGAAAAAGCCCTTCAAGTCCTCGACTGGTGAGACTGAGGAGTTCACCGCGCATATACGCGACACCAAAAAGCCCGAAGGCAGCGGGGATTTCTT
>CAYJJA010000004.1:27189-28012 GCA_964370355.1 uncultured Akkermansia sp. | reverse complement strand
CGAGTGATAAGCAAATCCCGGAGAACGAACGCAAGGGACGACACATCCAAGACAAGATGGTCAGCCTTACCGTCCTCGCAGGATCTGCACTGGGCACGCCGGCAGGCACAGTGACGGTCGATACCGCACTCCCCTTCACCATCCCTGGGCACGACGAGACGAAATTCACCGTTCAAAGCATTGATGGTGATGGCTCAGTCAACATCCAAGCCGAGGGTGCACCAGCTACTGTCAACATCCCCAAAGCAGCAGAATCCCCCCAGCCCTAAGATAAATTTTACCCATTTGTGAATTGTAGCCTTTACAAAACACCTCAATCATGTCATAAATATAACATTACCATGAACCGCGTACCTCTCATCAAAACCAACAAGATCGTAGCTCTGCTCGCCATCGCAGCGGCAAGCCCCATCGCACAAGCTGGCGAAACGGGTTACTCCAACACTGCTTACTACTATGACTCAGAATCCATGTCTGGAGAATCAGCCCGTCGTCAAGAACAGGCGCGCGAGGCTTGGCGCATCGTAGAAGAAGCGCGCCAGTCCTATCGCAAGGGCAAGTTTGCACGAGCATTGGAGCAATACCGTGAAGCGTGGGATCTCCTCCCCAAAGCACCAGCCACCGCCAAGCAGCAGCAATTCATCATTGATAGCATTAGCGATGCCTCCATCGCGACAGCTATGGAATATGCCAAGGTAGGTCGCTATGATGATGCTGAGCAGCTCTTACTTGACGTGCTGACCCGTCAGCCCAACAACAAGCGTGCTCGCCTTGAGCTCCAGCGTCTCAACGATCCTATTCGCAACAACCCTGCACTCACCCC
>CAYJJA010000004.1:25883-27179 GCA_964370355.1 uncultured Akkermansia sp. | reverse complement strand
CCAGAACATGTGAAGGATGTCGAAGAGGTGAACCGACTCCTCACCCTCGCTTATGGCTACTACGATCTGGGCAAGTATGATGAGGCCAACAAGACCTTCAAGCGCGTCATCGAGATTGACCCCTACAATGCAGCAGCGCGTCGCGGTCAGATTGCTGTCAATGAGCGCCGCTCGCAGTACTACCGCGTCGCCCACGATTCCTACCGCACACAGGCTCTTGCCGAGGTAGACAAGGCTTGGGAAGTACACGCCTCGTCAACTGCCCCCGATGTTGCCTTTACTCCAGGTCAGCAAGCCAATGTCCAAACAGAATCTCAGATCCGCACCAATGAGGCACTCGATGCCCTGCGTATCTCCCAAGTTGTTTTTGATGACACTCCCCTCGATGAGGCTCTGGAAACTCTCCGCGCCGAAGCTCGCAAGCAAGGTCTCAACCTGAACTTTGTTTACGAACCCCCCGTTGCAGCTCCTATCGAAGCAGCTCCCGCACCCAGCGATGATGAAGAAGGCGATGGCGAAGAAGGCGATGACACCGAGAGTGCTGCCCCCGCCCCCGTCGTGCAGACTGTCACTGAGCCTCGCATCCGCATGATCAATGTCACAGGCGTGAATGGCCGCTACCTGCTCGACCTCATCTGCGATCAGTCAAACTGCTCCTACCGCATCGACGACCACGCTATCATTCTCAACCAAAAGGGTGGCAACCAGACCATGGACACGCACCGCTACACCGTCGGCGCTGGCTTCTTTGAATCTGAAGAAGGTGGTGGTGATGATAGCGGTGATGATTTCGGCGACGAAGGTGGAGCTTCTCGTGGCAAGCGCATTGATGCGCAAAAATCACTCGAAACACAGCATGCTGTCACCTTTGGACCTGGTGCCAAGGCAAGCTACTCCAAGGCAACAGGCACACTCACCGTGACCAATACGCCCGAGAATCTGGCATTTGTTGCAGAAGCAATCCACTCCTACCACGCCAGCAACCCCAACAAGATGTACAAGGTGCAGGCAAAGTTCGTTGAAATCACCCAGACCAACGAAGAAGAGCTTGGCTTTGACTGGGTCATCAATCCCTTCTCCGTGTCCAACTCGGGTGAGGCCTACCTCGGTGGTGTCAATGGTACGAACTCCGCACCCTCTCGTACCTATGGTGACTTTGTCACGAGTGGTGGCACTGCCTATGCGAATAATTATAGTGGCAATGGCTCATGGCCTGTCAGTAGCACAGGCTCGAGCTCGACGAGTACCGTTACGCAAGGACTTGTTACAGGTGGTCTGCGCTCTGGTACAGGTGCG
>CAYJJA010000004.1:20061-25873 GCA_964370355.1 uncultured Akkermansia sp. | reverse complement strand
CGACCTCGGGTAGCGTGCTCAACAATCTCCTCGAAGTAGGCTCCACACACAGTGCAAGGGCAGGTACACCCGCACCTGGTATCATGGCGCTGACAGGTATCTTTGACTCAGGCTCCTTCCAGATGATCATGCGTGGTCTCTCGCAGAAGAAGGGCGTTGACGTCATGTCCGCTCCTACACTGGTAGCACGTAGCGAAGAGCTCCAATTCACACCCGAGCCTCACGAGCGTGCAGCAGACACCACAGCGGACGAAGGTGCAGCCAAGATCGAGGTTGTCCGCCGCTTCTTCTACCCCGTCGAGTACACCGAGCCCGATCTCCAAGACGGCGGTGGCGGTGGTAACTACAGCACAGGTGGTGGTAGCTTCCCCATCGCGACTCCTAGTACTCCCTCTGACTGGAATGTTGAAGACGTCGGTATCACATTCCGATTCAAGGTATCGGCTGATGAGCAAGATCCTAGCGTCATCAAGTTCGACCGCTTTGAGATTCGCGTCGTAGACTTCGACGGCTTCATCAACTACGGCTCTCCCATCACATCTGCTGTAGCCAACGAAAGCGATATCCAGAACGTTCTCATCACGGAAAACCGCATCGACATGCCCATCTTCAGCCGTCGCTACATCAACACCAACCCCACGGTGGCTGATGGTCACACGATCGCCATCGGTGGTCTGATCGAAGACAACGTGCAGAAGGTCGAAGACCGCGTCCCCATCCTTGGTGACCTGCCTCTCATCGGTGCACTCTTCACCAGCAATGTAGAATCCCACGTACGCAAGAACCTCGTGATCTTCGTCACCGCAGAGACCATCACCCCATCGGGTGCACCCATTCGTCAGCGTGATGCTGGTACAGGCGATGCCCCCACCTCGGGCACAGGCACACCTGAGCTCTTCCCTGCCGATGGACTCAATCTCTAAGAGACCCTTCTACTCAGGTACATAAGTTCAAACACAACACACAGAAAAACCAAGCTTCCTAGGGAGCTTGGTTTTTTTGCTGCGTTTTTGTTCCGCTCAACTACGAGAGGAGAACCGTGACAGAGGCAGTCTCTTTACCAGTAGCAGGCGTCCTCGACGAGGCTGGCTACCGCGGGTTTCTCGGCCTTGTCGGGATAGACCCAGTGCTCGTTAAAGAGCTTCAGATAGGGATTATTTTCACCCATTCCATACTGCGTAACCCATCGCTTGCCTTTGATGCCAAAGAGCAGCTGAAGAGCACCTCCCATGTGAATAGCCTGCTTACCCTGCCTCTTTACATGTGCGGCAAGGGGGAATCCATACGCTCCGCAGCCGATGAGGCAGACATCATAGTCACAGGCATCAATCTGCGCCTTCATGTGATCGAGCGCGTCAAACCATGTCTCCATGCCTGCGGGGGCGACTCCGCCCATGCTTTGGACGGCTTTGATTGTCTGAAGCTCAAATAGCGGGAGTACCTCCTTGTTGTCAAAGATCAGCTCGCGTTTATTGTGATACTGTGACTCTATCGTTGAGGCAAAGGGATGCACGACAAGCACCTTTTTTCCTGCCAGATGGCGACTCCACGGATTGCCTGAGTCGTCAAAGGGCTCAAGATTGGAGAGACTCACGCGCTTCACCTCGTCGTGAGGGTAGGCGAGCATCTCATAATTGAGCCATGAGCCTAGTACATCCACCTCCTTGGCGCAGTCGAGCATCAGCTCACAGAATCGCTCTGCCAAGCTCAGATCCTGCGGAAAGAATCCCGCATTGATGCACAAATACTGGATGGACTGCTTGCTCCAATTGGCAAAATCGGCTCGACCTCGAATGTAGTCCCATGGCTTAAAGCCATCGCGATGGGCAAGATACCACGCGATGCATTCGAGCTCAATAAAGCCGAATCGCGCAATCATGTAGGGCTCATCACTGGCGACATAGTCACGGAGCAGCCTTGGGCTCGCATCGGCATTCCACGCGACACCTGACGAGGGAATGTGCGTGAGAAAGAGCTTGCGAAAGTAGAGGCGACGGGCTACTTTAAAGCATAATTTAAGAGGGTTCATCTTCTATTTGTGTCAGCATAGCCCCTTATCTAGAGCATGTCAAGAGTCGAGTGTGTTTTGTGCTTGTAGGATGCAGCTTCGCATGATAGGCTCAGGATAATCTCACTATTGTATATGAAGATAAAGAATTCACTTTTTGCTTTAGCACTGTCTCTGTGCCCCCTGACCCTACAGGCCACGGAAAAACCCTCCGAGATCCTCAAGGCGATGACCCAAGAGCCTGCAGCCGATCAGCTCGTTGAGACGACTCGTGCGACGCTCTATCCCACATCGGCTTATATCCCCTTCAAGACGGACTTGCTCGTCGAGATCACCGATATTCCCGCCTTCCTCCAAGCCTTCTCGTCCACGCGCTGGGGGAAATCGCTCAATGCCGCGGCAGCCTCGGCATGGGGTATTGAGCAGGCGAGCTTTGCCATCGCTGAAGGTGATGCTGCGAGCATAGCAAGATTTGTACCTTTTCTGGGCTTTGCGATCGCCGCGAATGAGGAGCCGAGCCATATCTCAGCCTTACCAGTCATGCAGCAGGCCCTTATGCACACCCTCGCCTCGCTGTCGAGCTACGCTATCGAGCAGCAGCAGGGGATGAAGATGCCCCAGTGTGTGCTGCTGCTGAAATTCCAAGATGGCAAGATGCCGCCCCTCTCGCTCGTCCCGCGCTTGCTCAAGCTCGCAACACCTCCTCATGGGCAGTGGGATGGTTACGATGTATGGGAGATCAAGGGCGATGCGGGGGACTCTTACTTGAATATGCTCCAGTATCTCGCTCCTAAGGGGGGCTTTATAGCCGTGGGGCGCAAGGACAAGAACACGCTCGCTATCATGCTCACAGACGACCCTGAGAATATCAGCGCACTAGCCGCTACAAAGTCCTACGAGGACACCCACCCCAAAGAGGCGCACAATCGCCCCATCACCGTGCGCAAGGGGCATTTCTTTGAAGCCATCGCCAGTGAAGCTCTCATCGAGAGCGTTGCAAACCTCTCACTCTATTTCAAGGGAGGAGAGATCTATGCCACCGAGCTCAGAAAGCTGGCGGCGACCTACCCCAATCGTGCCGATAAGATCAATGCGGTGGCGGATTTTATAGCTAAGTTTGTCAAGAGCATGGAGGGGCTCAACAGCAAGGCGACGGGCTTCGCGAGCATCGAGGGTTGGTTTGATGGGAATCTGAACTTCCAGACCTACACGAACAGCGAGAACTATCTCTTGAAGCCCTCAGTGCCCGTGCTCGATGAGCTCATGGATAGCCCCGATACCTTTCTTGCGATGGAGAGCAGCACCATGGAGCTGCATCCTCCTTTTGCCATGAGCATGGAGGAGATCAAGCAAGGCGTGCTGGCGATCCACGCGCTAGAGCCTCTCTGTGAGTCCTCCGAGCAGCTCACCGCCTTCCTTGACTCGCTGATAGGGCTCGCCTCGCAGTATGCTGGGAGTGCTGGCTATTATATGCCCAAGGATGATGATAAGGGGGTCGCCTTTGCTGGCATCAAGGATCAGGGGAGCGTCACCCAGTCGCTGCTCTCCTTCATTCCCGCGATGAACAAGGTGTACGACTACATGCCTCCCTTGGTCCTGAAGCCATCCGATACAGATAAGAATATCAAGGGCTTGATTTCCTACGATATCGTGGATTTTGTGGTCGATCTTTCCTTGGTGATCAGCCCTAACCTTGTCGCGATGGGCAATACGGGCAATCCCCTCATCGGAGAAATCGCTAAGGCATCACAAGCTGCACGTGAAGCCCGCGCAGGCGTCAGCCTTGTCCTACGGCACGATCAAATGCCCCATCAATCGGGGAATGAAGCAGGGCTCAAAGCCTTCTACATGCGCGTCGTGCCGAATGGCGCCTACACGCAGGCAGGATACATCCAGCTGCAATTGAAGTAGAGAGTTGATAAACGACGAAGAAGAGTGGGGAGTTCTCAGTGCGCGTGCAAGTAGCTGTGAGGCAGCATTCGCCTCTGTATCTTTTCATTATGAGATGCTAGAGAGCTCCCCATGATTTTTGTCGCCGCATACAGAGTATGCACTTGACCCTGCGAGCGGAGTTTTCTAACATGGGGATAATGAAACATTTTTTTCTCATCCCTGCTCTCGTACTATCTGCTCATGCGGAGGGCGACTTCGTGATCAAGCAAGCACTTGATCATTCTGAACAGAAAGAGCTTCTGCGCTTCCTCGCCGAGGATATTCGTGTATTTCGGAGCGTTGCGCAGCTTGATTCCCTTGTAGCTCAGGCTCGGCAGGCGCGTATTTTGAATGACGGCTATAGCCTAATCGAGATGAGCATCGAGCGCGGGCAGGGAAGGCCAGCGATGACGGTATGCTTGATCTGCCGCCTCGAGGGGAAGAGATTGCGCCTTGTCGATCTCGTGCGATCTATCGAGTCGGTGGGGAGCAAGCTGTGCTACACACTCAGCAATCGCAAGCTTGTCATCAAAGATGCGCGAGGTGAGATCTGCCTGAGCCAGCTACTGCCTGAGCCTCCGCATGACTCCCTGCTCGACTCACAAACAGAGCTGCGACCCACTGAGCGATTTGATTCTGAGGAGGATAGGTACGAGTGTGCCCTTGCTCTCATGATGATCATGCCTCGGTGGGGAATTTTTAACGCATCGGATCTTGCTGAGTACGCCACCAAGCTTGATTTTGCTGATGGACGCTACTGCCTCATACGCGCCGATATTGGCAGTGGAGCTTACGTCCCCTTGGTGGTGATTCTTGAGTACATCGACCACCCAAGCAAGGAGGACTCCTATGCTATGCGTGTCATCGGGCACTATAGCGATAGTATGTTCACAAATCCGACTTGGATCTGCTACTATGCCAAGAACGATCAGACATTCTCCATCCGTGATGGCGTAGGGAGGCTGATTTACCATCTGGATCTCGACACAAGAAAGCTCCTGCCGCTGCCTCATACACCCCACTCAGAGCTCTCTGAGTAAATTCTGGCGAGTTAGAGGGCTCGTGGAGTTGTCATCCGCACACGAGCTCTATTTGCTGTCATCCTCTGCTAGGCTAGAAGCCTTTTCTGATTTCTAGCTGTTTGCTTCCCAGCTTCATATTGGGATCAATGGGAGTACTCAGCGGGGAGCTCTGTCCCTGCTCTGCCTTGAGAAGGGCGGTGAAGGCGATCATCGCCGCATTGTCCGTGCTGTGCTCGGGGGCGGCAAGGATGAGCTCGACGCCTGCACGCAGGCAAGCCTGCGTCATCTGCTCGCGCAGGGCGCGGTTGCAAGAGACGCCACCTGAGATAGCGAGGGTCTTGATCTTGCTCTCCTTGAGGGCTCGCAGCGTCTTGTGGATGAGCACATCAATGATGGCTTGCTGCACGCTGGCGCAGAGATCTGCCAGTGTCCCCTCATCGAGGTCGCGCGGGTCACCACTCGCGATCAGCTTGGGGAGCGTGTAGAGTAGCGCGGTCTTGAGCCCAGAGAAGGAGAAGTTGTGGTGGGGCTCATGCATCATGGGGCGAGGCATGGGGTAGCGCGTCGGGTCTCCTTGCCGCGCGAGTCTGTCTATCTCGGGGCCGCCCGGGTAGGGGAGATTGAGCATTTTGGCTGCCTTGTCAAAGGCCTCGCCCGCTGCATCGTCGAGGCTGCGACCGAGTAGCTCGTAGTCATCGAGTCCCTTGACGTGGATGAGCAGCGTGTGCCCTCCCGACACCACGAGCCCAATGTGCGGGATGACTCCGCGCGGGTCAGAGATGAAGGGCGAGAGGAGATGCCCCTCCATGTGGTTGATGGCGTGGTAGGGCTTCTCCGCTGCCAGTGCAAG
>CAYJJA010000004.1:4761-20051 GCA_964370355.1 uncultured Akkermansia sp. | reverse complement strand
CAGCCAGCGGGCCGCGGCGGCGTGCCGCGCCGCGGCCCGGTAATGCATTGCCCGCGAAGGCATCGACCTGCGCGATGTCGCGCTCCGCCTTGGCTAGGGCTTCTTGAAGTACACCGCGCAGAGCTGCCGAGTGGTTGCGCGAGGCGAGCTCGGGGATGACTCCTCCATAGAGACGGTGGATGGGGATCTGCGTGGAGATGACGGAGCTCAGGAGGCTGGGTACAGAGCCGCCATCGACTCGCTCAAGGAGTGCGATGGCGGTCTCGTCACAGCTGGACTCAATAGCTAGGATGAGCATGCTGCTGTGGGTGGGGGATTAAGATTCTGCTGGTGACTTGCGGGGACGCCCTGGGCGACCGCGGCGAGGGGGGGGTGTTGCGACGATCTTCTCTCCTCGTATAAGGGTGGCGGGCTCCTTACCCATCACGCAGTCTGGGGTGATGACTACCGTGCGAATATCCTTCTCACTGGGCACCGCGTACATGACCTCGAGCATGAGACGCTCGAAGATACCGCGCAGCGCACGCGCACCTGTACCACGCTCGATGGCGAGCTCAGCCATGCGGCGTAGAGCCTCGGGCTCAACGCGCAGCTCCGTGTCACTCATCTTGAGCAGCTTGGTATACTGCTTTACCAGCGCGTTGCGGGGCTCGGTGAGCAGGGTGACAAGCTGATCTTCATTCAGGCGTGTGAGGGCGGCAAAGATGGGGAGACGTCCGATGAGCTCGGGGATCATGCCGAACTGGAAGAGATCCTCGGGGATGCTGTTGGCGAGCACCTCTGCCTCGGTGTATTCCTTGCGGTTGCGGTCTTCTTCTACAGAGCCAAAACCGATGATGGAGGCACCTAGTCGCTTGCGGATGATGTTCTCAAGACCGACGAAGGCGCCACCACAGATGAAGAGGATGCGATCCGTGTTGACGGTGATGTACTGCTCGTTGGGATGCTTGCGTCCGCCCTTGGGCGGGATGTTGCACTCTGTCCCCTCGATGATCTTGAGCAGTGCTTGCTGCACGCCCTCGCCAGAGACATCGCGCGTGATGCTGACATTTTGTGTCTTGCGTCCTATCTTGTCGATTTCGTCGATGTAGATGATGCCGCGCTCGGCTTTGGATACATTCATATCGGCCGCTTGGAGGAGGCGTAGGACGATGTTTTCGACATCTTCACCTACATAGCCAGCCTCGGTGAGTGTGGTGGCATCAGCGATGCAAAAGGGTACATCAAGGATACGCGCAAGCGTCTTTGCGAGCAGGGTCTTGCCCGAGCCAGTTGAGCCGGCGAGCAGGATGTTGCTCTTCTCGATCTCTGCGTCCTCGTCTTTACTCTGACGTAGACGCATGTAGTGGTTGTAGACGGCAACGCAGAGCGTCTTCTTGGCATGCTCTTGACCGATGACGTAGCGGTCAAGCTGGGCATGCAGCTCAGCAGGGGTCGGCAGCTCACCCAAGCTTTTGCTCTCTACCGCAAGGGGTGTATCATCACTTTCTTGCTGGGGGAGTATTTCGGGGTGGGTGCCACGGATGAGGGCAAGGAGTCGCTCTGCGGCGACCTCCCCTATCTCACTGGATAGCATCTTGTAGGTCATCCCCTCTACGCATTGATAGCACATGTGTGTGCCTTCGACGCTGAGCATGGGGCGACCATCATTTTCTTCGCCCCCGCAGAGGGAGCACAGGCGGCTTTTTGAGGCCATGATTAGGACTTTCTTTCTTCTTTATGGGTGAGAATGCGATCAATGAGACCATAGGCTAGAGACTCTTCTGCACTCATGTAGTTGTCTCTATCTTGATCTTGCTTGACCGTAGTCTCGGATTTACCCGTGTGTTTAGAGAGTATGGCTGTGAGTCTCTTGTCTAGGCTAAACATGAAGTTGATCGTGCGCTCGACATCAGCGGCTGTACCGCTCGCTCCACCGCGCACCTGGTGTATCATCACATGAGAGTTGGGCAGGCAGAAGCGCTTCCCCTTGGTGCCAGCGGCGAGGAGCACGGACGCCATGGAGGCAGCTATGCCTATGCAGTAGGTATTGATATCACAGTTGAGGAACTGCATCGTATCATAGATCGCAAGCCCTGCTGTCACAGAGCCACCAGGTGAATTGATATAAATATGGATGTCCTTCTTGGGGTCGGACATTTGCAGGAAGAGTAGCTGGGCGATGACGGAATTGGCTACCGTGTCATCTATCTCTGTACCGATAAAGATCACGCGGTCGAGCAAAAGGCGCGAGTAGATATCGTAGGCACGCTCGCCACTGTTCGTTTTTTCGATGACGGTGGGGACGTAGTAATAGTTTGATGCGGTGTTTTCCATGTTGTTTTATGCCAAGTGTTAATTTGACTAGATTAGTCTAGCATGAAAGAGCTGCTATGAAAAGAACATAAGTTGTCTTCACGCAAATTCATGACCTTCTGAGAAGAAAAAACACGAGATTTCGACATGAAATCTCGCATTGAAAAAACATAAAAAAATGATCCTTAGCGCATGTCTATAACGGGTACGAGCAGGGGCTCGTCAGGTCCTACATAGCAGGAAAGAGGGCGGAAGAGTGCATTGTCCTCAAGCTGCTCCAAGATCTGAGCCACCCAACCCGACGTGCGAGCGATGGCAAAGATGGGTGTGAAGAGATTTGTGGGGATGCCTAGACTGTAGTAAACCGTCGCGGAATAGAAGTCCACATTGGCGTTGAGGTTCTTCCTCGCTCGCATCATCTTGGCGATCATATCGCTCATGCGTATCCACTTGGGCTCACCTATGCTGTGGGAGAGGCGTATAGCGATGCGGCGCAGCTGCGGAGCACGTGGGTCGAGCGTGCGGTAGACGCGATGCCCCATACCAAAGATCTTCTCGCGGCGAGCGAGCTTGTCGTTGATGTAGGCCTCGACATTCTCTTCCTCACCTATCTCTGTGAGCATGTCGATGACCGCTTCATTCGCACCGCCGTGCAGCGGGCCTTTGAGCGTACCGATGGCAGCCGTGATGGCTGAGTAGATATCGGAGAGCGTCGAGGTGGTGACACGTGCGGAGAAGGTGGAGGCATTCATCCCATGATCTGCATGCAGGATGTAGGCGACATCGAGGATGTGGGCTTCCTTCTCATCGGGCTCTACTCCCTTGAGCAGCCAGAGGAAATGCGCAGCCTCATCAAGGTCGGTACGAATAGGGGGCAAATCTAGTCCCTGACAGATGCGGTAGTAGTAGGCCGCCATCACAGGAATCTTTGCAATGAGGCTGATGCCAATCTCTTTGACTTGGCTGGGGTCTTTGGTGCGGTCGTCGTACATGCCAAGCATGGAGACGGCGGTGCGCAGGGCACTCATGGGGCGTGCTTCCTTCGTCGCGGACTTGAAGAAGTCGAGTATGGGCTCGGGGAGGTCACGGTCGTTGCGCAGACGGCGCTCTAGGTTGTCGAGCTCGTCGCGATTGGGCAGTCTCTTGTTGAGCAAGAGATAGATTACTTCTGTGTAGGAGCAAAGGTCAACGAGGTCTTCGATCTCGTAGCCGCAGTAGAGCAATCGTCCTTCCTCTCCGCGTACGTCGCTGAGGGCGGTTTCATTGGCGACGATTCCTTTGAGCCCTTTCACTACGTCTGCTTGTTCTGGTTTTTGAGTCATATGGTCGTTTCAGTGTAGGGGGGATATGATCCTTGCGGATCTGGGGTAGAGCTATCACACGCTGCGTGATATGCTCTCCCCTTTCTTCGTTTATATGTGGGATGAGAGAAATTGAGGAGATCTCCTCATAGTGAGTTTGAATACCAGAGGTCTTCCAACTCGGTGAACTCGCTGACTTCAATATCATCACGCCCATCCAACCAAGCCTTGACGGCTGCGCGGTGGGCATCGTTCGTATCACGGGGATTGGCAGCCGAGAGTACAAGGCGGCAGCCTTCGGCTGTCATGTAGCCGTCGCAATCGAGCCCCTGTGAGGCGATGCAGTTGTTGACAAGTTCATTAAGGAATTCTCCACAGGCATCTGAATTCACATCTCCCTTATACTCGAATGAAAAACTAAAGCTAAGCTCACGGAATTCACCAACACGATACTTTTTACGGAGACGTTTTTTCATATGGACAGCATTCTACATGAGCACTTGTGATCTGTCAACTCTTAATTATTATTGCGCAAAATAATGATAACTCTTAGAATTATGGTGATTTTTTGCTCACGTAGGATGGACACAAAAAAACCCCCGAGCTTTTGAGGCTCGGAGGTGAGATTGAAAATGCTGTGGAGTATCCTTTAGCGGGAGTACAATTCCACGATGAGCTGCACGTTGACGATGGGAGCGATCTCTTCCACCGTGGGGATGCGGCTGACCTTGCCTTGGAGCTTGGAGCTGTCAGCCTCAAGCCAGTCGGGGGTGACGGCGGAGGCGTTGATTTCCAAGAAGCGGTTGGCAAGAGCTTGGGAGCGTGCCTTGCTGGCAACGACGATGGTATCCCCAGGCTTGCAGCTGTAGGAGGCGACGTTGACCTTCTTGCCATTCACAGTGACGTGACCGTGTGAGACGAACTGACGAGCAGCTGCGCGTGTGTTGGCAAAGTTGAGGCGATAGATCACATTGTCCAAGCGCAGCTCAAGGAGCTGGAGGAGGATGTCACCTGTGACGCCACGACGACGGCTAGCTTCTTCATAGTACTTGCGGAATTGTCCTTCGAGGACACCGTACATAAAGCGCAGCTTTTGCTTTTCTGCAAGCATCACGCCGTAGTCAGACTTCTTTTTGCGACCTGCGCGGATGCCGTGTTGACCGGGGGGGAAGGGGCGGCGGGCAAATGCCTTGCTAGCACCAAAGAGCTCTACTCCGAAGCGGCGGCTAATCTTTGCGGTAGGACCTGTATAACGAGCCATAATATTGTGATTTTTCTAAAAAATATGTTGGGAGTTAAGGGCTATTAGGCGTGACGAGCCTTGGGAGGGCGGCAGCCATTGTGAGGAATGGGGGTGACGTCAACGATGGCGGTGACTTCCAGTCCTACGGTTTGGACGGCACGCACAGCGGACTCACGACCAGAGCCTGGGCCTTTGACGCGTACTTCTACTTCCTTGAGTCCGTGACCCATGGCTTGACGGCAGGCGTCTTGGCAGACGACTTGACCTGCATAAGCGGTGCTCTTGCGGCTGCCCTTGAAGTTGAGCTTGCCCGCGGAGGACCAGGCGATGACATTGCCCTTGAGGTCGGTGACGCTTACGACGGTGTTGTTGAATGTGGAGGAGATGTGGACGACACCTGTGGTGACGTTCTTGCTACCCTTGGCCTTGAGGATCTTGATCTTGTCCTCGTCTTCAGCAAGACCGAGCTCGGCGAAGATGTCGCGGCGGGCTTCGGGCTTTTTGGGCTCAGCGGGAGCCGGTGTTTCAGCTGGTGTGCTGGGAGTTTCTACGACTGTAGTCTCAGGAGCAACAGGAGCGGGCGTCTCGGTGATTTCTTCTTTGATGATTTCTTCAGACATGGTTCGACTTGTGACGTTGTGTTATATTATCTATTGCTCTTAGCTTACTTCTTCGCGCCCACCGTCTTCTTCTTGCCCTTGCGGGTGCGAGCGTTGGTGCGAGTGCGTTGTCCACGGACGGGGAGACCGCGGCGATGGCGGTAGCCACGTACGCAGTTGATGCTTGTCAGACGCTTGAGGGCGAGCTGCTTTTCACGACGAAGGTCACCCTCGATGAGGATGCTGTTGCTCGTGATTGCTTGTACGATCTTGGTGAGTTGAGCGTCGGAGAGTGTGCCTGTACGGAGGTCAGGGGAGACACCGGCCTGCTCAAGCACCTTCTTCGCTGTCGAAGGTCCAATGCCATACAGATAGCAGAGGGAGGCCTCGATGCGCTTCTCATTGGGTATCTCTGTACCGAAAAGTCGTGCCATGTTGCTGGATGCTTGTAGTGTTTGATGTGTAGACCCCTTCACCGTATGTGACGGGTCGTGCGTAGAAGAATATACATTTTGCGCAAAGATGCAAGCTTAATTTAGTAGAAAATTACAACTTTGGGTAATTTTGGGATTTCTACTCTTCTTTTTTGATCAACTGCACGTTCTCATCGGGGCTAAAGAGGGGGATTTTCACACTGGGGTCGAAGGGGGGGAGGTCTATGGGTAGTGCGGGCTTGGGTTGCTCTTCGAGCTTGGGGATGGGCTTCAGGCGTAGCGATACTTCATCGACATCGAGGTAGCGCGTATCGGGATCATGGCGCGTCCAGAGCCACGCACGCCAGCGGCTCGTGGTGGTGGGGACGGTGGTGGAGCTCAGCTCGTAGCCCTCTTTGATGGCGACGACGGAGAGGTCGTGCTGCTGGTTGACCTTCGCGCTGGCAGGGCTTGCATCGGGGAGTTTTTTCCCATTGACGATGATCTCAGCACCCGTGGGATTGGTGGTGAAGGTGATGAGCTTGGTGACGGGTGTGCAGCTGGCGAGCAGCGGCAGGAGTAGAAGGAGGGAGCGACACAGGTCGATCCTAGGAGTGTGTGGCATGAGGAGATTGTACGTTAATCATTGCCTCTATGGCAAGAAGAATTATCACATGTCTTTGTTATTGCGGCGCAAGGTATTTTTTGCTAGTCTAGATCCTTATGAGAAATGCATGTATGGTGATGACGCTCCTTGCCAGCTTGAGCTTTACGGTGCTGGGAAAAGGTGAGTCGCTTGTCTCCGCGCAGTCGCTACAGCAGCCTGTGCTGGCACGCGATAGCTTTTACCCGCGCTGGTCGGAGATCGACCTCGTGCGCCTCGTGGCAGATGCAAGGCGTGAGGCTCTCGCGGCCAAAGCTCGCTTTGCCCCTATAGCCGATCTCCGCGAGCAGGAGATGAGCTTTGAGAATACCTTTGGCCTGCTCGAGTCACATGATCATCGTTTCGCGGATCTCGCGCAGCTCACCTTTGCGCTCACGATGGTGAGGGATGGGCAAGAGGTGCGGGATTGCTTCAATCAGATCGCGCAGATCTCGACGGTTCATATGATGTGGGTATCTGAGCAAAAGCAGGTCTGGGACAAGCTCCAGCTTGCCGCACAGCAACCGTGGGTGGCGCAGCTCTCGGAGGGAAGACGTAAATACATACGCGACATACTACTCGTCTACAAGCGTCTCGGTGGGCAGCTCTCGGCGGAGCGCAAAGCGCGCTTCAACGCGATCACCGCACGCCTCGCTCAGCTCACGGAGCAGTACAGTCGCAATATCATCGACTCCCAGCGCGAAGGGCGCGTCGAGCTCCATCACGCGTGGCAGCTCCTCGGGATGGATCGCGGCTGGATAGCGGAGCAGAAACAGGAGTCGGGCTGGAGCTTCTCGCTGGATTCCCAAGAGCTATGGTCATTGCTTCACTACTGCTACGTGGAGTCCACCCGCCGCCTCGTCTGGGAGAAGCTCAACGAGGTCGCCAGTCGCCCCCCTTATGACAACGGACCCATCATTGATGAGATCCTGCGCCTGCGCCAAGAGCAAGCCGAGCTACTCGGCTATGAGAGCTATGCCGATGTGGTGGCAGAGTCAGCCATGCTCGATACAGGGGATAAAGCCGTAGCCTTTGTCAATGAGCTCTACCGTGCCCGCCTCCCACAGTGGGAGGAGGAGCAGAAGAAATTCCTCGCCTTCGTCTCGGAGCTGCGCAGGACTCCTACCACGGAGATTCAGGCATGGGACAAGCTATTTTTCCAAGGCCGCTACCTAGCCCAGCAGAAAAAGACTCGCTCTGTGAGCAGCTACGGCTATCTCAGCCTCGGCCATGTACTCCAAGGCGTCTTCGCTATCTATGAAACACTCTTTGGCGTACGCATCGCCACAGAGAAGGGCGAGGTCGAGCTCTGGCATCCCGATGTGCGAGCCTACACCATACATGATGCCGAGTCGGGCGAGCACCTAGGCTCCTTCTACCTCGATCTTTTTGCACGTCAGGGCAAGAGGAGCGGCGCGTGGGCAACGCGCATACGCACGGGACAATCATCCCCCAAGCGCGTAGCGCATCTCTCGCTCGTGCAGTGCAATTTCTCCCCTGAGAAGCTCGACTCTGACTACGTCCTCTATCCCAGCAACGTCATCTCGCTGCTCCACGAGCTGGCGCATGTGATGCAGATGACGCTTGGGGATGTGGAGCTCAAGGCACATCAGAACTGCGGGTCAATGATGGATTATGTCGAGCTCCCCAGCCAGCTCATGGAGTACTGGGGCAAGGATGCAAGAATCTTCCAAAGCCTCACCAAGCATCATCAGACAGGCGAGATCATGCCCCTAGAGGATGTGAAAAAGCTACTCGCCTCACGCGACGGAAAAGACATCTGGCAGCAGATGCTACAACTCTCTATCGCCAAGCTCGATCTCGCCATGCACCACCAGTACAAAGAGCTCTTCTTAGGAAAGGACCGCGACGCGGTCTGCGCGACCATCCTCGCCCAAGGGAAGCCCCCTCTCGCGCAGACGAGCCCCTATACGCAAAACACACTCAACCACATCTTTCACTCGGCCTACGCGGGCATGTACTACAGCTACGACCGCACCGCCCTGCTCGCAGCGGATGCCTTCACGTGCTTCAAGCAAGAGGGGCTGCTCCATGCCCCACTCGGACGCGCCTTCCGCGAGAAGATCTTCGCGCGTGGCGCAAGCCGTGATCCCGCACAGCAGTACCGCGACTTCATGGGACGAGATCCCAAGATAGACGCGCTCATCCAGCGCGAGAGTGCAGCAGAATGATGAGCACGCAGGAGCTTGTGTGAAATTTCTAAAAGAGCCCTTTCGGTGAAAGGGCTCTTTTATATTCCGAGTCAATCCTAGCGACGGCGGCGACGCGCGAGCAAGCCCGCCAGTGCGAGCAGCCCCAGCGTAGCCGTGCTAGGCTCTGGAATGACATTGTAAGCAACCTCACTGCCACTCAACTGCACACCCGAGCTCAGCGCGAGCGTGTAGCCATTGCTGCGCAGCGCGAGCTGATTGAGCAGCGCGGCATTCTCATCGAAATCCAAGTCTGCGAAATCAAAGCTAAAGGTCTCCCCATTCTCCATCATCGTCTCAAGATCCATCCCGACCACATCCAGATAGAGCAATCCCTCAATGGTCGCCTCACTCGTGAGCTCATCAAGCCCCTGAATACCGTAGACCGTATGCTCCGTGAGGCTATAAGAGCTGGAGGGGAGTACCGTGAGGCTCGAGTTCTTCAGCGTGACCGCATCCTTCAACTTGGTTGAGAAATCTCTTCCCGCGATGATCGTCGCGCTATTCCAGCCGTCAAAGTGCGTTTCTTCAAAGAGTAATGAAGCACCATCAGCGAGCTCAAAGCTTGAGTAGGCATCAATATGAGACTCATGAATCTGGCTCTCTCCCTTCGCAACAGTCAGTGCAGACTTGCTGATATCGCTATGGGAGAATTGCGAGCTCGAAAGAGTCACCAAGCGCAGATCGCTGAGTGAGGCATTCTCCACATGGGCATTGCTGATCTGGCTGCGATTCAAGGTGGCAGGGCTCGATGTCGTCGCGCTGATGCGCATATTGCCCTTATTGCCTAGGGTGATCGTATTGGACGCTACGCCTAGATGCAGCTGGCTGATCGTTCTATCGACTTGCAGGGAGGCTGCTTGATGGGAAATCTCTAGGAGCTCTGTTGTCAGGCTCGACGCACTCGTGCTCGCCATGAGAGAGACCTGAGACTGCACGGCGAGTCTATCGAGCGCGACAGCACTTTGCTCAAATTGGAGCTCCGCGGCCGAGACGCTAAAGTTCTTCGCCGCTCCTACATCGAGAACTTGGAGGCGACCTTCCCCCTCGACATTCGCATGAAGATCCGCAAGGCTACTCGCCATCGTGAGCGTCTGCCCCTGCTGCGTGAGGAAGTGCACCTCCGCACCTGCCTGAGCGACCTTGAGCGTGTGGTAGATCGTCACATCGCCCGTCCCAGAGCCCCCGATGCGAGAGCCATCAGCCATCGTGACGGAGAGCAGACTGCCGTAGTCCGTCTTATCACTCTGATTGCCGAGGAGAAGTGTGCCCTGATCATTCACCGTGATCGTGGAGGGAGCCATTGCGCTCTCCCTGATATAGGTACCACCTTGCTTGAGCTCCAGTGTGCCGCCCTCGTGCACCGTGATTTCGGCGCGACCATCCTGATCGACCAGTGCAGCCTCCGAGATCAGCGTCCCTGAGATATGGAGGAAATTTCTATGATTGGTCGCGGAGAGCTGGAAGGAAGCCATCCCCTCAAGCCCCCCTGTCGTGGACGTGCCCAAGATGTGCAAGGTCGCGTCATCATCGACGTAGAAGCTGCCCGCACTATTCCCTCTCGACAGAGTCAGACCCTTGACAGAATAAGTCCCGCTCCCACCTAGGTGCACCTCACCGCCATTGAGCATGAGCTGCGTGGAGCTCTCGTTGAGATGCGCACCCTCACCGAGCAGCACATTGTAGCGTGTCGTCCAGCGAGTCGCGCTGCTCGCGCTGATCTCGACTCCATCGAGCAGCTCGAGAGTAGCCCCCTCGGTCAGATCAATGCTGCTGAGATCTGCAGCCCCACTCAGCTTGAGATGACCATCCACATCGAGGCTGCCTTGGAAGGACTCGATACCGCCGAGCTGGGCTGTATGATCCTCCTGTACAAAGACCTTGCCCGTCCCCGTGATCGCACCCGACGAGTGCGCCTCATGGGCGAGCGTGAGCGTGTCTCCCGAGGCGAGCGCGACCTGCGCTTGGGAGCGTCCCTCGATCACAATACTCGACGCATCCGTCTCCAGATGACCTGTGAAATCTGCCAGCTGGGAGAAAGTCACACTTGCTACCCCATCCGCGCGCACAATACCATCGCCGAGGAAGGCCGTCTCGACCCTATCCACGCCCTGGAGGGCAAAGATACCGCTCTCCTCAAGGTACAAGCTCTCATAGTGATAATCCTTGTCTCCCTGCACAAAAGTACCATTGCGTAGACGCACATGCCCCGTGTAGACATCCAGCCAGCCCTTATCAGAGATGCTCCCCTTCTCCATATCGAGAATGACCGTCGTATCCGTCGCACCATTGAGCTGCATGAAGCGCGTATCCGCCGAGATCGCATCACCGAGGAGCTCCAAAGTACCTCCCGAGGAGATGAGCACTCGCTCCACGTCGAGCTGGTAGCCATTGCTATCCAGAGTCGCCTTGACCCCATCGACAAAGAAGCGTCCCACACTCATGGACTCATGCAGCATCAGGGAGGCATCATTTCGGATTACTTTTACAGAATCACCGGAGCTGAGCGTCTTGGAGCTCACGTCAAAATCCGCTCCTGTGTCAATCCAGCGCTCACGCGACACCTCCGTCTTGACCAGCGAGCCATCACTCTGGAAGCTCCAGAGGTACTCCTCTGTCCCCTTACCGATGATATTGTTGCTATTCAAGCTTGTAAAATTGTAGGCCAATCCGCCGGAGAAGATCTTGTAGCTCGACGCGGAGCCATCACCGATGAGCTGAGAGATATCCAGCAAGGTGTTGTCATCAAAGCTGATCGTCCCCAAATTGCTGATCGTCTCGGAGAAAGCGAGCTGGTCGGAGAGCGTCATCGTCCCCGCATTGTTCACGGAGCCCGTGATGCTCGTCTTGCCTGCCAGTGTGGCACTAGCTCCCTTGTCTATGGTCAGATCCATCGTGTGATCACCGCCAGCAATGTTCAGAGTGGAGCCCGTCTGCATGATGACCTTTCCCGAGATAGAAGAGTCCTGCTCAAAACGCGCCTCACCCGCCACCGTCATCTGCCCGCTGTAGCTCGAATGCGCCTCAGCAACAAGGCTCGATGAGCTATCCACCGTCAGCGTATCGCTCACCACACTCACCTGCCGCCCGAGCGTCAGCGAGGAGGCAGAGCTCACCTTGATGTCGCTCATCTGCATGGTCACACCCACCCAGCCATTGGGGTCGAGGGCGGGGCGGTAGTTGGAGTTGGTCACATGCATGTCGGGATTGGCGAGCTCAAGCTGGTAGCCCGAGAGGAGCATATCCGCATTCGTGACAGTCATGTCACCAGCTATGCGAATATGATTACTCAGATGAATATTCTTATTGCTCCCAGCCGTGGCCTCAAAGCTCAGATTCATCACGCTCGTGCTCCCTGCCATCGTGCTCGCGCCATCATAAAAGGCAGCCTTGATCTCGTGAACCGCGTCTAAGGAGTTCTTCGTGTAGGAGAAAGTATTGCTACCATCCGCTGCAAAATTGACAATACGCGCATCCTTGTCAAAGACATAGAGATTCGCACTCGTGCGCGCGTAGTCATTGCCATTGAGATTCAGCGTACCACCCGAGACGCCAAACTCGACATTACCGTTGATCTGCTTGTCATCACTGAGGATGACCGTCGAGGCGGTATTGATCTGTACATTGTTGGCAGCGTAGCCATCCTCGCGACTCAAGAACACCGTGACCCCCACGCCTAGATTGAGATCCACCGCATTGTTCCCCTCGCCCTCAAGCTTAAAGACGCCTCCGTAGATCTCATACTCATTGGCATCATTGAGGCGCGCATTCTCACCGACAATACGCCACTCATCGCCCTGACGACCTGTTAATGTGGATGTCACCTCCACATGCTCCTCGATGATGTAGCCCGCCGTCTGGAGATTCACATGGCTCTCCGTGGAGCTGAGCGTGTACTTCGAGGGATCGCTGCTACTCGCGCCCAGAGCTCGGATGAACTGCATCGTCCCCGCGCCTGTATTCACATCTCCTGTGAACTCAAGCGTCGTATTCCCATTGGCGAGCACCCAGTCCAGAGAATCCCACATCTCCTGATTATCTGCCAGATCACCCACCGTACTCGTGTCGCCGCGCTTGCCCTGAGCCAGAGCCTGAATGGTGCTCTTGCCCCCCAGAGAGCCCGTCAGAGTCACCACACCGCTGGCATCCGCGCCCGTCACGCTCCAAGAAGTCTCGCGTGTGTCGAGCAGCTTTGCCGAGCCATTGATCACGTGGTCAAAGAACTCGTGGGAGTAATCCATATAAGGGGTGCTAAAGGCATCCTTCGACTGCGTGGAGGCGGTATGCACCCCAATGAATTGGAAGCTCTTGGTCTCTTTATTGTAGAAGATAACCGAGGTGCCGCTATCGCCGCTATTCCCATTGTTGGGGACGATGTTTTCATCACGATCCACATGGGCGAGGGGGACGCCGAGGAGGCGACTGGAGGTGACCTTGATCGACTCACCGCGACCATTGTCAACGGTATTCGTCTCCGTCTGATAGCTATTGGGCGTGATCGTGCCTGCCGTTGCCTGACCGTACTGGTGGTACTCCGCTACAGAGCCGTCGTCATTGTAGGTGATATGCGAGCCGCCACCGATGCGCCAGACATCCGCGTCCTTCAAGGACTGGAGCGCGGAGCTGCTGCTGGTGTATTGGGGGTCTGTCGTGTACTCCCAGTGCACCACATCGGTCACGACCTTGCTGAGACGGTGGACAGCGAGATCAAGCACATTATAAGCCCCAGCATTGACCCCATAAATGGTGCGGTAGGACTCAAGCACAGGCGTGCCACCAGCCCCTTGGCGTGTGCCAAAGGTGAAGTCTCCAGGGCTGCCCGCATGCACACAGTCAATCACCCAGCTCTGACCGCCCGCCAAACCACCATGCGAGGGGATCATCGCCCCAAAATCGGGGACAACGGGGATGGTGCCTACGACATTGCCGTGCTTGTCGTAGACCTCGACATTGGTAGCTCCCGCTTCAAAGCTGCCTCTATTCTCCGCGAGATTGCGGTAGAGATCAAAGCCGAGATCATCATACATATGCCCCGCCATGACGGTGCAGGGGGCGGCAAGGAGGCTGAGGGCGAGCAGGAGGGATTTGAAGAGGGATTGGGTGAGACGTAGTCGCATGTGATTAAAACTTGGGAGTTATTTCATCAAGTTTACTATTTTTTGTTAGGCATGCCAAGGCAAAAAGTAGCATCGTTCTCTAATTTTCGCAGCTAAACGAGATTCAGCGTGTCGCAGGCGATGAGACGTTTTTTTGAACGGGAGTTTGTTTGGCTTGTCATAAAAGCAGATGAAGAAGCTCTTCCAACAACTGTTCGTTTTCGCCCTGAGTACGATTTTCGTCCTCGCCATGATCATCTTCATGGGTGCTATCAATGTCTCCCCCATTGTCTATTTGCTCCGCGATGGCTTAGGGCCCGATGCGCCGCCGCCCAGCGAGGGCTTCGAGGCGATTAAGCGCATGCTGAGCCATCCCTATTATAGCGGGGCTTTGTTCGGCTCTCTGGCCCTGCTCTTGCTGAGTGGCTTTACTCTGAAAATCTGCGGCTATTGGCAAGGGGTTCGCTCCTACTTTAGGCTTATCGCCATTCTGGGTATTGGCTTCTTCGCTATTTTTTGGGTCTATTATCTCATTTGAGCTCCTCGCGGAGGAAGGGCGCGGTCGCGCTCTTCTTGCTGCGCGCGAGCTGCTTCACCGTCCCTTGCGCGACGATCTCGCCTCCCTGCTCGCCCGCCTCGGGGCCCATGTCGATGATGTAATCCGCCTCGGCGATGAGCTGTAAATTATGCTCGATGACCACCACGGTGTTGCCCATCTCCACGAGGCGGCGCAGCACCCCGATGAGCAGATTCACATCATGGGGATGCAGCCCAATGGTGGGCTCCTCGATGAGGTAGAGATCCTGCGGGAGAGCCTTGCCCTTTTTGATCGCATTGAGCGCGGCACGTCGTCCCTTGATGAGCTCGGCGACGAGCTTGATACGCTGCGCCTCGCCGCCCGAAAGGGTGTTGCTCGCCTGCCCGAGGCTGAGATAGCCTAGCCCTGTCTCGCAGAGCAGGCGCAGCGGCTCCGCGAGTCGCGCCTGTGCGGCGAAGAACTCCGCGGCCTCCTCCATGCTCATGGCGAGCACGTCGGCGATGCTCTTGCCCTTGTAGCGTACTTGCAGGGTGCGCGAGTTGTAGCGCGCGCCTCGGCAGGTCTCGCAGGGCACACTGCACGGGGGGAGGAAGTCCATCTCCTGCTTCTCCATGCCCGTTCCCTTGCAGGTCTCGCAGTGCCCCGCCTTCGTATTGAAGGAAAAACGCCCCGCGTCAAAGCCCAGCCTCCGCGCGTCGTTGCTCTGCGCAAAGAGCTTTCGAATCTCATCAAAGATACCAATGTAGGTGGCTGGCGTCGAGCGCGGTGTCTTGCCAATAGGGCTCTGATCGACCTGATAGAGGGCGCGTATGCTGTCCAGCCCCTTGCCGCGTCCCCAGTGCTTGTTCTCCGAGTCGGCTAGCTTGCCGCCGAGCTCGGCGCGGACGGCGGGCGCGAGGCTGCCGGTGATGAGCGAGGTCTTGCCCGCTCCCGAAGGGCCAGTGATGGCGGT
>CAYJJA010000004.1:0-4751 GCA_964370355.1 uncultured Akkermansia sp. | reverse complement strand
TGGCGGTGAAGCGAGCGCGGGGGATCTTCACATGCACCTTTTTGAGATTGTGCAGGGTGCAGTCGGTGAGTTCGAGATAATCGACTCCCTTCATGGGGAGGTAGGGGGCGCAGGTGGGGTGCTTGAGGTGGCGCGCGAGTTCGAGTCCTGTTTTGGATTCGGGCAGGGCGGAGAGGGTCGCGAAGTCTCCCTGTGCGATAATCTCGCCCCCGTGGATGCCCGCCCCCGGTCCTAGGTCGATGATGTGGTCGGCCTGCTTCATCGTGTCGATGTCATGCTCGACGACGAGCAGGGTGTTGCCGCGCTGCTTGAGCTCGGCGAGCGTGCTGAGCAGGCGTTGATTGTCCCTCGGATGCAGACCGATCGTGGGCTCGTCGAGTACGTAGAGCACGCCACGCAGCTCGGAGCCTAGCTGGGCGGCGAGGCGTATGCGCTGGGTTTCTCCCCCCGACAGCGTGGTGGCGGAGCGGTCGAGCGTGAGGTAGCCCAGCCCGACGCGGTCGAGGAAGTGGAGTCGCTGGGTGATCTCTGCGAGGACATTACGTGCGATGAGCTCGTCGCGCCCCTCAAAGCCCCATGCGCCGATGTGCGTGGCGGCCTGAGTCGCGCTGAGTGAGCCCAGCGAGGAGATGGGCGCGTCGAAGAGCGTGACGGCGAGGGCGAAGGGATTGAGGCGTGCGCCTTGGCAGTCGGGGCAGAGCTCGTGGCTCTCCTGCTTTGAGGCGGCCTTCTCGTGGTCGCGGTCGTAGCGCAGCTCTTTTTCGAGCTCAGAGAGCTTGTCTTCCTCCTTGAGGGCGACGCTGCTGATGTGGCCATGCCCCATGCAGGTCGTGCACCAGCCGCGAGGCGAGTTGAAGGAGAAGCTCGCGGGCTCGGGCTCACTGTAGCTGCTGCTACAGCGCGGGCAGCTCAGATGCAGGCTCAGCAGCTGCTCGGTGTCCCCCTTGATGAGGCGTAGGAAGCCCTCTCCCATGCTCAGCGCCTGCTGGACGCAGTCGTGCAGGGCGCGATAATCGCATTCCTTGCCATTGAGCGTGATGCGCGAGGCCTTCACCGAGATCTCGGCGAGGACGATGTCAACATCGTGGTTCGCGTAGCGGTCGAGGGGGACGAAGTCGGAGGGGGCGACGAGGACACCATCGGCGCGCATCAGGGGGTATTTCTTCTTCTCCGCCCAGCGGGCGAGATCGGCGTAGTGCCCCTTGCGGTTGCGCACGACGGGCGCGGCGATGAGTAGCGAGCTGGGCTTGCGACCTATCTCCTCTTGGACGAGGGCAAAGATCTCCTCGCTCGACTGCCTGCCCAGCGGGACACGGCAGCGCGGGCAGTGGCACTGGCCCAGCTTCGCATAGAGCAGGCGGAGGAATTGCCAGATCTCAGTGACCGTGCCCACGGTGGACTTGCTGCCGCCGCGCGAGCGATTCTGCTCGATGGCCACGGTGGGGGGTAGCCCCGTGAGGCGGTCGATGTCGGGCGTCTCCATCTGCTCGGTGAATTGCCTCGCGTAGGGGCTCATCACGTCCATGAATCGCTTTTGCCCCTCGGCAAAGATGATGTCAAAGGCAAGTGTGCTCTTCCCACTGCCTGAGAGTCCTGTGACGACTGTCATCTCATGATGCGGGATATCGACATCAATATTCTTGAGCTGGTGATGGCGCGCCCCGCGGAGACAGATGCTGTGCGGGGTGGCGTCCTCTTGGGCGGGGAGCTGGCTTTTGAGCTTGGGCGCGCGCGTCGTGCGCTTGATGTGGAGAGCCTCGGCGAGGAAGTGCGCGGTGTAGCCACGCTGGCATTGAGCGACCTCCTCGGGCGTGCCCTGCGCGATGAGCTCGCCGCCCTCGCGCCCGCCCTCGGGACCGAGGTCAATGACGTAATCGGCGCACTTGATGAGCTCCATGTTGTGCTCGATGACGAGCAGGCTATGCCCCTGATCCACGAGGCGATTGAAGACGACGAGCAGCTGCTCCAAGTCGCAGAAGTGCAGCCCCGTACCGGGCTCATCGAGGATGAGCAGCTTTTTCTTCTTGCTCTTCTCGACGGACTTCGCCTCGGTCGCCTCGGCGAGCAGCTGCGCGAGCTTGAGGCGTTGATTCTCCCCACCCGAGAGGGTGTTGAGCGGCTGACCCAGCCCGAGATGCCCCAGACCTACATCGAGCAGGACCTCCAGACGTTGGGCAATGCGCCTCGCGCGCACACCTTCTTTGCCAGCAAAGAGCTCCTGCGCCTGCCTGATATCCAGCGCGAGCAGCTCGGCCATGGAGTAGTCAAAGAGCTTGATGCTGAGGGCCTGCTCCGTGTAGCGTGTCCCATGGCAGAGTGCACAGGGGACAAAGATGTCGGAGAGGAACTGCATCTCTACCTTCTCTTGCCCCAGCCCCGCGCAGCGTGAGCATCGCCCATCGCCGCTGTTAAAGGAGAAATAGCCCGCCTTCAGCCCACGTGCTTGTGACGCAGGCTCTGCGGCAAAGAGGGCGCGAACATCCTCAAAGACCCCCATATACACCGCCGGAGTCGAGCGCGGCGTGCGCACGATGGGGCTCTGATCGACGAGGAGCACATCATCGAGATGCTCCAGTCCTGAAATACTCTGAAGGCTGCCCTCCGCCTCGTCATCGAGACTCTCGGGATGCACGTGACCAAAGAGCATCTGGCAGGCCAGCGAGCTCTTCCCACTACCCGAGACGCCTGTGAGGCAGGTGTAAACCCCCAGCGGGATATCGACATCGAGGTCGCGCAGATTGTGGCAACGCAGCCCGCGCAGGGAGAGCATTTTTTGAGAGCGGCGACGCTGCTTAGGAATGGCGATGAGACGCTTCCCCGTGAGGAAGGGCAGGGTCTGGGACTGCCCCGCGGCTGCCCTCTTGGTGATCTTCTGCGGATCACCCGAGAATACCAGCTCGCCACCCGCTGCACCACTCGCAGGCCCTAAGTCAATGAGATGATCGGCGGCGCGCATGACAGCCTCCTCATGCTCGACTACCACGAGCGTATTGCCGCGATCCGAGAGGCGACGCATCGCGCCAATGAGACGCTGCGTGTCGCGAGCATGCAGCCCCACAGTCGGCTCATCGAGCACAAAGAGCGTCTCCGTGAGCGACGCCCCGAGGCAGGACGTAAGGCTCACGCGCTCAATCTCGCCGCCCGACAGAGAGCGCGTCAAGCGGCTCGCCGAGAGATAAGCCAAGCCCACCTCGCAGAGGTACACCACGCGGCTGCGGAACTCAGCGACAGCCTGCTGCAGCGACCTATCCTCCCGCGAGTCGCGGAGCAAATGCACGTCAATCCAGCCCAGCAGCTCGTCCATGGGCATCGCCTGCACGTCGGGCACGGTCTTGCCCCCGATGGTAAAGGCGAGAGCCTCAGGGCGCAAGCGTCCCCCATGGCAGTCGGGGCACACACTGTAGACACGGTAGTAGGCGAGAAAGACACGCACACTCATCTTGTGAGAATGCTTCTCCATATCGCGGAAAATCCCCTCGATGCCGTACCACAGCCCGCGATCGGCCGCCTCATAGACATCCATGTCGCCCGAGTCGCCCTTCATCACCCAGTCTCGCTCCTCCTCGCGGAGGTCCTGCCACGCCACCTTGAGACGCACCGCCTTGGCGCGGCGATTCGCACGCAGCAAATCGCGGTAGCACTCGGAGAGCGTCGGGCTGCTGAGCAGCTTGAGAGCCCCATCTGCGAGGCTCTTCTCGGGGATGATACCGCGCTTGTAATCATAGGTGATCGCGCGGCCGTAACCCTTGCAGGCGGGGCAGGCACCCAGCGGCGAGTTGCCCGAGAACAGCCCAGGGCGCGGCTCTTCCAGAGGGAACCAATCACAGCGGTAGCTACGCAGCTCACTCCAAGCCCCTACCCCATCACGCAGAGCGATCTGCACCACATCCCCGCCATGCTCAAAGGCGACCTCGATAGCCTCCATCAGGCGCGCGCGCTGCTCCTCATTCGCACGCACACGATCGTGAATGATCATCCACGCGCCCTCGGGCATATCCTGCTCGCTCAGGCTCGCGAGACGCTGCACCGCGCCACCCAGCAGCACGCGCAGATAGCCCTGAGCCTCCAGAGCCTGACGCATCTCCTCAAAGCTGCCCACCTGCGCAATCTCAAAGCACACGAGTAGATCAGCCCCTGCCGACTCCGAGCACAGCCTCTCGGTCACACTCTGCGCCGTCTCGGGGCGCACCTCGCGCCCCTGCGCATCGTGCCCCACGGCGAGCCGCGCGTAGATGAGCTTCAGGTACTCATTGAGAGCCGTCATCGTGCCCACCGTCGCGCGCGAATTCTTCACCGAGTTTCGCTGCCCCAGCGCGATGGCGGGCGGCACATTCTCCACCGCGTCCACATCGGGGCGGCTCATTCTATCCATGAACTGGCGCACATAGGGCGAGAAGGTCTCCACATAGCGCCTCTGTCCCTCGGCATACAGCGTGCTCATCGCCAGCGAGCTCTTCCCACTACCGCTGGGACCCGTCACTACCGTGATACCACGCAGCGGGACATCCACGTCGATAGATTTCAAATTATGCTCACGCGCACCACGTATGCGAATCGAACCAGCCTCATCTTGCATGGAATGATTCTAGCCTTTGCTAGAGTTTCTGTGAAGCGTAAAATACTCTCTAGTACGTAAAAAATGACTCCTCTGCTCATCAAGAATCTCTACATAGATTTATATGACAGCATAAGGGGACTTCTAATTTCTCGCGAGGCGATTTTCGACTTCCTCTTATTTAGAATGACGAGAA
>CAYJJA010000003.1:0-56919 GCA_964370355.1 uncultured Akkermansia sp. | reverse complement strand
AAGGCGACGAGGTCTTTCACATGCGCCTGCTCAAAGAAGCGTAGCCCACTGGTGATGCGGAAGGGGATGCGCTGGCGGGTGAGCTCCATTTGCAGCTCCATGCTATGAAAATGCGCACGATACAGCACGGCTATCTCACGCCCCTTGATCTCGCCCTCGCCTATGATCTCATCTATGCGACGCGCGACGAAGGCCGCCTCCATCTTCTTGTCAGGCACAGGGATGACAGCAGGGAGGAAACCCGCGGAGGGGCGGTGTGAGCGCAGCTCCTTGGCGTATTGGCGCGTGTTGAGCGCGATAGCGGCATTGGACACCTCAAGGATGTCGGGTACACTGCGGTAGTTGGTCTCTATCTTGTAGAGCGCGGCATCGGGATACTCTTCTTGAAAGCGAAAAATATGCTCCACATCCGCCCCGCGCCACGAGTAAATGCTCTGGGCATCATCACCCACGACCATGAGATTGCTACGCTGCCCTCCCGCGAGCAGGCGTATCATCTGCGCTTGCACGCGATTCGTGTCTTGGTACTCATCGACAAGGAGGTGGGTGAACTGTGCCTGATAGTGCTCGCGCAGCTCCTCATGCTCCTCCAGAAGGCGTACGACATTGAGCAAGAGGTCATCAAAGTCCATGGAATGCGCCTCACGCTTGCGCTGCGCATAAGCATCATAGATAAGCTCTAGCTCCTCGATGTAGCTGTCCAGATGGGGGTATTCATCGTAGAGGACATCGTGCCAATGGCGTCCTGTGTTGACCGCGAGGCTGTGGAGGGAGAGGATGACGGCGGGCTTGGGGAAGAGCTTTTTCTTCTTCGCACTCGCGCTCTCTTGGGGGGCATGCTTCTTGACGATGGACTTCATCAGAGCCGTCTGATCATCGCCATCGAGGATGCTAAAGCCAGACTCGTAGCCGAGGCTGGAGGCATGGCGGCGTAGTATACGATTGGCAATGGAGTGAAAGGTACCTCCCCAGACCTTCTTGGCCTCCTCGCCCGCGAGCTCCTGCACGCGCGAAAGCATCTCCTTGGAGGCTTTGTTCGTGAAGGTGAGCAGCAGGATATGCCAAGGCCGCACCCCCGCATCCAAGAGCCATAAGACGCGGTAGGTGAGTGTGCGCGTCTTGCCACTGCCCGCCCCCGCGATGATGAGCGCATGCCGCGCCTGTGTGCTCACAGCCGCGTACTGCTCCTCATTGAGCAGAGCGGCGTAGTCGCAGCTCGGCTTGAGCGGCATGAGGCGAGCAGCATCGCTGGGAGGGCGTGATAGGGCCTCCCAGTCAGGGTGCGAGCTAGAGGTGGGGCGCATTATTGGAAGTCGAGATAGATTTCTGCACGGCGATTCTCGGCGCGCATCGCTTCGAGCTGCTGCTCGCTGAGCGTCTCATTGCTGTAGTGACGGCGTGGCTGGGACTTGCCCATACCCTTCATCGTGATCTGACCGGGGGAGACGCCAAAGTCGATGAGAGCCTTCATGACGGAGGAGGCACGCTTGAGCGAGAGCTCCTTATTGTATCTCTCCGAGCCCACATCGTCGGTGTGTCCCGAGATATCAAGCTTGCGCTGGCTCTCCTTGAGCAGCTCGGCGACGATCTTGAGCTGACGCAGGGAGCGCGGCGTGAGAGCCGAGTCATCAAAGGCAAAGAAGAGCACCAGCGAATCGCCCCCCTGTGGGATCTTCACGATGGGGAAGTAGCGGCCGCCCTCTTCTCCTGCACTCTGCTCATAGCCCTCTAGCAGCGAATCCATCCCCACCTTATCAATACACCAGCCCTTCTCAGGCAGCTTGGCGAGCTCAATGCCCACAAAGACATTCTGCGGGGCGCGCTGCCCATGGAGGTAGACGAGGTAGCCCGCGCGGTCTTCATTCTCAAAGCTCGCACGCAGAGCGGCACTATCGCGCAGCTTGTAGCCGCCCTCGGCAAAGACCATGCAGAGTCCTGCCACGGTGGCATCAGAGACCCCCTTGCCCGAGATGAGCTCGCGGGCTGCCAGCATATTGCCCTGACTGACGGCGCGTACGAATTGCTCCACGACGTGGATAGAAGGCGCAGCTGTGGGCTCCTTGAGCGTCCCCTTCGAGGCGGCACTTACCTGCTTGATCACCCAAGGTCTGCTAGCATCTCCCGTACTGACGAGGTCAAAGTACATCTCATTGCCCTCGCTATCTTCTACCTTGTAGCGAAGAATATCTGTAACATCCTCAATATAAGTCCCCACCTGCGTAAGCTTGAGAGGGGTGGTATCATAGCCTAGATCGAGCTGATCCAGTGCCAGCTGCAGCTCCTCGGCGACCTTGCTCTCCGTGATGAGACCTGCCTTGGTGAGTTGAGCCACGACTGCTTTCTTATCGCTATGCTGAGCACCCTTGAGCATCAGATCGGCCAATTGCGCGGCTCCCCTCTTGTCCTGAGCCCATCGTGTAGGCAGGGCTAGAGGGGGCTTCTCGTCCAGGACTACTTCCTCTGGCGTGGGCTTCTTTTCGCCTTGATCATCACCCTGTTCTACTACAGAGGGCTTTTTCTCCTCCCTGTCCGTGGCAGGGTCAGCTTCCTTGGGAGGGGTAGTCGAGGTAGGGGGCTTTACTACCTCTCCTTCTTTCTGAGTCACAACAGGCGTAGGAGAATCAGTCTGCGACGTGTCATCGGCAGACAGGTAACGGTAGACCACATAAGCGCCCATGGCGGTGATGGCAATGATAAGTAGGGTGGATATCCAGGTTGATTTCATGGTAAAGGAGTGAGAAAATTATTGGGATTGACAGGGATACTGCCCTCGGGGAAGGAGGGCTCTTGCTTGGGAGTGCTCGCTTGAGCCTCTTGGATAAAAAGGCGGCGCAGCTGGACAAACTCATCGGGGTGCTCTGGCGCGGGGTAGCGGCTCATGAGATCGACAGGGTCGATGCGATTCATCGTGCCTGCGGGGTGGTAGCCCGGCTTCCCCGCCTCCATGGCGCGTGACTCGATGCATTCATAGTGGAGATGCGCGAGGTATTGCCCCTCGGCACTACCCACTGAGCCTATCACCTCACCACGAGCAAGCAGCTGTCCGACACCGACAACAGCGCAGTGGAGATGCGCGTAGAGCGTCTGCATCACGCGTCCATCGGGCAGACGATGAGCAATGACCACCGTAGGTCCCCATGCGGCTGAGGGAGTGCCCTTGTAGACGACCATACCGCGAGCCGCGCTGTAGACAGGCAGATCGAGATCGGTATTCGCACCGCCTATGCCATTGAGATCCTGCCCCGTGTGCATGCCTCCGCGCTTGCTATTGACTGCACCAAAGGGCTGAGCATCATAGACAAAGCCCCCCTGAGCAGTACCCAGCGGGGATTGAAAGCCGTCAACGGTGGGTAGAGAGGCTAGCTGCTGTGCACTCAGGTGGAGCAGACTCGCAGAAATCGTGCGCGGCACAGGCGCAGGCTTTTGAGCTACTACTTGCTCGGGGGGAGGACTTGCAGGGGCGGAGCGTAGCCAGAGCAGTAGGGCTAGCCCACCACCGCCGAGAAGGAGGAGGAGGTAAAAGAATCCCCGCGATTTGGACTTGATCAAGGCACGTGTCACGAATGGATTGTAGCATGTAGCCTAGCGTAAGACAAGGCGTTTTTTCTCCTAGCAGGCGACAGCTATTGCCTCCTCTCAGCTAAACGCGGGTCTGGGGCCATACGCATCGCTAAGCCCCAAAGCAACAACGCGCCCCCTTGGAAGAAAAAGAGCGCACTCCGGAGGCAAAGCCCTCTGCCACAGTGTCTGAATCACGCTGCGATGAGTAGACTCGAAAATGAAGCTATTACTTTGGCTGGCGTTGCTGCATGCCCCCCCTGCTCAAGTCATAGGCTGTGACGAACTACTCTTATTTGAAAGGTGACGGGGTGCTTAGTCTTCTTCGCGTTGAATTTTGCTTTCGCGTGCCATGAGGTAGGTGACGAGGGTGTCGCGTAGTCTCGCCTCGGCTGGGGTGATGGCTCGCGTGTAGGTGCTGTAGATTTCTCCTGAGCTCATGGTGACTCTCTGCGCCAATCTGATGTTGATGTTTTTATTGATGCTGATTCCTATGTAGGTACGATTGACTTCATAGGGCCAGAGGATGAACTCTTTGGTGCCTATTTCCTTGTTGTACTCACGGCTGAGCTCGCTGAGCTGCTGGATGATGTCGTCTTGTTGCGCCTTGGGGAGCTCGATCAAGGGGTAGAGTTGGTAGCCACTGGAGAGACTCCAGCCTTTGGGGAGGGGATAGGGGTAACTATCCCATGTAGCGCTCAAGATGATGGTGTCGCGCTGGGCTAGTAGCTCGTCGCTGAGGCGGTAGCCCGTCGCCGCGCGTTGGGAAAAATAGTGCGCGGGGTTGAGCGGATTGCATGAGCTCAAGGCGGCGAGGAGGAGGGCGAGAGCGAGGAGATGTTTCATGTGATGGTAGAGAGGGAGAGGGGGCTTTACTACCCCCTGCTCCTTGTGGGATGATGAGGAGACAATCAGCTCCGGATGGCGCTGACGATGGCGTCTCCCATGCCTGCTGTGCCGACGGGGATCTCGCCCTGCGCTCCGCGTGCGAGGTCTCCCGTGCGGTAGCCTGCGGCGATGACGCGGCGCACGGCGGCATCAATGGCATCGGCGGCGGCACTCTCCATGCAGGAGTAGCGCAGCATCATGGAGAGGGAGAGGATCTGGGCGATGGGGTTGGCTATGCCTTGACCGGCGATGTCGGGGGCTGAGCCGCCCGAGGGCTCGTACATGCCAAAGAAGCTCTTCTCGGTCTTGCCCTGACTCAGCGACGCGCTGGGGAGCATGCCGAGCGATCCGCAGATGATGGCCATCTCGTCGGAGAGGATGTCGCCAAAGGTGTTTTCTGTCACCATGACGTCAAAGGCCTGCGGATTGCGCACGAGCTGCATGGCGGCATTGTCCACGTACATGTGCGTGAGCTCGACGTCGGGGTATTGGGGGGCGATCTCTTCCATGGTGTCGCGCCACATGATGGAGGAGGAGAGGACATTGGCCTTGTCCACGCTGCACAGGCGCTTGTCGCGTCCCTGCGCGGCTTGGAAGGCGACATGTGCGATGCGCTCCACCTCGCTCTTGCGGTAGATGAGCGTGTCGATGCCGATGATCTCGCCATCGCGCTCGCCGTAGAACTTGGGCTCGCCAAAGTACATGCCACCCGTGAGCTCGCGCACGCAGAGGATGTCAAAGCCACCCTTGATGAGCTCATTCTTGACAGGGGAGGCATCGACGAGCTCGGCCATGCAGATGCCGGGGCGGAGATTCGCGTAGAGGGAGAAGTGCTTGCGCAGGGGGAGGAGTGCTCCGCGCTCGGGGCGTTCGGCGGCGGGGAGATTGTCCCACTTGGGCCCACCTACGGAGCCAAAGAGGATGGCGTCGGCCTGCTCGCAGGCTTGCAGGGTCTCATCAGGGAGAGCCTTGCCGCAGTGGTCGATGGCGGCTCCTCCTACATAGCAGGAGTGCAGCTCGGTGGCAAAGTTGTACTTCTCCTCGACAGCGGCGAGCACCTTGAGGGCTTGCTCCATGACCTCGGGTCCTATACCGTCACCAGCGAGGACGGCTATGTTGTATGTCTTCATGTAGGATCATGATAGCGCAGCGCATGAGCCCTTGTCAAGCATGGGTCGGCGTGCCAAGCAAAACAACACAGCCTCATGCGGGGAGGCTGTGTTGCTTTGCTTGCTAGATCTGCGTAGCAGAGCTGCCTATTTGTACGATTTCATCAGTCGCTTGATGTAGCGCTGCATCTCGGGGAGGTTTTCGCGAATGCTCTTGGCAAGCGCGATCTGGTTGCGCGCGCGGATGAGGTTGTGATCGGGCTTGTCGCAGCGGAAGTACTTGTCCCCATCGAGGTAGTCGGTGAGGAAGCGTATGCCGATTTCTGACGTGATGAGCCAGCCTGAGAAGGCGAGCAGCTCGACCTCCTTCTCCGTGAGGAAGGAGTGTGTCGCATCCAAGAAGCCCTCGGCGAGGGATTCAAAGAGGGAGAACTCCATGACGACCTTGCTGAGATCCTCCTCGTCCTCCTCGGCGCGGCATGTCGCGGTGCGCACCATGTCGCCAAAGTCGTAATGGGCAAGGCCCGGCATGACGGTGTCTAGGTCGATCACGCAGACCGCCTCGTCGGTCTCGGCATCGAGCATGACGTTGTTGATCTTGGTGTCATTGTGCGTGATGCGCGTGGGCAGCTCTCCTGTGGCTTGGAGCTCGGTGAGCTTGCTATACTCGCTCGCATTCTCGGCGAGGGCGGCGAGCTCGGCGAGGCAGTCTGCCTTGCGCCCTACCGCGTCGCGCTCGACACTGGCGAGCAGTGCCTCATAACGCTTGGGGGTATTATGGAAGTCGGCGATACACTCGCGAATGTCTTCGGGGTTCATATCCGAGATGAGACCTTGGAAGGCTCCAAAGGCGTAGCCTGCTTGGTAGGCTTGGCGGGTGTTTTCTACGACATCGTAAGTGTGGGTGCCGTCTATGTTGTTGTAGCAGCGCCAGAGTCCGCCTTCTTCGGGCAGCTCGATGTAGTTGCGCCCGCCGCGTGCGGGGTAGAGGGTGAGGGGCTGTCCGACGCGTGTGGGGCAGATGCGGCGCATGGTCTTCCAGCGTATGTGGCGGGTGACTTTCTCTACATTCTTCATGACGAGGATGGGATCGGGGAAGACGTAGCTGTTGATGCGCTGGAGGATGTAGTAGTCTTCGTGGCCGTCCTCAGTGCGGTAGCAGGCGCGGTAGGTGGTGTTGATGTGACCGCTGTTGAGCTCTTCTCCATGGAGGAATTGACCGTTGATGGCAAAGTGATCACCGATGCGGGCGATGCGCTCTTCGAGCTCGTTGAGCTCAGCGAAGGGAATGGTTGTTGGGGTCATAATTTGATTATATTTGTTAATTAGTAGTAATGGAAGGGGTTGAAAATGAATGGTGAATTCATACTAGCCCCAAAGCTCGATTCTGTCAAGGTCAATAAGGGTATTCCCGAGGCTCATATCAGACATGTTAGGCTTTATCTACATTGTATAACACAGCAAGCAGCCCTTCTACAGTGAGAAGGACTGCTTGGGGTAAATCTAGGAGGCTAAAAGCCCTATCATGCTCTTAGGGCTTGGGAGCAGCCTTATAGCCCACGGAGTGGGTGTAGAGGATCTCGCTGCCTTCGGGGAGGGGGATGAGCTCGTTGAGCTTCTTTTTGGGGAAGGAGGCGCGATACACCGTGCCGAGGTCAAAGGCGGTGCAGAAGAGGTAGATATTCTGCCCTATAAAGCCTGAGTCGCAGTGGAAGAGCCCTTCGTTGCTCTGCTTATTTTTGTTCACGACGAGCAGGATCTCCGTCGAGCCAAAGGAGCGTGCCTGCTTGAGCCCCTCGTCACCTGCGAGCACGAGCTTGAGAGCGTGCTTGGTGGTGTCGTAGTGGTAGACTCCTGATGCCGTCGCGACGTAGAGCTCATATTCGAGCTTGTTGGCGGCGGTGGGGGCGGTGCGGTGTCCCTTGTCATCACTGAGCCCATTGGCCGCCCAGAGCAGGTTGCCCAGCATTTGCATGTCGAGGGGCTTTTGCTTGTCCATGGCGCGTACGGTGCGGCGCTTGCTGAGGGTTTCTAGTAGGGGCATGCCGCCTTCTTTTTGTGCGGGAGGAAGGGGGATGATGGTTTCGCCTAATGCGACTGAGCCCATCGCGAGAGAGAGCCCCCATGAGAATATGGTTTGGAGTTTGGTCATAGAACAACAACATACACCTATGAGGTGCTACTGGCAAGATGATTATATGACATTGTGAAACAAGCACTCCTAATTTTTCTTGAAAGACGCTATGCGTATTCGCTATCATGAGTCATGTCCGATATTCTCATCCTCCAGTATGCTGCATGCAGCACCTGCAAGAAGGCTCTAAAATGGCTGGATAGCCATGGGATTTCCTACCTCAATCGACCCATTGTTGATGAGCCTGCGAGTGCCCCAGAGCTAGAGACGTGGTGGAGGGCTAGTGGGCTGCCCTTGCGCCGCTTTTTCAACACGAGCGGGATGAAGTACCGCGAGCTCGGGCTTGCCAAGAAGCTAGGCTCCCTGAGTGAGCAGGAGCAGCTAGCACTGCTCGCCAGCGATGGCATGCTCGTGAAGCGTCCCTTGCTCGTCACGCCGCGCGGATGCTTCCCCGGCTTTCGCGAGGAGCAGTGGCTCGCGCTACTCGGGCTTGAGGCGTGAGTGCGTGGCTAGATGCCTATTGGCTGGCGATGCCTGCCTCTAGCAGCGCATCCCAGCCGTCAGAGAGGACGTAGATGGGCGCATCAATGAGCTCGGTCTCGCGTAGCTTTTGGGCGATGTAGTCTGCTGAGTCACATCCTTTTTTGCAAAAGACGAGGATGCACTCATTCTTCTCTTGTGCCTCGATGAGGCGCGTGAGGGCGGCATCGAGCTGCCCCTGCATCTTCACCCCAGACTGGATGCGAAACATGCGCCTATCGGGGAAGATGAGGTGATTGGTCGTGTAGTCATTGTCGTGGCGCGTGTCTATCCAGACGACGCGATTCTCCCATTCCCTCTGAAGAGTCTCGACGCAGAGCACGCCTTCGGGGAGTGTGCTTTGGTCGCAGAGCTGCTTGTCAGAGCTGTTGAGAAAGAGTGAGTCAATGAGTGCTAGAATCAGAGCCAGAACGACCATAACAAGACCTAGGCGCATCGCCGAGGACAGAATGGTGCGAAACATGATGGAGGGGAACATAGCTATAGAGTGCGTGATGGGTTCGGGTAGGAGGCGCACTATGATTTGGTTGTGCGAGTGATTTTAGCATGAGTTCGGAGCAGCTGTAAATATTTTTTAGATACATCAATAGTCCACGTGCGGCATCAAGGCGAGCAAAATCTAGGCTGGACACCAGCCCTTGAACAGGGCTACTCATAGAGCGAATTCTATGACGTGACGCATTCTGGATACAAAGCGCAGGTAGTCGCTTGCATTGTTGAAGGGCGAGCATCTTGCGGGATGCTCGCTGTCTTTTTGTATAGGCAGGGCTCGGAGAGGCTTGCTTGACAGCTGGGGGGAAAAGTCATACAATGAATGGCATGACATCGTTGTTGTTTTTTCTCCGAATTTTCTTTGCCACGCTGTGCGCGATGTTTTGCCTGCTCGCCTGGTCTTATCCCCATAGCTTCGCCCCTGCTATGGCGGCTCCCTTGTATGGTGCGCCCGAGCCCGGTCTCTTTGATGCAGGGGGCTTTTTTGCCCTCAATGCCGTCTGGATGATGGCTCTCGTGGCTCTCTATGCGGCGAGTCTGGCGGGGGAGAGGAAGAATGCGGTGTGGTTTTGGGCTTGGGGGCTGACGCTGCTGCTCGCCGTGGTGGCCTGGCCGCTGCTGCAGGTGTGGTATCCTGAGCTGCTCTGGCCTATGTTGAGCTATGAGGATGGACGTCTGTCTATGGGGCTGTTCTATGCGGGGATTTTTGTGGCGTGTAGCGTGATGTTTCGCCTCGGGCTGCTGGCCTATTTGTTTTCACGTCCCATGGCTGGCTATGAGGGCAATGAGGTGGATCTCCAGCAGCTCGATGTGCAGAGGGCTCGTACGGTGCATGAGATCGCGGCGAGGCGCGGGCGCGTGCGGGCGAGCTTTCTCTTTGGCAAGGCTGATGAGGGGCTCATCGCGCGATTCTACGGCGCGATGCGTGAGATGGTCGCACAGAGGCGTACGCGCTTGTATGTGATTGTCTCCTTGCTCGCTCTGGTGCTGATGTGGTTTGTCATCTACCCTTTGGCGATGAGCTCGCCCGCCCTTGCTGAGCAGCGCGATCGTGCGCGTATGTATGAGCAGGGGGCTCGGGAGGGTACCTTGAGTACGCCCGCGCTCTATGCGGCTTATCGTGTGCTCAAGCCGCTGACCAAGAATGATCGCTTTGAGGGCATGACGCTAGCTCAAGCAGAGCGTTATCTGGGTGTCAATAAGCTGGACGCTGGGCTGCGCGCGACTTTGCGTGATGAGTCTGCGCTGGAGAGTCGCTCGTCTGAGGATATTCATCAGAGTCGCCGCCGCTTTTTGACCTTCTCGGATGGCAAGCGTCGCCTAGTGCTCTATTTGCGCATGGCGGCAGATGACAAGCATATTAATATTGCCGAGCTGGAGGAGGAGGGCTGGAATGCCCGTATTGATGAGATGCGCCGCCGTCGTAGCGGGGATTGGCGTTCGCAGACCATGAGTCGATAGTTTTTATTCATTAGCTAGAGTTCATTTTATGACCATGATGAATCATGCGGATGGTGGCTTTCTCTATGAGGGGCGCGTTGCTTTTTATGAGACAGATGCAGCGGGTATTGTGCATTTTAGCAATTTTTTACGCTATGCAGAGTGCGCTGAGACTGCGGCTATGGATGACTGCGGGATGCTCACCGCGATGATGAGGGAGCGCATGGCGGTGCCGCGTGTGCAGGTGCAGGTGGAGTATAAGCGGCCGCTGCGCTTTCGGGAGAGCTATATGATTCTTGCGCGTGTGGCGCGTGTGGGGACGAGCTCGCTTGACTGGGCATTCACCATTAAGGGGCAGTCTGGGATAGCGGCTGAGATCTCGTGGACGACGGCTCGCTTGGATGCGCAGTGGAGAAAGCTGCCCTATACGGAGGAGGAGCGCATCCTTTTATATGAATTGATGTGAATAAATGCGTATGAAGTCTTTTTACTCTATCCTTGTCGCGCTCATGCTGCTGCTCTCGCAGGGGCATGCTCAGTCGCTTCGAGCTGAGCATGTCGCGGTGGTTTACAACGCGGACTCCCCTCTGAGTCGCGAGTGTGCGCAGCTCTATGCGCGTACGCGGGGTATTCCCGAGCGCAATATGCTGCCCCTACACAGCTCCCCTACCCTGCGTGATATTGGCACCGAGGTCTATGTGAGCCAGATTTATGACCCCTTGATGAAGCTGGCTCGCGCGAGGAGTCTACAATTCCCCGCCTCAAAGCAGCTGGGCGTGTACCCTATCTATGCCATGCTGCTCATGCCCGATCTCCCCCTGCGCATCACGGCGCGCCCCGCCAAGCAGGGGGCAAAGGCTGAGCCTTGGCAGCAGACGAGTGCCGCGAGTGTCGATAGTGAGCTCGCGCTGCTCGGGGCGGGCGAGTACCCGACTAAGGGGATGCTGCGCAATCCCTACTTTCGCCGCGAGGAGGGCATTGCGATGAGTGGCTTTCGCATGCTACCTGTCACCCGCATTGATGCGCCCAGTGCTGAGATCTGCCGACGCATGATCAGGCAGCCTCATGCTGTCGAGCAGAGCGGCGGGCTGGTAGGCTGGACTATTGTCGATCTAGGCGGTCCCTATCCCGCAGGGGATACCTGGCTGCGCAGCATCGCTACGATGGCGAGTGAGGCGGGCCAGCCCGTCTTTCTCGATGCACTGCGCCCAGCACTCGTGGAGCATTACCCGCTGCCGACTCCAGCGGTGGCCTATTTTGGCTGGTATGAGGGGCGTGCTCAGGGGCCTTTTGGGGAGCAGGGGGGAGGGCACTTCCGCTTTGCGCCTGGTGCGGTGGCGGTGCATCTGCATTCCTTCAGCGCGACGAATGTACGCTCGCACACAGAGGGCTGGGTCGGCGCGCTGCTGGCAAAGGGGGCGGATGTCTCAGCGGGCAATGTCTGGGAGCCCTTCCTCACGGGCTCTCTGCATCTGGATGTCTTTTATGCCCGTCTGCTGGCTGGCTACTCGCTGGCTGAGGCGGCGGGGATGGCGACACCTGTCCTCTCCTGGCAGGGCATTGTCATGGGCGATCCGCTCTATAGACCCTACGCAAGCAAGCCTCAAGCAGCCGTGATGAATCTCGGGATGAGCGCGTGCCAATCGCTGATCAAGGCCGACTATGCAAAGGCTGCGGAGCTCTTTGCCCGTATCGTGCGCGAATCCAGCGACCCCGTCGTCGGGATACGCGCGGCTCTCTGCGTGGTGCAAGCCCAGCTGCTCAACAAGCAGAAGGAGGCGGCGCGTCTCTCGCTGGAGCGCGTCTTTGAGCTCTTTGGCGATAGTCCCCACCTGCCCGCAGCCAAGCGCATGATGCAGCAGCACTTCCCCGCCGCGAAAGAGTCCAAGTAGCAGCTATCTCGCTGAAAACAAAACGATTCGCGACCTATGAATATCAAAAAAGTGTTTTTTTTACAAATTTGCATTGCCAAGAGGATCAAGATCGTGTAGACTATCGCACCTCGTACGTGCTCCAAGGGAGCTTTTAGGTCGTATATTTTTTAGATAAAGAACACAAGGAGATAAGATGAACATTCTCGACAAAATCAATGATGAGCAGCTGAAAAGCGATATAACTCCCTTCAACGTAGGCGACACCGTCAAGGTACACTGCCGCGTCATCGAAGGTGGCAAAGAGCGCGTACAGATCTACCAAGGTATCGTGATCGCCAAGCGTGGCTCTGGTGTGAACGAAGCTTTCACCGTCCGTAAGATCTCCTCGGGAGTCGGCGTGGAGCGTTCCTTCCCCATCCATACCCCCAAGATCGCCAAGGTCGAAATCGTCACTCGTGGCAAGGTACGCCGCGCCAAGCTCCACTACCTCCGCAGCCGCATCGGTAAGAGCGCGATCACGGTCAAGACGATTCGCTAAGAGCTCGCTTATCCAAGACTTTTTTATCATCAAGCCCGCCTTTCTCAGAGAAAGGCGGGCTTGAATGCTCTTATCCTAGCTCGTCAAAACTACAATGTAAAATGCTTTTCTCTTGACCTGCGCAGCTTCTATTTGTCATCCTCTTCGATAAGTCATGAACAACAAGCGCCTGCAAATCTTTATCGCCTCCTCCGCCGAGCTCAGCCCCGAGCGCGATGCCAGCTCACTGCTCATCTTTGACCTCTCTGAGCATGGACGCGGTGCGGAGGGAGTAGCTCTCTACCCCATGCGCTGGGAAGAGATGGATGCCGCCGTGCGCTACCACCGTCACAAGAACGAGGACTACAAGGACGAGGTGCGCAAGAGTGCCTTCTTCATCGCCCTCTTCTGGAAGAGCTGCGGTCAGTACACGCTCGATGAGCTCGATCTCGCCCTCGCGCAGCAGGCGGCAGGCGAGCTGCCTAGCGAGCTGCTGCTACTCATCAAGCACAGAGGCGGTGAGCATGCCGAGGCCGAGGCGGCGATGGAGCAGCAGCTACGCGCCCAGGGGCGTGGCGTGCGAGGGCATCCCCGCCACCTCATGAGCCTGATGCAGCCCCACATCAATGATGCGTCGCTGCATCCCCCACTGAGGACGCATCACGCAAGGCGACAGCCCCCCCCAAGCACGGCCCTGCCTACAGCGGCTCAGCGATAGACTTTTCTGCAAAGATAGACTGCAAGCACACGCCAATGAACATAGCAAAGATGGCAAAGGGGATGAGCATGTTGTTAAAGAGGGTTAAGCGCATATTCTTTAGCTTCTCATCAATAAAGCTTGCTGAGGTCGGAGGGATTGGGGTGATGATATTATGATTGACGAGGCACTGATAGCGGGCATCAAAGTCTAGCTCGCTTGTAGGGTAGACATGGTATTGAGGCGCACTTTCATCATCTTGCTTAGCATTTTGGACAGGGTACGCGTGATAGTGCGCCTTGTTTTGATGGGCTTGTTGCTCTGAGCTCACCGCTGCGCAATCATGATATTTCTCTGTGCATGCATAGGAGTGCTCAATATAGGAGATATTGAAGAAAGACATGGAAAAAATCCCTATAATACTCGAATAAAAAAAGGCTATCAGGCTAAAAGTGCCAGTTCTGAAAAGTTTGCGCAACACATTGAGATAGGGGTTGCGCTTAGTGATCTCATGGTAGAGGAAAATGAGCGTTGCAATGAGCGCAGGGATAGCAAAGAGAGAGGAACTCTCCTTGTCATAGAAAGTTGTATTGAGTGTCGAATCCACCGAGAAGGGGATCCATGCGGCAATGATACTCGCGAGAAGACGCGGATAATAGGCATTCGTCCATGAAACCCTTTTTGCTCTATTGTGCGCTGCAAATAGGAGCCATATGACTAAGGGGTAGACTAGAATCGCGAATCCGAGCCTAATGATCCATGACGGACTAGCATCCCAATAACTTGCAGCGACTATGCAACAAGTATAGAGGATTAGTAAGCAGAGGTAAGGAAAGCTCAAGTCCTTTGAGTTATTACCCGCTATTATTCTATAAAAGCCTGAAGGTTGGTACTTATTGAGATGCCAGAGGAGGGCATGGTTGGCCACATCGCGAATTTTATCGGCCTCTTTCTCCTTCCAAGTCGGAGATTTCTCACGCGTTAGTCTTGATGTATATTTCCATAAATTGGATGTTCGGCGAGGGATGAGATCAAAAAAAGACTCCTTATTGATTGTTTGCTCATAGACATGATAGATCTCTTCACGACAAATGCCCATCCATCCGTTGGAGAAATTAAAGGTGCTCTCCGCGCGATGCCTCGTGATTGTCTCCACCCATCGGTGCTCTGCGTCGATGTAGTAGGTAAAGAGTTGTAGGATTTTTTCTCTCTCTGTGTTTTCAAGCTCGCCTCTGTTGGTCAACACCTTAGCATGATGTATAACAATAGGCGAAATTTTCTCTTTTATAATTGCAACGGCTAATGCTTTCTTTGTCTTTGAGATGGGTTGGACCTGGTTTTTCCGCGGCGTATCATCCGAAGGAAAGCCCTTCTTGGTGTAGTGATAAAGCGACTCTCTGTAGTAGTAGTATTTCGCTTTATTTCTGATGGAGAGAAAAAGAAAATTCTCGTTGAGCTTATCATAAATGCTACTAAAGACGCATGAGGTGAGAAAGACCTGCGAGTGCTCAGCATCATACAAAAAGTCTAGAAAGAGCCTTTTGAGTGGCACTTGGATATACTTCTCACCCTTCGATGATTCTCTCGTCTTCGTGTTAGCGAATACGCTGAGTTTAGAATAGGTCTGCTGGTTTGCGATGGAGTCGGATTGCTCCGTTTCTTTTTCGATGATATCTTCACCGTTCAGATCAATCGTTTCAGTAAATATGTTTTGCAGGTTGCTTGTCAAGTTTTCCCAGTCTTCGGTTTGCGAGGCTAAGGAGAGAGTCAGGATAGGGCTGTTGCTATGCTCAGGATAGCCATTCTTCTCTTTGTAGATGTTCAAATAGAAGCTAATCTCGTTGTGAGAAATACTAAGATAAATCGGGTATTTGAGATGGTCAGCCGCTCCTATCTTGTCATATTTCTTATTACTGAAAGCCCGATAATTATAAATATTGATTCCTAGCTCTGGTCGAGAGAATTGCTTGTTGAGCGAGAAATGGATTCCTATATTCATGGCATCATTTATGAGTTGTTTTCAGAGATGAGTTTCGTGAGGTGACGCTCTATGAGTACGCAAACAGATTCAAAAGTCTTTTTGCTCTTGTTTGCTTTTTTCTTTTCGACCGTTGCTATTTTCTTTTCTGCCTTTTTTAGTACACGCTGAATGCTCATATACTCATACCACATGACCTTGCTCTGGCTGGGATTTCCGTAGGCGACAAGGTAAATAAGATGCTGTAAATGCTCCCAAAAAGCAAATCCATAACAGGACAAATCAGGGAACAAGGAGCGCACCAGCAATGAGCCATTGTTATCCCTCTCATTATTGATGTTATCAGTCTTTTCCTCTTCTTTCTTAAAATAGTAGTCGTTGAAAAGAGATTTATAATGAGATTTGAGCTGTAGCAGCGCATTAAAATTCCTCACCGCTTTTTCCCTGATATCTGAGGCTTGGAAAATTTCCCTCAAGTAGTCGATCACACTAAAGGTTTTTTCATTAGAATCTCCCCCTATGTCCGTTAACTCATTAAGCTGAGTATTTAATAGATGGTAAAAATTATTCCTAAAGAGTTGAGGCGTGATCGCAGGACAGGCTCCGCGCTCCGCATGCCACAGCTTTTCGCTGTAATGCATATCGCTAACTCTCATGCCTTCTCTAATAGCAGAAGAGAAAGTCGATATGAAGAAAAACCAGAATTTATTCAGAGGGCCTCGATGATCGACTGCTTCTTGAAGCTTATCTTCCGAGGAATGTCTATCTGGTAGAATGCCCGCTAGACTGGGGTCATGCGTTGCAAGTATCTCTTCTAATAATTGTGTAGTATAGCTGCTCTTTTCTTTTTTCTTTGACTCCTTATTGTATTCTAGCAAATAGTCTAAGAAAATGATGTCGAATTTGCGCGTTGCTAGCTTATCCTTAGCTTCAGTCAAGGTGTGGGCATGCTCGATAATGATGATAGGGTCAGTAATATCATCACGGATTTCCTTCTTATTCGTGTCTGTGATCACATAGAACCCAGGCTCTGCATCCTGAGCATCTTTTTGGGACAAAACAGATTCCAAGATGTCTATTTTGTTCATATTACCCGGCTTTAAATGCTTCTTAATCGTAGATTTGTCATCAATGAGAAGCACTCTCATGATAAGCCTTCTATTTGCAATTTTGTCTTTAAATTTCGCGAATTGCTTATTAGCCTTTTCTCTATTACGCTCCTCAGAGCAGAAGGGGAAAGGAGTGATATTCTTTCCCTGCCCCGTGTGGTAATTGATGAGGCGAGAGTTCGAACAGAGTCGCGAGTTAAATTCTCGCACTTCGTGAGCATTCGCCGTTTGATAAATAGCAAAATCGGAGGGAAATAACTGCTTTGCAATCTCCTCTTCCTTTGTTTGATTATGGCGCTCGATTCGCGCATCATCAGCCAGTTTAGTGCATTGCTCATTGTCTAGTTGGACATAGCGCATCCAGATGCTGCTATCAAGGTAGCGAGCACGTGAGTCAATTGCAACGAGTGAGCTCTCAGAAGCCTTCTTGGAGACAAGCTTTCGATTCGAGCTAATGAACATGGGCATTTGCGTTAAGCGGCGCAGTTTTTGTACCTCTTCTGGCTCATTTGCATGTTCGTCTACCTGATCTAGAACGACGTCTTCGATGAGCTTTTCGAATTTGCTAGGGATAAAGCGCTTCTTAACTTTCCATGCGTGATGGTTAAAATTAACTATTTGTGTTAAAACCGCGAGAAATTGGAACTCAAGATCCAGTACATTGTTGGTGGATGGGCTGCCTTTGCCTGTGAAAAATAGTCTGATGCGTATGTACTGTTGATCTTTCCTTTGACCATTAATGCTTGTCGTGATCTTTTCTAGACTAAACTTCGCAAACTGATCAGAAATTTCGAGAAAATACCGTAATAAGTCATGCAAATTCTCAGTACAAGCTCGGCTCAAGACATGCTTGTAAAACATAGACGCATTCCCATGCTGAGATACGTAGACATCGCCATCTTTGATCATGGTGCGCAGGCTACGGATGGTTCCGTAGCCTGTGACTTCATCGACCTCTTTATCAATATTGACGAGGGAAAATGATAATAATTGCTCCGTCACCACAGTACCTCGCATGCGGCGATCAAAGATATCAAGATCATGTGCAAAGAGCTTGATGATGCAATTCTTATCGCTAATATGCTTTCGTAAGAACCTAAAGAGTAATCCCAAAAACACATGCTTGCTCTCTTTTACATCTAGATCAGTATTTGTGGAGTATGTATCGTAGTTGAAGGGAAACTTGTTGTACCAATTATGCGTGATGTAGACATCTGTGTCTCCTATTTGTTGGATAGATCCAAATAAATTGATGAGCGAATCACGATTCAGCTTTTTTTGATACTTCTCATCGAAGCTCTCGATGGCAGAGTCAACAAGAGTTTCTACGATACTCGATGTCTTTATTGAGGCTAATTCTATTTTTTCTTTATACTGCGTGAATGCCTCATTATCTTTTAGCACGTCAGCCATGGAGGAGAGGACTGACTCCTGCTTGAGAAGAAAGGTTCTAAACTCTTCTTGATCATAAAGATTAATAACAGGCTTTGCATTCTGCAGCAAAGCGACGTCAGAGCGATAGGTGGTGATCAGGTAGATCGTTTTCGGCGGCTGTGGGGTATCGGTAGACATGGGAGAGAGAGGAGAGTCTATTAGTTAGGATTATTTGTTATACAATTAACTTAATATTCATCCCTTGTCAATCTATTCCGTGCGTATTACGTCTAACTTTTACTTATTTTAGAATGATTCAGTTTTTCGCATAACGATCGCATTTTTTGCTTAGGAGAAAGGATGCTCTCGCTCGCGCTCCCAGTCCTGAGAGCGGGTCAGCTCGCATGCAGACAAGCGATGGAAGAAATCTCATTGACAGCTCGCCTTATCCTCTATAAGATGGGAGCAGAGCACATCTCCCCACTCGCTATGTATAACCCAGCATTCAAACAACGTCTCATCGCTAATCTCGATCAGCTGCAAACAACTGGTCTCTTCAAAAATGAACGCTTCATCGCCACCCCCCAATCCTCGAGCGTCACGCTTCAGGACGGCACGGAGCTTATCAACATGTGTGCCAACAACTACCTCGGTCTTGCTAATCATCCCGAGCTAGAACAAGCCGCCAAAGATGCCATTGATCGCTGGGGCTACGGCATGGCCTCGGTGCGCTTTATCTGCGGCACGCAGAGCCTGCATCGCCAGCTCGAAGAGCGCCTCAGTGCCTTCCTCGGCATGGAGGACACCATTCTCTTTGGCTCTTGCTATGATGCCAATGGCGGTCTCTTTGAGGGGCTGCTGGACAAGGAAGATGCCATCATCTCCGACTCGCTGAATCATGCCTCTATCATCGACGGTGTGCGCCTCTGCAAGGCAGCTCGCTATCGCTACGCGAACAATGATATGGCAGATCTTGAGGCGAAGCTCAAGGAAGCCACGGCCGCGGGTGCGCGTACGATTCTGATCTCTACCGACGGGGTCTTCTCCATGGATGGTATTGTGGTGCAGCTGGACAAGGTGCATGAGCTCGCGGAGCAGTACGGTGCTATTGTCCACTTCGACGATTCGCATGCTACAGGTGTGCTCGGGGCCTCGGGTCGCGGTACGCATGAGCATTGTGGTCTCTTTGGCAAGAGTGATATCACGACGGGTACATTCGGCAAGGCTCTCGGGGGTGCCTCGGGTGGCTACGTATCGGGTCCTGCGGAAGTGGTCGCTCAGCTGCGTCAGAAGGCTCGTCCTTATCTTTTCTCCAACAGTATCATGCCAGCTATCGCGGCGACGACGATCAAGGTGATCGACATGCTTGAGGAGTCCAATGAGCTCGTCTCGCGCGTGCAGGCGAATGCGGTACACTTCCGCCGTGGTATGGAGCAGTGTGGCTTCAAGCTGGCGGGTGCGGGTCATGCGATCGTGCCTGTGATGATAGGAGATGCGGCTCTCTCGCAGCAGATGAGCGCGCGCTTGCTGGAGCTGGGTGTGTATGCCATGGGCTTCTTCTTCCCTGTCGTGCCTCGCGAGCAGGCGCGTATCCGTACTCAGATGTCGGCGGCGCATACGACAGAGCAGCTTGATCGCGCGATCGAGGCTTTTGCCACGGCGGGTCGTGAGCTGGGTCTGATCTAATCTTTCACTACCATTTTATAGAAAACGCCTCTTCCCTGATTGGGGAGGAGGCGTTTTTTCACTCGAAAATGGGTTTTGTTGCTTGGCGGTCGGTAGCTTTAGCGTGGCAGCAGGGGCTTGAGCTCAGGAACTCCGAAGTAGTCCTCGACCTCGATGCGTCTGCTGTCGTGGAGGATTTGCACACGCAGGGGCTCCCAGCCTTCGCGGTGGTGCTTTTGGATGAGATAGAGGTCTTCGCGTGTCAGGTAGACGTCTCCCTGCTGTGCGATGAGAGCTTCGAGCTTGGCGTGGCGGGCGCGTGCCTCGGTGATGGAGGCGATGGCGGCTTGGGCGCTCGCCTTGTCTCTGACGCTGCGGAGGATATCGCCTTGGTCTTTAAAGGTCTTGAAGAGGCGCTGGATGAGATCAGCCATCTTGTCTCGCCCTGCGAGGCGCGTCGCGTCGTCGATGACGTAGATGGGGAGCTTTTCCAGCATGACGTAGAAGGAGGGATTCTCGACAGGCTTGCTCTTCTGGAGCTCGCGGCGTAGGCTATCAAGGCGCACGTAGAGGCTGCGCAGGTCGGGGCGGAGTGAGCGGTAGAGGGGCTCACCGGCTTGGGCGGCTCTCTCAATGAGCACGGGACGTGCATATTGTAGAGTGTTGAGCGCACTAATGTTATCAAGAATCTTGGCTTGATGGGCTGCGGGCTTGTCTTGCTGGAGCAGCTCGACGCATTGATGGAGGATTTGGAGCTCCTTGTGAATATTGTCTGTGAGCAGCGTGCGATTGATGGCTGCTATGTCAAAGCGAGGAATCTCGCTGTGGGGAGCTGGGGTGTTTTGAGCGCGTGCCTGCAAGAGCAGACACGCACTCATTGCGATGATGGCAAGGTGTGCGTGTCTCATGATTGTTATCGAGGGATGAGGGTTATTTTGCCTTCATGATGTCGGCAAGGGGGATGCGTAGGAAGCTGATGCCAAAGTCGCGACCCCTTTCACGATGTCCCTGTGAGGTCTCGTAGTAGACACCGACGGTGTCCTCGTCGATGAGGGCAAGCGAGGAGTAGCCTGCACCATCGCGGGTGTCGTATTCGTAGCCCTTGCTCCATGTCTTGCCTTCGTCGAGGGAGAACTTGATGGTCATGTGCTTTCTACTACCCGCATTCGGGTTGGAGAAGAGCAGCACATTGCCGTATTTCTTGGACTTGATGGAGATGAGGGAGGCTTGGCAGACGGGCTCGCGGAGGGCCTTGAGGTTGGTCTCGTGTGGAGTCCATGTCTTGCCGAGGTCTTTGGTGATGAAGACGGCGCGTTTGCCGCTGCGCTGCTCGTCGCGGGCGTTGATCATGATGGAGCCGTCCTTGAGCTGGACGATCTGGCTCTCTGAGGTGCGGCGGGGCAGGCCTGTGCCGTAGACCCAGTTCTTCCCTCCGTCCTTGGAGTAGCAGATGGTGGAGACGGCATTGGGGGAGGCGTCGCGATTCCAGATCTGGGCGGGGAAGACGATCGTGCCGTCCTTCAAGGTGATGCCGCTACCAGGGCCTGCGAGGATGATGTCCCACTCGTCTTTCTTGATTTGCTTGGTGGGGTTCACATACTCACTGGGCTGGGTCCATGTCTTGCCGTCGTCGTCGCTGTAGGTCATATACCACTGGCCTGTGGTCTTGGGGTCGTTGCCCTTCTTGGAGACGAAGAGCGACGCGCCTCCGCTAAAGTGGGTGCCTAGTGCCTGTACCCAGATGCGGCCTTTGCTGTCTTGGAGGATGCAGGGATCGCCGCAGCCGTTGTTCGCACCGACACCTATATCCATATTGACGGCAGGGGTCGTCCATGTCTGACCGCCGTCGGTGGAGCGCATGAAGGCGACGTCAATGTCGGCGCAGAGGTCACCAGAGTGGTTGTAGCGGGCATCGGTGACGCCGACGAGGTTGCCCTTGGCGGTGACGATGAGGCCAGGTATGCGGAAGTTCCCCGATTTGCGCATGCTGCCATCGACCTGCTTGACCTCCTCACCGCCGGTGGCGACGAGGTAGCCTATGTCTTGGGTGATGTTGGCCGAGCCTTTGAAGATCTTGCCCCCAGCCTTGCACATGATGTCGGAGAAGGTGACTTCTGCGCCTACTTTGGCATCCTTGGCAGGGGTGGCATCCAGCCAGAAGAAGGCCTCGCCTGCGGGGATGGTGATGGGGCCTTTGAAGGTGACGTAGCCTTTCTCGTCGGGCTCAGCGGTGGCGAGGGGCTTTTGACCGTTGAAGTTGTAGCCATTGGCATCGCCTGCTCGCAGGCTGAGTGAGGCGATGGCATCAGCGGGCTTGACCATGAGGCGGAGTCCTTCTATGCCTTTGCCTTCTGCGCCCTGCGCGTCAATGTTGAGACGGATGACACCGTTGACTTGGGCGCGCTTCATGATGGGGTAGGCGCCGGGGTCTTCGACGGTGATGCTTTTAATAATTTGCTTGCCCGAGTGCAGGGCGACATCATCGAAGATGACGCCACCGCCGTCAGCGGTGTTGGCGGTGAAGATGATTTCTGTCGTGCCCTTGGGGATGGTGAGCTTGTATTGGTGGTTAAAGCCGCCTGTGCCCTGCTTGGTGTGCTTGACGAGCTCTATGCGCTTGCCTCCCGATTGGGCGGAGATGATGACTTCAAAAGGCCCGCGTCCCGTCCAGCGTTCGCTCCAGGCTTGGAAGAGGGTGTCTTTGGTCAGAGGCTTTTTGAGCTTGAGCTTGACCTCTTTTTTGACACCTCCAAGGACGCGTAGGGAGGATTTTCCCGTGCGTCCACGGTTCTTGAGGATTTCGGCATGTCCTGCATCAGCAGTGAGCATTCCGTATTCTGTATCAATTGTCTTTACGGAGCCTTTAGGAGCCTGCTCAAAGCTTTCTGTAGCCCAAGCACTGCCGATTAATGCGGTGAGAAATAGTGAAGTGATCTTCATGACCTTCTAAGGAATATCAAATGGGCTCTGCGCTGTCAAGGATATTAGACATACCTACCTGTGCCTACCTTGACAGCTCATTAGTATTCTGCTAGGCTCAAAGGCGTGCAATCTTCATCTACAGCATGGCCTGCGATTAGTATTCTCATCTTGGGGTATAATCAAGAAAATTTCATAGAGGCGGCGATCCAGTCTGCCTTTGATCAGCGTTATGAGGGAGAGCTCGAGATTATCCTCTGTGACGATCGCTCCACGGATGCGACCTATGAGATCATGCGACGCATGGCAGAGGACTACTCGGGCCCGCATCGCATCATCCATCGCCAAGCAGAGCAAAATGGACGTGTCGCGCTGAATATGAATCTCGCCGTCTCTCTTGCCTCACACCCTTGGCTCATGCGCGTGGATGGCGATGATGTGCTCCACCCCGACCGTGCTCGCTTGAGTGCGCTGACTATCAAAAAGTACCCCGATGCTGTTGCTGTCGCGGGACGCCTCGAGACCTTTAGCGGGCTACCCCATACGGTGGTCAATCCGCCCGATGAGCAGCTGCGCTTTGTCGTCAACAAGGCTGCGGATTTGGATGCGCATAAGAATGTGCATAGGCTTGAGTGGTGGGGGGGCATGATGACGCTCTCGCGTGAGCTTTTCACGCACTTTGGCCTCTTGCCTGCGCATTGTGCGATCTTGGATGACACCATGTTTGCCACGCGTGCGCTGATGCTGGGCTCCTTTGTCGTGGTGGAGAATGGCATGATGCTCTACTACCGCCGCCATGAGAATAATATATCCGCAGAACGGCGCACGGATCTCGGTCCGCTCGAGTTTTATCGCGCGGTTCAGGCGACACAGGATTACTACCGTCGCGGCTGTGCGTGTCATGACGCTATTCTAGGAGAGATACGCGCCGAGCTCCAACGGCAGCCAGAGCGAGAGGATCTCGCGGGCTTGCTGCGCCACTTTGAGCTGCGCTTTGCACAACTACGCGAGCAGGGCTATTTTTGGCAAAAGACTTGGAAGCAACGTCGTGCTAAACTCACGGTGCGGGGGCTCTCCCAAATTTCATGGGGGATTCAGACGCTGCATCCCTTCCTCTACAACCTTTTTGAATGGTTCAAAATGAAAAAATGAGGCTCTACTAAGCCTTCCCCTAGGGCAATAAAGAATTGACCTCATTCGAGAAATCTGCTAGCCTCCTCCCAACACCACCCATCCTTTGCTCTCAAGCATCGAGGCATTGATAAGCAAGGGGGATAGTATACTACTACGACACAATACACATCATATGAGCAAGGTTGCACTGATTTCTGGTATCACGGGTCAAGATGGATCATTTTTGGCTGAATTTCTTTTATCCAAAGGCTACGAAGTACACGGCATTATTCGCCGTTCTTCCTCCTTTAACACCGAGCGCATTGAGCACCTCTATCTCGACGAGTGGGTGCGCGATATGAAAAACGAGCGTCTGCTGCATCTCCACTACGGAGACATGACTGACTCCAGCTCACTGATACGCATCATCCAGTCGGTCAAGCCCGACGAGATCTACAACCTCGCGGCTCAGAGCCACGTGAAGGTCTCCTTTGATGTCCCCGAATACACCGCCGAATGCGACGCGGTGGGCACACTGCGCATGATGGAGGCCGTGCGCATGCTAGGCATGATTGACAGCTGCCGCATCTATCAGGCCTCGACCTCTGAGCTCTTTGGCCTCGTGCAGGAAGTCCCGCAGCGTGAGACCACCCCCTTCTACCCACGCTCTCCCTACGGTGTGGCAAAGCAGTACGGCTTTTGGATCACCAAGAATTACCGCGAGTCCTACGGCATGTTTGCCGTCAATGGCATCCTCTTCAACCACGAGAGCGAGCGTCGCGGGGAGAACTTTGTCACCCGCAAGATCACGCTGGCCGCGAGCCGCATCGCCGCAGGTCTCCAGGACAAGCTCTACATGGGCAATCTCGATGCCCTGCGCGACTGGGGCTATGCCCGTGACTACGTCGAGTGCATGTGGCTGATGCTCCAGCATGACACGCCCGAGGACTTTGTCATTGCAACGGGCGAGATGCACTCGGTGCGCGAGTTCTGCACACTCTCCTTCGGGCATGCGGGCATTGAGCTCGACTGGCAGGGCGAGGGTGTTGATGAGAAGGGCATCGACAAGGCGACAGGCAAGATCCTCGTCGAGGTCGATCCGAAGTTCTTCCGCCCTGCGGAGGTCGAGCAGCTGCTCGGTGATCCCACCAAGGCACGCACTGTGCTCGGGTGGAATCCCACCAGCACCTCCTTCCCCGAGCTCGTGCGCATCATGATGGAGCATGATATGGCCAATGTGCGCAAGGTCTGCGAAGAGCGCAGCAAGCTGAGCTAAAACCACCCTAGCACCTATCCCTCACCGAAGGGGGAGTCCACATGGGCTCCCCCTTCCCCTTTTTTAGTAAGACTATGGAAAAGAATAGCAAAATCTACATCGCGGGGCATCGCGGACTCGTCGGCTCTGCCATCTGGCGCAATCTCGAGTCCAAGGGCTACACGCGCCTCATCGGGCGCAGCCACGCCGAGCTCGATCTCATGGACGGAGCTGCGGTAGCCGCCTTCTTTGACGCGGAGCAGCCCGAGTATGTGATCCTTGCGGCGGCTCATGTCGGTGGTATCGTGGCGAACAACACCTACCGCGCGGACTTCATCTACAACAATCTCCAAATCCAGCAAAACGTCATCGGCGAGAGCTTTCGCCATGGGGTGAAGAAGCTCCTCTTCCTCGGCAGCACCTGCATCTACCCCCGCGACGCTCATCAGCCCATCGCGGAGACTGAGCTGCTCACCGCCCCGCTTGAATACACCAATGAGCCCTACGCCATCGCCAAGATCGCGGGTCTCAAGATGTGCGAGAGCTTCAACCTCCAATACGGCACGAACTACATCGCCGTCATGCCCACCAATCTCTATGGGCCCTACGACAACTTTGATCTGGTCAAGAGCCACGTCCTGCCCGCCATGGTGCGCAAGATCCACCTCGCGCGCTGCCTCAAGGAGGGCGACTGGGCGGCCATCCTCCACGACCTTGAGCTGCTCCCCATAGGAGAGCTCGACCACAACAGCCCCCGCGAGCTCATCGTCAGCACACTCGCCCACTACGGTATACACGCGGAGCGCGTCGAGCTCTGGGGCACAGGCAAGCCCATGCGCGAGTTCCTATGGAGCGAGGACATGGCAGATGCCAGCGTCTATATCATGGAGAGCATCGACTTCTCCCAGATGCGCGGTAGCGAAGCGGAGGTACGCAACTGTCATATCAACATAGGAACGGGCAAGGAGATCAGCATACACGATCTCGCCTTGCTCATCCGCGAGACACTCGCCTACACGGGCGAGATCCTCTTTGACTCCAGCAAGCCCGATGGCACCATGCGCAAGCTCACCGACGTGAGCAAGCTCCACGGCCTCGGCTGGCAGCACCGAGTCGATATCCAAGAGGGCATAGAGCGCATCTACGACTGGTATATCAGCCGCTAGCGCAGGCGATAATCTGCGCCTCGTGGCATTTGATCATGGACGTGAGGGGAGTTTTCTGCTATTTTTATCATGATTATGATCAAAAAAAGCATTTTACTAGGTCTCATGGGCCTTCTTATCGGCACGACGGCGCAGGCGCAAAACAAACAGGCACCCAAGACCCTGCCTGGGGGCTGGGTCTATGAATGGGGCGATGAGTTCAACGGCAGCAAGCTCGACCTCAAGAAATGGAAATACGAGCTCGGCGTGATACGCAATAAGGGCACCGTGCAAGCCTATACCAAATCTTGCGTGCAGGTGAGTCGAGGCAAGCTCATCCTCCACTCCAAAAAGAAAAAAACCAAGAACAGCACCTACGACCCAAAGAACCCCGCCTGGTGGGCGCAGATCAGGGAGCAGCCCTACGCGAGCGGCTCGGTGACGACCAATGGGGTAAAGCACTTCACCTACGGTCGCTTGGAAATACGCGCCAAAGTCCCCAAGATGGCCGCCGGTGTCTGGCCCGCCCTCTGGACCATGCATGTGAATAAATACGGCTGGCCTGCCAATGGTGAAATTGATATTCTCGAAGCCATCTCCCAAGAGCCCAATACAAACTACACCATCCTGCGCTGGGGGAAGAATGGTACCAATCAAGAGCATAAGGTTATACGCACGACCAAGTTCAACAATTACAGCAATAAATTCCATGTCTATGTCCTTGAATGGGACGAGAAGCAGATGCGCATCCTCATTGATAATAAAGAAGTCTGCAAGATAGACACCGCCGAGGCAGACTATCCCGATGGCGGCAATCCGCTCAAGACTCCCTGCTACCTCATCATGAATACGGCGCTGGGTGGACAGGGGACCTGGCCTGAGCCGACGACGGGTGAGGGATTCCCCGTGAAGTTTGAGATCGACTATGTGCGCTATTATGTGAAAAAGAAAAAATAAGCGAGAAGACAAGTCTTCCATTTCTAGATCGAGATGGGTTGGGCTGTTTTGCGAGTTTTCTCGCAAGCTGATTTTTCTGGGCTGATCAAAAGCTAATTATGACATAGAAAAGCATTGTTAGCCTGAATTAACATCGGTAATCTATTGAAGTGCAAGCTTTTTAATAAGACTTCACATCTCAACATTCATAGAACTACACAAATTATCATGAAAACATCTATCATTACTTCTATCGTAGCACTAGGCTTCGTTTCACTCGTCTCTGCAATGGATCAAGCTACTTATTCATCCACCATGGATCAGATCTCTCAGCTGAAGAATCGCGCTCAAGCAGCCCAATCACGCCCAGATTTGCGCGCCCTTGAGAGAGAGATCGAGCATCTTGATGACAAAATTGATGACGCTGAAGATGCAATCGAGCGCCAAGCACGCGGTCGCCGCTTCACCGCTGATGAATTAAAGCAGCTCAAGCTTATTGATCAGCTCGAAGATCAGCTCGATATCGTCGATGATCTGGTCGAGGACAAGCTCGACGCCCTACGCTAAGAGTGTCTTGTGACGCATTTTTCCACCATTACTTATTCGGAATAACGAGGATACCCTGAGCGTACTTTCTCCCTCCCCCCAGCGCAGCGAGCATGCGCTGGGGGTTTTTTCTGGACGAATGCGGGGAGCTACCTTATACTCTTGCGCATGGATATTCAGCTCTCTTCCCCCCTTGACATGCACCTGCATCTGCGCGATGCCGCCATGCTGCGCCTCGTCGCCCCGCTCTCCTCGCACTTCGCAGGAGCCGTCATCATGCCCAATCTCGTGCCCCCCGTCACCTCACGCGAGCAATTAGAAGCCTACGCCGCTCGCATACGCGCCGCCATGGGGGAGAGCAGCTTTGCCCCGCTCATGACGCTCTTCTTCCAGCAATATGATGAGGCCACGCTCGACGCGCTTGCGGAGTGCCCCGACTTCTTCGCCATCAAGCTCTACCCCGCAGGCATCACCACGAATAGCGAGGGCGGCATCGCCCAGCTCAGCGAGGCGGAGCGCACGCTGCATATGATGGAGGAGCGCGGCATCCCGCTGCTCGTCCACGGTGAGAGCCACGGCTTTGTCATGGACCGCGAGGCGGAGTTTCTCGGGCAGTACCGCTATCTGGCGGCAAAGTACCCACGCCTGCGCATCAGTATGGAGCATATCACCACCGCTGCCGCCGTCGATCTGCTCGATGAGTTTGAGAATCTCTGCGCGACGGTGACACTCCAGCACCTCATCATCACGCTCGATGATGTCGCTGGTGGCATGCTCAAGCCCCATCTCTTCTGCAAGCCTATTGCGAAGCGCCCCGAGGACAGGGATCGCCTGCTGGCTACCGCCCTGAGCGGGCATCCTCGCCTCATGTTTGGCAGTGACTCCGCTCCCCACCCGCGCTGCGCCAAGGAGAGCTGCGGCTGCGCGGCTGGTGTCTTCACCGCCCCGCTCGCGCTGGCAAAGCTCGCCGAGCTCTTCACCACCCACAGTACGGTGGACAGGCTGCAAGCCTTCGTCTCGGACAATGCCCGTACTCTCTACGGTCTCAGCGTCCCCGAGACGCGTGTGACCCTGCGTGACACGCCCATGGATATTCCCGCCGCCTACCGCAGCTACGGTGAGGAGGTCGTGCCCATGTACGCGGGTGAGAGCCTGCCTTGGAGTGTCGTTGAGTCCTGCTAATCGCCCTCCCCTCCCCGCCTCTTTCGCCTCTTTCCCATGAGTCAGCTCATCTCCTTGCTCCTCGCGACGCGTCCCAAGACGCTGCCTGCCATCATCATTCCCATCTGGGCTGCCAGCCTCATCGTCAGCCGCTACGCGGAGCATTATCCAGAGCTAGGATTTCAGCTGGACTGGTGGCTCGTGCTCTGCACGGCACTCTCGGCTCTAGCGATTCAAATCGCCTGCAATCTCTTCAATGACGCGCTCGACGCTCAGAAGAAGGCCGACACGCCCAAGCGACAAGGCCCGCGCCGCCTCACCGCCACTGGCGCACTGAGTGCCACGGCAGTGAAGGGAGCGGCTGCGCTCTTCCTGCTGCTCTCCTGCCTCGCGGCTCTCCCGCTCATCCATGCGGCGGGCTGGGTCGTGCTCGCGATTGGCATCCCCTCACTCTTCCTCGCCTACGGCTATACGGGCGGTCCCTTCCCTCTGGCCTATCGCGGGATGGGGGAGCTCTTTGTGCTGCTCTTCTTTGGCTTCATCGCGGTGCTAGGCACGCTCTACATCCAGCTAGGCTGGCAAGGGCACTACGCCATGATCTATGGCGCGGGCATTATACTCGGCGTGCAATGCGGGCTACTCTGCTGTCTGCTGCTGGAGATCAACAATATACGTGATCGTGCCGAAGATGCCAGTACAGGCAAGCGCACGCTCGCTGTGCGCATCGGGGAAGCGCGTGCACGCGGGCTCGCCGTCGCCTTCCTCCTCGCGCCCTACTTGACGCTCAAGCAGACGGCCTTCTTCCTACCGGGCACGAGCTGGGGGCTCATCTGGTGTGCGCCCGTATTACTAGCAGGCTACCTCATTGTGAAGATCACCCGCACGCCTGCCAACAAAAAGATGAATCCCCTGCTGGGGCTTGCGAGCCTGCACATGATCCTCTTTCTCACCGCGTTGACGTGGAACTAAAGGGCATATCTTTAATCCATTGAAGATATCTGCCAGCCCCCTGCTTGATCCCATCTCAGGCAGGAGGCTTTTTATGGTTTAAGCAGCACAGCAGCCACGAGCAAGCCTAGCCCCAAGACAGGGGGGAAGAAGTGCAGCGCGGGCAGCATCCAGCTACGCTGCCTGTAGCATATATAGATGAGCTCGCGCAGCGTGTAGGCTGAGTTATTCAGGCACAAGCAGATGAGCCACACCAGCCCTTGGAAGAGACTCATCGCTAAAAGAGAGAGACCTGCGAGATAGAGAATCAGCTCACTCCCCCCGCTCAGCAGCAGGAGCGTGCCCAAGAAGATCAGCAAATAGCCCAGAGTCGAGAGATTCACCGAGCACCACGCGACGGCACGCTGGCGACCTGTGAGCTGCTCGCGCTGCTTATTGAGTATTTTGTTAGACTTCATCTTCTCATCCTCAAACAGAGGTTGGATCAAATCCACCAAAATTCCTTGCAAAAAACTACGAGCTAGATCATCAAGTGGCATAGTTAATATAAAACAACAAATTGAATATAAATAAAATGAACCTTTCTTATCTCATACTCAGCTCACACGACAATACGACAAATCCTTAAAACATAGCTCATTGCTGCACAATCGCGCCTCCTTTTAAATGATAGCATGTGCGCCAATGCTCCTGACACTGTAGCTTGCGACCGATGAGAGCATTTAAATAAACGCGCTGAAACTCACTATGCATCAGCATTTTTTGGATAGAAAGCTTTCGTTTTAAAATCTGAAAATAAGACAGATCACCTCTGTTCGCAATGAATTCTTTACCCGCATTTTTCCACGAACCAGCAAATTGATCTACAGCAAAAGGCTTACTCTTGATAAAAGAAGGTTGGCAAAGATATTCTTTGGGAAATATGGTAAGCTTATATTCATCAGACTGATAAAATCGACCATTGAGCTTAAAATCATGCACATTATTATTGATCAAATGCGTCATAATCGTATTATTTACAGGGTAATAAGTTGGAGAGATATCTTGATAATAATCGAGTAATTTCTCCATGAGAGGATGCTTTGCAGGGGCATAAAAAACACCACCTGAAATGGCAAAATCATACATATAGCCGAATATTAAATGATCTGCAGGTGCTGGTAATTCATCCCAACTTTTTTTTAGTTCAACATCGCAATCCATATAAAAGCCCCCCTCTTCATATACTTTAGAAAAACTGGCTATGTCAGATGCAAAACCATAACGCTTTTCTCTTTTCATCCTATTCCAAAAATCAAATTGAGAAAAATCAGCATTTTGATCATTCCATTCATATATTTCATAATCAGGGCATAGCCTTTGCCAAGAAGCAACTTGTTGAGAAACAAGATTTGGAACAGAACCGCCAAACCAACAATAGTGTATTTTTTTTATCATACCTTACCTTCTTCGTATAGTATCAATGGTACAGACAAATGCAAGCTTTTATTATGTCAAGTGTAGGTGCATCTATCCTTGTTCATGCTCATTTTCTCGATTTCAGCTCTCTCAAGGAAAATACGATTTTACCTCTACTTATAGAATTTTTAAGATCTAACAAACTGCTGATCAGCACTCCTTTTTTCATGTGACAATTCCGCTACACAAAATCGCACGAACGTGGCAATTCATTCACCAAGGGAATCTTGCAAAAAAACGCCTCCTGCTGTTTACTAAGGACATCGAAGCGATGCTTTGAACCAATAATACAATCACGCATATGACAAACAAGACTCTCATGACCCTCGCCCTCGCTCTCGGTAGCGTGGCTCTCGGCCAAGGAAAAGAACTTGCAGCTCCCCTCGCCATCAACACGACTGCCACAGCCGCTCCCGCAGCCGCAGAGCCAGCCGCAGACTTCAACTTCCTCGAGTGGCTTCCTGAGCGCTTCGCTTGGTTTGACGCAGAGCGCGACAACGCGGAGAATCCCTACATTCAAGAGTTCAACGTCAGCTTCCGCGCCCAGTGGCAGATGAACTGGCTCGACCCCTCCAATGACGACCGCCTCAAGGGCAGCGAAGGCTACAACAGCGAATTCCGCCGCTTCCGCCTCGGTGCGAATGCCAAACTTTTCAACCGCTTCAAATTTAAAACCGTCTGGAACATCGGCGGTCTCCAAGACGCCGCCAAGTACAACAGCAACGGCGACTGGGTGAATGGTCAGACATCCGGCTCGCTCGACGAGCTCGTCCTCTCGGGCACCTTCAAGCCCGTCACCATCGAGGTCGGTAAATTCAAGGCAGCCTACCTCGCCGAGTACGCCACCTCCAGCTCCAAGATCAACACAATCGAGCGCTCCGGCATCACCAACCAACTCGCCGCCGACAAGCTCTGGGGTATCTCCATCAAGAACAGCGACAAGAAAGCCAAGTACGGCTGGCAGCTCGGTGTCTGGGCGAACAGCGCACGTGACAACCACTGGCAGAATCCCTCCCTCAGTGACGACTCCTCCTACATGCTCGGAGCTCAGCTCAGCATGGCAACGGGTGACACAGGTCGCCTCACGCTGGGCTACATGCACAGCTTTGCCGAGCTCGACGCGAGCGGAGACGTGGCTACAGGCTCTGACATCGACTACAATGGACCTGGTGCCAAGGACGTGATCTCTCTGAGCTGGGTAGGCAAGAAGGACAAGATGACGCTGCTTGCCGATGCGATCGCTGGCTTTGACGTCATCGGTGGTGATGCAGGCGCAGACAATGTCTTTGGTCTCGTGCTCATTCCTACCTACCGCATCAGCCCCCACTTTGAGGCCGTCATGCGCTACCAGCTCTCCGCTGGCACGAATGCCGCCAAGTGCTACAAGAACTACTATACGGAGAACTCCACCTACTCCAGCACCTCGGATCTCCTCCAAGGTCTCTATATGGGGGTGAACTACTACGTCGATCCCAAGAACACCGACCACATGCGCATCATGGCAGGTGTCGAGTACCTCAACTCCCAAGGCACTGACAGCAAGGGTGAGAAGGGCTTCACTGGCTGGGCATTCTCCACCGCCTTCCGCGTCAACTTCTAAGAAATCTTTCGCCTCCTAGCAGAGAGCTCTACGCAGCTCCCTGCTAGGGACAGAAAACAACAACCAACAACATACATACTATTATGTTCAAGAAAATGCTCGTGGGTCTCGCCGCCCTTGCCTCGTTCGCTCAAGCAGAAAACATCGCTGGTGCAGGTGCTTCCTTCCCCAACCCTGTTTATCAAAAGTGGACCTACGAATACTCTCAACTCGGTGCTGACAAAGTCACCTACCAGAGCCAAGGCTCAGGCGCAGGTCTGCGTGCCATCAAGGCGGGGACAGTTGACTTTGCAGGCTCGGACAATCCCGTCAGCGCCGCTGATCAGGAAAAGGACGGCCTCATCCAGTTCCCCATGCTCACAGGTGGTCTCGTGCTCATCGTCAACATCCCCGGTGTCAAGGACGGCGATCTCAAGCTGAGCCGTCAGGTGCTCGCCGACATCTATCTGGGCAAGATCACCAAGTGGAATGACAAGGCCATCACCTCGATCAACCCCGGCGTCAAGCTTCCCCCCATCAAGATCACCGTCGTACGTCGCTCCGACTCCAGCGGGACATCCTTCATCTTCACCAACTACCTCAGCAAGATCTCCGAAGAATGGAAGGCCAAGGTAGGTCAAGGTGGCTCGGTCAAGTGGCCCGGCGACACCATCGGTGGTCAGAAGAACTCTGGCGTCTGCACAGCCGTCTCCTCCACACGTGGAGCTATAGGCTACACAGAATACACCTACGCCGTCGAGGGCAAGCTCGCCACCACGCAGCTGGAAAACGCCTCGGGCAAGTACCTGAAGGCCTCGCCCGCCACCTTCTCCGCCTCCGCAGCCTCCGCTGACTGGAGCAAGGCTGAAGGCATGGTCATGGAGCTCACCAACGTCGCTGGCGACAATGCATGGCCCATCACAGGCGTCACCTACGCGCTCATCCGCAAGGACACCCCTGCCGCCAAGCGCGCTGCTATGAAGAAGTACTTCATGTGGTGCTTCAGCCAAAAGGGTGCTGACATCGCGGGTAAGCTCCACTATGTCCCCCTCCCTGCAAGTGTTGTCCAGCAGATAGCACCCAAGATGTAATTCATTCGCTCTCTGAGAGCATTTACATAAAATAACACTCCCACTCGCTCACACTACATATCCCCACCATCACACTTATGCAAAGTACGGACAAACTCTTCAAACTCGCCTGCATGCTCTGCGCCTCACTGGCCGGACTGCTCGTGCTCGGTATCTTCATCCAACTCGGAGTCCACTCCGCAGATGCTTGGCAAAAGTTTGGATTGGGCTTTCTCTGGTCGAGCGAGTGGGATCCTTCTCAAGAAGTCTACGGTGCCTGGCCCAATATAGCCGGCACCCTGCTTTGCACCTTTATCGCGCTGGCAATCGCCGTCCCCCTCGCCTTTGTCTCCGCACTCTTCATGACCGAAACGCCCAATTGGATCGCCAAGCCCGTGTCACAGGGCGTTGACCTCCTCGCGGCCATCCCCTCGGTCATCTACGGTATCTGGGGTCTCTTCGTCGTCGTGCCTTTTATGAATGAGACCGTCCAACCCCTTCTCGCCAGCCTCATGCAGATTGATATGATCTGGGATGGCGAGGTCTTCCAAGGCAGCCTCACGGTTGACCCCGAGTACTCCTCGGGCTGGCTGCCACTCTGGATACGTGATTTCTTTATGTGGCTGGTCGGTGAGAGCTACAATGGCTTTGGCTTCCTCACTGCAGGTGTCATCTTGGCACTCATGATCCTCCCCTATATGAGTGCTGTGATGCGCGACGTCTTCCGCATGACCCCCCCCATGCTCAAGGAATCTGCCTACGGCATAGGCTGCACACGCTGGGAGGCTACCAGTCAGGTCGTCATGCGCTACGGCATACGTGGCATCCTCGGTGGCGTCTTCATCGGCATGGGTCGCGCACTGGGTGAGACGATGGCCGTGCTCTTTGTCATCGGTAGCTTCATGGGGGACGTCGAGGGTCTCTTTGGCAGTGGTACTACGATAGCCGCGACACTGGCGAGCAACTTTGCCGAGTCGGACGGCATGCAGCTCAGCGTCCTCTTTGCCCTCGGCCTCGTGCTACTCGTGCTCAGCTTTAGCATCCAGGTCATCTCCCAGTACTATCTCCACCTCACGAGTGCGAAGCGCGGCGAGACACGCTAAATCCCCCTTTCCTCTCCAAGCTCCCCTCATTCACCTATCATTTTCACGCACCATGACGACCATTCCAAATACCATGAAGCGCCGCCCGCTCTTCTTTCGCAAGCTCTGGGACATCCTCCTCATCACCTTTGCCATCTTCTCCATCGTGATCGCCCTCAGCGGCATGGGTGGCATCCTCTACAGCGTCTGGGACAATGGTAAAGACGCGCTGATGGATAGCAACTTTCTCACCAGCCTGACCAAGCCCAATGGCGAGGTCGGCATGGGGATTCTCAACATCCTGCTGGGTACTATCTACATCACCGCAGGGGCGACCATCATCGCCGTCCCCCTCGCCATGGCGGCGGGGATCTACATCGCTGAGTTTGGCAAGGGTAGCAAGCTTGCCGCCTTCCTGCGCTTCAGTGCGAATGTCCTCATGGGGCTTCCCTCTATCATCATCGGTCTCTTCGTCTATGTCATCCTCGTCATCCCCATGGGAGGAGCGAGTGGCTTTGCGGGCTCGGTCGCCCTCGCGGTGCTCATGTTCCCCGTCATCATGCGTACGACTGAGGACATGCTCGCCATGGTGCCCTACACGCTGCGCGAGTCCGCGCTCGCGCTCGGCATGACACGCATGCGCACCACCCTCTCCATCGTCGCACGCTCGGCGAAGAACGGACTCTCCACAGGTGTCCTCCTCTCACTGGCACGCGTCAGTGGTGAGACCGCCCCCCTGCTCTTCACCGCTATGTGCGCCTTTGGCTGGCCGAATAGCTACTTCTCCTCACCCACGCCCAATATGCCCGTCTTTATCAACGAGAGCATGAACTCCGCCTTCGAAGCCGAGCGTCAAATAGGCTGGGGAGCCTCGCTGGTCATCTGCGCCTTCATCCTCGTGATCAACATAGGCACACGTTACATCTTCCGCGACAAGAACAAACGAGGCTAATCACACCAAGAAGCAATCTTCACGACAACACCCCCAAAATTTTCACCAACATGAACGCCATCACAAACAGCCCCACCCAAGACGAGATGAAGATCTCTGTGCGCAACCTGAACTTCTTTTACGAAGACGGCACACAGGCACTCTTCAACAACAACCTCGACATCCGCGCCAACCAAGTCACCGCCGTCATCGGGCCCTCGGGCTGTGGCAAGTCCACCCACCTGCGCATCTACAACCGCATCTTTGAGCTCTACCGCGGTCAACGCGCCGAGGGAGCCGTGCTCCTCGATGGGAAGAATCTGCTCGACCCCAGCGTCGATCTCCTCAAGCTACGCCGCCGCGTAGGCATGATCTTCCAAAAGCCCACCCCCTTCCCCATGAGCATCTTTGATAATGTCGCCTACCCGCTGCGCTTGCACTACAAGCTCTCACGCAGCGAGATCGCCGAGCGCGTCGAGGCCGCCCTGATTGGTGCCTCCATCTGGGATGAGGTCAAGGACAAGCTCAAGGCCAGCGGCATGGCTCTCTCAGGTGGCCAGCAGCAGCGCCTCTGCATCGCCCGCGCCATCGCGGCAGAGCCCGAGGTCCTGCTCATGGACGAGCCCACGAGCGCCATCGACCCCGTGGCGACGCTCAAGATTGAGGAGCTCATCCTTGAGCTCAAGAAGAAGTACACCATCGTGATCGTCACGCACAACATGCAGCAGGCCTCACGCATCAGCGACCGCACCGCCTTCTTCTACAAGGGGCACATCATCGAGGAAGACGCGACTAGCACCATCTTCACCAACCCCAGCAACAAGAAAACTGAAGAATACATCACGGGTCGCTTCGGCTAAAGCCCCACCCTCTGCCACACTCATCTCCCCTTCACGTTATGAAAACACATTTCACCAAAGAAATCAACAAGCTCAAGAAGCACGTCATCACCCAGACGAGCAAGGTCGAGAAGGCGATCATCCTCGCCATCCAAGCCGTCGATGAGCTCAGCCCCGAGCTCGCGCAGCAAGTCATCAGCGGGGATACCGCCATCGACCGCGAAGAGATCAGCATTGAGGAAGAATGCCTCAAAATTCTCGCCCTGCACCAGCCCGTCGCCACCGACCTGCGCACCATCATCGCCTTTCTGAAGATCAACACAGCACTCGAGCGCATCGCCGACTATGCCGTGCATACGGTGAAGCGCATGCCCTCGCTGCTCCTCTGCAAGGATGCACCCGAGATGACGCGCATCGACTTTCGCCCTCTGGAAACTGTGGTCTTGGAGATGCTGCGCGACTCGATGCGTGTCGTGCAGGACTTCGACCTCGTACTCGCGCATGATGTGATACGCCGCGACGACGAGGCGGACAAGCTGCATGCGGTGAATGTCGCCCAGATTGGCAACATCATCTTGCGCCACCCCGACAACATTTGTTATTACTTGCAAGCTCAGGGCGTGTCACGCGACCTCGAGCGCATCGCGGACCTCACCTCCGATATCTGCGAGCATATCGTCTATCTGCAAACAGGAAAAATCATCCGTCACGCAGGGCATTAACCCTGCACGACCAGCCAACAAACAAGCTCGCTCTTCCCTAGTGATGGGGGAAGGGCGAGCTTTTTTCTCGTCGAATTATTACTTTGGCGATAGTTATTACTTTGGCAGTAGTTAATGAAGGGAACACGGCCTGCGTACTTGATTAGATAGAGCATGTACTTCTTTTTTTTGAATGAAAAATAAGATTTTTCACACAACAAAAAGAAGCTTTGATATTCAGATATGCCCATTTATACAAATCCTGCAATTTGTTACATTAACTACTGCCAAAGTAATAATGAAAGCGCTGCCTTCTGTAGGATAGGGAAGATGCGAAGAGGATGCAAAAAAAAAATGCTAGCCCCGTGCTTTCTAACAGGGTTTTTTTTAAATTGCATTTTTGCTTTTGTTAGTTATAATTAAGTTATGTGCATTTCTAGATCACTATTGTGTTGTGCGGCTGGACTCAGCCTCGCCGTGGGGGTACAGGCCGCTGACTGGCCTTCTTGGCGTGGACCTCAGGCTGATGGTATCAGCCAAGAAACGATTAAGCCCTCGGGTGACGTCGCTTGGACCAAGGAGCTGGGTCTTGGCTACAGTGCTGTCACTGTCAAGGATGGCAAGCTACTCACTGCTGGTAATATTGATAATGTTGATTATATTTACTGCCTAGATCCCGTAACAGGTAAGGAAATTTGGAAATATTCGCAGGCCGCAGATAAGGGGAAAGCCTATGCGGGACCTCTGAGTACTCCTGTCACCGATGGCGAGTTGGTCTGGTTTTGCAATCGCTTTGGCGAGGTGATTTGTCTAGATTTTGCAACAGGCAAGAAACTCTGGTCCAAGGATATGACAGCGGATACGGGCGATATCCCCGAGTGGCATGTCTCTAGCTCAGTGGTGATTTATCAGGACTTGGCTCTCATCGGTCTGGGCGAAGCGGGCGCGGCCTTGAACAAGAAGACAGGGGATCTTGTCTGGCACTCAAAGGGTATTGCCACACACTCCTCTCCCACTCTAATGAAGTACAAGGGCACAGATTATGCTCTGATTATGAGTGGTAAATTTATTAACGTGGTCAATCCCAAGGATGGCACTCTCATTACAAGGGCTGATTATCCCCAGATGTATGACATTACTGGTGCTAGCCCCGTGGTCGTGGATGCGGACAGGGGTGAGTTTCTCGTGTGCTCGGGCTATAAGACGGGACGAGCCATTCTTTTTGCCTTTGATGGCAAGCAGCTCACCAAAGTATGGGAGGTAAAGCATCTCAATAGTCAATTCTCAACTCCTGTGCTCCATGATGGGGTGCTTTATGGCTCTGATGGCAATACGAATGCTCGCAAGGCCTTGCGGGCTGTGGATGCCAAGACGGGGGCTCTGCTGTGGAAAGGGAGTCTGCGTTTTGGCTCTCCCATGATTGCAGGGGACAAGCTCGTGTATCTCGATGAGCGCGGGGGGCTACACTATCTCAACTTCGACAAGAGCAAAGAGGATATTATCAGCTCCCACGATGTCAAGGGCAAGGGGAAGTACTGGCAGATGCCTGTCCTCGCCAATGGCTATCTCTATTGCCGTAGCGATAAGGGCTCTCTGGTTGCCATCAAGGTAAGCTAGCACGCTGTCCCTAGTCATCATTGACTCAGAGGAGCTAAGAGAATGCCTTAGCTCCTCCGAGTTTCTTGCGGGTGCGTGATGGGGGTGTCAGTTTTTTACACCTGTGCCACAGCACGCTCTCACTGCTCACTGTCGTGCTCTGCGGCGGCGACGCTGGAGCAGAGATGCCAGTGCGATCAGGCTCATCGTCGCGGTCGTAGGCTCGGGGATGATAGAGATGCCCGTGCTATCATGCTGTACATAGAAGTTGATATCCTGCTCAAGGAGAACATTATTCAGATAGAGCTGATAGACGATGTCATCGCCTGTATCCCAGTTAAAGCTCTCGGCCTCGCGCGCATCAAGCAGGTAGACTGGCAGATTGCCCTCATAGTCCGCGAGCTCGCCTTTCAGGTAGATATTCACCGTTGTGAGTCCTTCTAGATTCAAGGTCTGTGCATCCCCTACGATGAGGGTCGATACATCGCTCACTGAGTTCACGTAAAAGTTCATCGTCTCCGTGCTCGCGGTCAAGATGTCGCTGGTGGTCACGCTCGCTGTTGTGTAGTCAGCGGTAGGGGTCGCGCCTTCTGCCCCCATTGAGATGCTCGCGGTGGCATCCCACCTTGACGAGGAGATCTCATAAGAGCCCGTGGTGAATTCTAGGCTCTGCTCGCCCGCGTTGAGATTCCCATTGATTTGCACGGCATTGGCGACACTGCTATCCGCCGAGCTCAGGCTGATGCCCGCCACGGTGTTGAGGATGGCCGTGCCATGCGCCGTGCTGACAACAGTAGTGTCACCAGTGGTGCTGGTCGTGGTGATGGTCGCGGTGATGGTCGCGCCTCCTGCGAGCTTGAGTGCATTGCTGCTGATGTCTTTGATCCCGACAGCGTTGCCAGCATCGCTACTCTCTGCACTCGCGGTGATGCTGCCCGAGATCGTGCCCATGGTGGTGGTGAAGTCGGTGGCTACGCTATCGTTGTTGACTTGCACGCTGTCACCGATGAGCAGGCCATAGGCAGTGCCTGATGTCTTCACGGTGCTGGTGATCGTGCCTGTGATGTCGCCTAGCGTCGAGTTGGCTCTCGATTGGGTGATGAGAGGTCCCACCGTGTCAGTCCCCACGGTGGCGATGCCGTAGCTCGTGCCCGTGCCGACGGTGGCGATCACATCACCCTCTATGTTCCCGCCTGTCGAGCCATTGAGCCAGATGCCCACGACATTACCATTCGCCACTGATTCAGCGGTGATGTCGCTGGCGGCTCCGAGGTAGAAGGTGGGGCTGGTCTCCGCCGAGGCATCTTGTCCAATGAGGGTGACTCCCGCGGCGAATTGGTTGTTGCGCTTCACCGTCAGTTTAATATTGGCCCAGTCTATATCAAAGTCAAAGGAATCATTGCGCCCACTGCTCCCTCCCGCAGTCGAGGTGTTTTTAAAGGCGAGTGAGGTAGTCGTGGAGCTCGCCTGATCGCCCAGCAGGTAGCCTATGCTGAAGACAGGGAAGCTGACGTTTGCGGAGGCGTCAATGGTGTAGCTGCCCGAGATCTTGCCGAGGTTGCTCGGGGCAGAGGAGACGATGACGGAGCCCTGCCCGCCCACGGTGTTGACTACGATGGTGGCGTTGATATCGCCTGCTGTAGCATCCGTGACACCCGCTGTGCTGAACTCTAGCCCCACGGCCGAGGCGAAATCCCCTCTGCTGGTCGCGGTGATCTTTGCACCAGTAATGGACTCGATCCTCCCCCCCTCGACGATGATGGCACCACTCGTGCCATCGGAAGTCGCTGTCACCTCTCCTTTAATGCTGCTGATCGCCCCACCGCTCATGAAGATGGCTCGGCTGTCTGCCTCAGAGTCCACGATGAATTTGCCTTCGAGTGCGCCAATGCTCGCCCCAGCATTCCAGAGACCTATAGCACCGCCATCGGTGAGGCTGGTGTTTGTTATCGAGATGCTTCCTTCATCTGATTGAGCGATGTTGTCAATGGGACTGCCAATGTTGATATCTCCCTCGGTTTTCACAGCGACGATGAAGGCGCTATCAAGGCTTGGAGTGCCACTGTAGTCTCTGAGAGCATCGCTGCTTTCGGTCTCTGTATTCACGACTGTGCCCCCGCTAATCGTGAGGGGCGTTGGGTCGGTGTAGTCCTTTAAATCCTGCTCGGTGAGGCTCGTCTGGGCGAGTGCTACACTGGGAATGCTCAAGCTCGCGAGCGAGCCGCGGAGCAAGATCGTGCGTAGCCTGCGGTGGGGTAGGTGATTATTTTTCATGATCAGTATGATTATTTTTTAGCATTCAAAGCAAAAAAGCTTTACCTGCATTGTAATATTTTCAACCCATCATTCAAACTAACTCTCTACCAACTAGTCATACAAAAAGGCTGTCGATTCATCATGAACCGACAGCCCCAAACCAACAAAAGAAAACAGATATTATGCCTTCGCGCGACGACGGCGCAGCAGGCAGGCGGGAGTGATGAGGAGCACGAGCACGGCACTGCTAGGCTCTGGGACTATATCTGCCAGATCATAGCCCATGGCCTCGAATACGGCGAGCTCGGCTGCCCCCAGCGTTCTATAGGCATCTCCACCGTCGAGATAAGGCTTCATCAAATTATCATTAGCAGTATATCTATCAAAATGTGAAAAATTACTCCCAGGATTGCCAGGCCAAGGATTGTAGACTCCATAGCCCGTCTGGCCAAACTCGAGGCTGTCGCCTAGGTCAAAATTCCCATTCTCCTCAATCAAGGTATCAAAAGGCGTTGTATTAAAATAATCGATTGTTAAGTCTTTACTCGAATCCACTTGATATTTAAAGCTAGCGAAGCCCATGCCATGGGTGAGCTCGTGCAAAAAAATGCTGTGAAAATCATAGTTGTCAAAGCCGCTCGATTCCTCTCCGTAGAAATAGCCATCTCGATTTCTGATTGTTATAGCAATATCTGTTCGCTCGGGCATCGTTGCTGAAGTGGGACGCCAGAGCTTCTCCATCGCCCCTGTGAGCATATTATAGGATTTACCATTGCTGGGCACCACAGAAGCACCTCCATAACCGACATAGGAAAAATGTGTTTTAGCGTTGCCAGTAGAATCGATATCGCCAAGTGTCAGCGATACGGTGATGGGATTTGCTTTGTTGAATGTCGGGGCGTAATTCATCAACAGGTCTTCCCAGTGGTCAATGGTGGACTGGACGATGCGGTTGATCTGTACTCGCTCGTCATCGGTAACCTTCCATTGAGACGCCTCGTCCTCACCTTCGATAAACGTCACTTGGAAGAAGTCGTTCGAAATGACGGTACTCGCTTGCGTCTGCGGTAGCATCATCGATAGCCAGAGAATAATACATAGTGGTAAGTGTCGCATATTAGATAGATTCTAACAGATTAATTTTTACAGTCAACAGATATTTTATTCATGCCTCACATGGGATCATAGGCCCAGCGGGAGAGGCTGGGGGTGAGGCCTCCTTGGTAGGCGAGGTAGGCATCCGCGTAGTCGAGCGAGACCTCGATGACGTGGTGCATGTCAAAGTAGCGGTAGCAGCCGAGTCGTCCGATGAAGGAGACACCCTGCTCTTGATTGCCCATCTCGACATAGCGCTTCAGACACTCCATATCGACCTCGGTGCGCTTGGGGTAAAAGCGGTCATCCTCGCGGCTCGCCTCGCGGCTGTATTCGTAGAGAATGACGCTCTTCTCATGGCTCTTCCATGGGGAGAAGTACTTGTGCTCGTGGGCGCGGGTGAAGGGCTGGCTCATATCGGTGTAGTTCATGCAGCCGCAGCCTTGGATATCCCCTTCGCCGCGCTCGTAGCGAAAGTCCACCGTGCGGTAGCCGAGCTCGCCCGCGCTGTAGTCGAAGTACTCATCCAAGGGCCCCGAGTAGAAGACGTGCTCGTACTCATCCTTCATCTCAGGCGTGTAGGCGACTCCGAGCTGCACCTCGATGAGCTCATGATCCAGCATGCGTCCTATCCACTGCGTGTAGCCGCTCATGGGGAAGCCTTGGTACTTGTCAAAGTAGTAGTTGTCATCGTAGTTGAAGCGCACAGGGATGCGCTTGATGATCTCCGCGCTGAGCTCGCGGGGGTGCAGTCCCCATTGCTTGATGGTGTAGTCGCGGAAGAAGGTCTCATAGATCTCTGAGCCGACAAAGCGCAGCAGCTGCTCCTCGGCATTCTGGGGCTCAGTGATGCTCTGATCCTGCTTGCTTTGGATGAAAGCGAGCGCTTCTGAGGGGGTGAGTTTTTGGGAGAAAAGCTGGTTGATGGTGTGGAGATTGATAGGCATGGAGAAAACACCCTTGGCGTTGACGGCTTTCACTCGGTTGACAAAGGGTGCCCACTGGTCAAAGCGCTGGACAAAGTCCCAGACGCGCTCATTGCTGGTGTGAAAGATATGAGGACCAAAGCGATGCACATCCACGCCTGTCTCCTCATCCACAGAGCTGTAGCACATGCCCGCGATGTGCTCGCGCTTGTCGATGACGAGTGAGCTGATGCCTGCGTCGGCAAGGGCACGTGCGACGGTGCTGCCTGCGAGGCCTGATCCGATGATGAGGACGCGTTTCATAAAGGGGAGTTTAGCAAGATCTCCCCCTAGGAGTCAAGGCTACTATGCGCGGGAGTCACTTTTGCTGTATAAATTGGGCTTTACCTCCTCGCATGCTTACGTTATGATGCAGGGGATGAAACCCATTCTTGTTTTGATGGCTCCCGGTTTTGAGGAGATTGAGCTGAGCGCGCCTGTGGATATCCTGCGCCGCCTTGAGATTCCTGTCGTGCTCGCTGGCGTGCAGGCTCTTGCAGTAGAGGGGGCTCATGGGATGATCATGCAGGCGGATATGCTGCTTGTCGATGTGGATCACACGCTCTATGACGGTGTGGTGCTGCCTGGTGGGCAGGCCTCGTGGCTCTTGCGCGACACGCCTGCCGTGCTGAGTCTGGTGCAAAAGATGGACGCAGACAAGAAGCTCGTCGCAGCGATCTGCGCTGCCCCCATCGCGCTGGAAGCGGCAGGTGTGCTCAAAGGGCGCACGGTGTGCTGCTACCCTGCCGAGGCGGTCACGAGTGATCTGCTCTCAGTGAGCTCGATCAGTGATGCCGCTAGCTGCCGTGATGGGCATATTGTGACGGGACGCGGTCCTGGCGCGGCTCTGGAGTTTGGCTTTGCGCTGGGCGAGTACTTCCTCGACAAGGGGCGCGTGGATGCCCTGCGTGCGGAGATGTGCGTAGGCTGAGCTTTTTTCATCCCTAATACAGGTAGGCTGATTGCGTGGCAATCAGCCTTTTTCTTTCTCATGACAGGGAGGTCTCAAGGATGGGGGAATATGGGATTGTGTTTGAGACTCAGCTATGCTAGGATGCGCCTTCTTATCATGATCAAGGAATTTTTACGACACGTAATTTTCGGCGGTATCATTGGGGTGGCCAATGCGATACCGGGTGTGAGTGGGGGAACGATGGCTGTCGTTCTCGGCATTTATGACAAGCTCATCGGCGGGATGAGCCGCTTTTTCTCCGATGTGAAGGGGAATCTGCGCTTTCTCGCCGCTATTGGCATAGGAGCGGCGCTGGGGATTTATCTGCTCGGGACGCTGATCACCTTTTGCACGACGAATTATGCCATGGCGACGAATTTTTTCTTCACTGGTCTCATCCTCGGCAGTGTACCCATGCTCTATACGAAGACTCGGAGCTACGGGCGCACAGGCCCGCTGCACTACCTCGTCTTTGCGATCTTCATTGGCCTCATGGCTCTGCTCGCCTTTGCAGGTGAGGGCAGTGGCTCTGAGACCAGCCTTGCCTTGACCCCCTCGACCTGCATCTTTTTGTGCGTGACCTCCTTCATCGCCGCGGTGGGCATGCTGCTACCGGGGGTGAGTGGCTCGATGCTGCTGCTGCTCTTTGGCGCGTACTACACGATCATGAATGCGGTGAAGACGCTTGATATCTTCACGCTGATGCCCGTCGGTGTCGGTGTCGGTCTCGGGCTGCTCGTAGGCTCTCGCATCATTGATTTTTGCCTGAGGCGTCTACCGCTGACGACCTACTGCGCTATTCTGGGCATGGTGATCGGCTCGCTCTTCTCGGTGGTGAAGAATGCCTTTGCCCAGTCCCCCACGACGGTGGACATCGTCGCCTCGGTGGTGGTATTCATCATCGGTATTGCCATTTCTCTGGCTTTTGAGAAGTGGAATGAGAAGGTGAATCCCCAGCATTGATCTCGCCTTGGGGGCATTTCTTATGAGCTGATGCTGACGAGAGATGCCCCCGCGGTCATTCTATCCTAGACTTGATCGCATCATTGTGCTAGTCTCCAAGAATGCTACGCTTCGTTCTTTGTTTGATAGCGATTCTCACTCTCCCCCTCCCCGCCTCTGAGCTCCAGCTCTGGTACAAGTCCCCCTGCAAGACGGTGGCAAAAGCAGGTGAGGATCATGGAGAAAATCCCGCCGAATACGCCCAATGGGAGAGCTACTCCCTGCCCCTTGGCAACGGCTCTCTCGGCGCCAATGTCTTTGGACGCATCCACAGGGAGCGCGTCACGCTCAATGAAAAATCCATGTGGAGTGGCGGTCCTAGTCCCCGTCGCCCCCATTATCAGGGGGGGAATCTTGTCAATAAGGGGAAAAAAGGTCAGACGCTCAAGGACATTCAAGCCCTCTTCGCCCAAGGAAAGCTCACCGAGGCGAGTGCCCTGTGCGAGCAATTGACCGGCAGCAGTGAGGGCTATGGCTCCTACCTCCAATTCGCCGATTTGTACCTCGATTTTAAGAAGGACAAGCAGCTGCCCATCACTGACTACAGGCGCAGCCTGAGCCTGAGCCAAGGCATAGCCTCGGTCTCTTACTTTCAGGGAGGCACGCGCTTTTCTCGCGAGTATTTTTGCTCCTACCCCGACCAGCTCTTCGTGATCCATCTCAAGGCGGAGGGTGGCGAGCAACGCCTCAATCTCGCGCTCTCACTGCGCGATGTGCTCGGGGGCTCTGATGCGCAGCGCGACACGAGACTGGAGAGGGCGGAGGGGAGCATGACCTACTCAGGGACGCTCAAGGACAATGGGCTGCAATTCGCCGCGCAGTTGCGTGTGCGCGTGCAGGGCGAGGGCGCGAGCTGCCAGCCTAGCGCGTCGGGGCTGGAGATACGCGAGGCAGAGGAGGTCTGTATCATGGTGTCTATGGGGACGGATTATGCGAATGACTACCCCCATTATAGAAAGGGCTGGTCGCAGGAGGAGCTGCTCACGAGACTGGCGCAGCGCGGCTGGGAGTCCTCCTACCCAGATCTGCGTCAACGGCATACAGATGATGTCAGCTCGCGCATGGGGCGTATCAATTTGCAGCTAGGTCAGGGGGTGGCAAAGCACTCCCCTACCCTGCCCACAGATGAGCTGCTGCGCGGCTATCAGCGGGGGAAGCTCACTCCTGCTCAACGCGCGGAGCTGGAGGTGCTGCTGTATCAGTTTGGGCGTTATCTCCTGCTCTCCTCGTCACGTGGGGATAGCCTGCCTGCGAATCTCCAAGGTATCTGGGTGGGCAATAATCGACCCGCTTGGCATTCTGATTATCACATGAATGTGAACTTGCAGATGAATTACTGGCCCGCCTACTCGGCGAATCTCGCCGAGTGCGCCCTGCCCTTGATCGACTATATCGACTCGCTAAGAGAGCCTGGGCGCGTGACGGCAGCGGTGTACGCGGGGATAGAGTCCAGCGAGCAGCAGCCGGCCAATGGCTTTATGGCGCATACGCAGAATACGCCCTTTGGCTGGACCTGCCCTGGGTGGAGCTTTGACTGGGGCTGGTCGCCTGCGGCTCTGCCTTGGATCATTCAAAATGTCTGGGAGTATTACGAGTACACACAGGATGAGCGCATGCTGCGTGAGCGCATCTACCCCATCATGAAGGAGTGCGCCCGATTCTACGAGCAGTACCTAGTCGAGGATGCAGAAGGGCGCTTGGTGAGCTGTCCCGCCTACTCCCCCGAGCACGGACCGCGCACCGCGGGCAATACCTACGAGCAGAGCCTCATTTGGCAGCTCTTTCAAGACTGCCTCATCGCAGGGGATATCTTGGGAGAATCTGAGGAGCAAATGTCAAGGTGGCGCGGGATGGTCAAGCGCCTGCGCCCCGCTATCGAAATAGGCGAGAGCGGTCAGATCAAAGAATGGTACACGGAGAAAGAGCTCGGCAGCCTCGGAGACGCCTTCGGCCATCGCCACCTCTCGCATCTGCTGGGCCTCTTCCCCGGAGATCTGATCAGCGAGGATACGCCCGAGGCATTTGCGGCGGCGCGCGTCTCTATGCACGCGCGTACGGACAAGAGCACGGGCTGGGGCATGGGGCAGAGGATCAATACTTGGGCGAGGCTCAAGGAGGGTGATAAGGCGCATAGCCTGATACAGGCACTCTTTGCCCATGGCATCCTCCCCAATCTCTGGGATACGCATCCGCCCTTCCAGATTGATGGGAATCTCGGCTACACCGCAGGGGTCAACGAGATGCTCGTTCATAGTCACCGTGGCGTCATCGACATCTTGCCCGCCCTGCCCACGGCATGGGCTACGGGGCATGTGAAGGGGCTGCGTGTGCGAGGGGATGCAGAGATCAGCCTTGAGTGGCAAAAGGGAGAGCTGCGTAGGGCGCAGATCACCCCCGCACGTCAGGGCGAGCTACGCCTCCAATTCGCTGGTGCCAAGCATGCGACCGTGCACGACTCTCAGGGGGCAGCCATCACTATGCAACGCCCGCAGGAATCGCAGATCAGCTTTGCCGCCGAGGCGGGCAAGGTGTACGTCATCTCGCGCCCTTGATCAGCTCGAAGGCTCACTGAGCAAGCTATTGAGCCGCTCGGCTGCCTCATCGGGCAGCTCGATGATCTTGAGCCGTCCGCTCTCACCATGGATCAGGGTGAGGGCGGATTTGCGCATCTGGAGGCAGCGTGCGAGGTAGGAGATGAGCTCTTTATTCGCCTTGCCTTCTAGGGGAGGGGCTGCTATTTTGACACGCAGGACGCGTGTCTGGCAGTCGGGGTGGCTCTCCCAGCCCACGAGAGCGTTTTTCTTTGCACCGGGGTTTGCTTTTATTGTTATTTTCATAAGCTAGCTACTATCGCGTATAGCAGATTGTAACACAGCGAAGACAGCAATCGCAATACTCGAACGCACTAAACACACTTTTCTTTAACTAGGGAAATAATAACAGAAAATCTAACTGAATTCACTTTGATACTTGCAAGGAGAGGGCAGATGTGATATATAGATTAGTACATTAATCGCCCTTTTCTCCATGAAATCATTATACACTTCCGCCCGTCAGAAGAAAGGCTTCACCCTTGTGGAGCTTATCGTCGTTATCGCCATTCTCGGAGTCTTAGGCTCAATTGGCTACCCCCTTATCATGAGCCAGCGCAACGCAGGTGACCGTGCCAAAGCTATTGAAAACCTCAAGCAGGTGGGCACGATGCTCAAGGACTTCAAAGATGACTACAACAGCTATCCCTGTGATGAGACCGCAGATGTCCTCCTCGACAAGAAGCCTGAGTTCAACTTTGGCGAGCTGCGTGGCAACAACTCCAATGCCTACTTCCGCCAGCTCTTCTACAATCCCGCCAACATGAGCGAGAAGATCTTCTTTGCCAAGCTTGATGTCGCCAACAAAAAGACCGTAGAAGGCGATGACAAGATCGCCAATGGCCGCGCTCTTGAGCCTGGTGAGAACGGTATGTCCTACATCATGCAGAGAAATACAGATGATCCTGCGATGAAGAACAGTGTCACAGGCAGCCGTATCATGCCCCTCGTCGTCACCTCGCTCTATCCCTCTAGCGAGCCCTACATGGCCGATGATGTCACCATCGACTATGCCTCCTTCATGGGCAACTTCATGGTCTGGAAGACAGACAACTCCATCACCAATATGGAGGATGATGTCCAAGACTCCGATATGGACGAAGAAAAGGGCACACTCAAGGATGCCTCCATGTACCCCGAAGATCGCCGTGGTCGCAGCACCGCTGGCAAGTTCATGGCTCTCACTCCTGAGCTCTAAGAAAATTTACCTTATAGATAACAACACACAACCTCTCTCCTAAGATTAGAACGCGCCCTTGCTCTCACAAGGGCGCGTTTGCTTTTATCTGCGTGAGAAGGAAAAAGGGCTTGCCTCATCGAGGGCGAGAGGATAGAGTAGAGCCATGGATACGCGCTTGATTATTTCGCTAGAAGACTTCCCGCCCGAGGGGCTGCATCTCGTCGGGATGCTGGATGCCTCGCTCTTTGGACTCGAGGAAGGGGATGTGGAGTGTGTGAGCCCGCTACGCTATGATTTGCAGGTGCAGCTCTTTGACTCGGAGCTGCTGGCTCATGGCAGCATTGAGGCGGACTTTCGCTCTGCCTGTGTGCGCTGCCTAGCAGCAGTGGAGTACACCGTGGCACTAGGGTCTATCGCTATCAGTGAGGATGTGAGCCAAAAGCTGAGTGTGGATCTGAGCGATGAGCTGCGAGACGAGCTCTTGCTTGAGCTCCCGCACTACCCGAAGTGCGAGCTAGCTGGTAATGATTGTGAAATAAATGAGCAAATTCTTGATTTTAGACTGGACAAAGACCCTCAATCGGGTGTAGAATCCGCGACCGCAAATAGAGAAAGTGTCTGGGATGCTTTGGATGAGCTGCCGAATCGCGGCTAAGGGATGTGACTTCCCCCCCATGCAAGGTCGATCGAGCAGCTATATAACTCCTTTTCGCGTATACTACAGTACTTTATCGTAACCATCTTAACAAATACATATTATGGCAGCTCCAAAACGCAGAACATCGAAGATGAAGCAGCGCTCCCGTCTGGCCGCGCAGGCTTGGAAAGCACCTCTCCTTGGCAAGTGCCCCAAAACGGGTGCCGCAAGACCAGGTCACACCGCATGCGCCAGCAGTGGCGTCTACGTCAACCACAAGGGAGTTGAGATCATCGTCAAGCTTGTTGACTAAGATCCCCCCCCCTCTATCACGTTTTCTTTTATCAGCCGCTCAGATCTATCTGGGCGGCTTTTTTGTACACAATAGAAGAAACAAGTAATGCGTTCACTCGAGCATGCATGCAAAGCTGAATAACGAAAACAAAACAATGTGAAATCCAAGCTGGAGCTCTATCTGAGTGAGCTTCACTCCCATGGCGCATTGTAGAGCTGACTATAGCCCATTAAAAAGCCCCCTCTAAGCTCCCCTTCGGCAATACGGCAAGCAAAGTTCTCTCTAATTATTTTTTCTGATCAAACTAGAAACTTGCAAAGCAACTTTGCTATGATATAATGTGCCTACTCGGATATTGCTTGTTTCACCCGCTCAAAAGCCAACAAGGCAACAGACGTTACGTTTCTCGCTTTTCCTAAAGGTGAATGCCTACGCAAACGTATCACAGAGTCTAGGACGAGTGTTCTGCAGAAAAATTACATCATCAAAGGTTCTATAACGATCACTTCAAAATATCAACAGTCAATCTATGAATATCTTCTATAAATTTAAACCTCTTCTTCGTTCCTTATTTTCAGAAATAATGGTTCGAGTGCATTATGGGAACACGCGCTATAAATCAACTCTCAAAGAATATTATGACTTCGCCAGTATAAAAAACATTATCAACAAGCGTTTTAAAAAACAAATTCAGCAATCTGTCACCTATTGCGAACAAGTCAGAAAATCAGGAGAGAAACCGAAGAATCAATATTATTTATGTACCTCTCTTATAATTAAAGATGAAGCATCCTATATTGAAGAATGGCTCGAATACTATTTATTAATTGGCGTCGAGCATTTCTATATTTATGATAATGGTAGCAATGATGATCTAAAACAACGACTCAAATACTATGAAGAAAAGAGTCTTGTTACCTACATTAACTTCAGTGGAGATGCACGTCAAGAAGAGATGTGTATGGATTGTTTGGCACGCTTTGGTCACACAACCCGATGGATGATGCTCATTGACTCAGACGAGTTCATGCTATGCAATCAAGGGTCATTAGTAGATTTGCTAAAAAGATATGAACATGAATATAGCCAAATTTCACTGCGCTGGTTTTTATTTGGCTCTTCGAAACATGAAACACGACCAGAGGGCTTATTAACCGAAAACTTCTTATATAGGAGTGCTACTTTTTCAAATCTGCACGATGGCATGAAATCTATCTTTCAACCGCACTTAACAATAGCAAGCTGGTTGCACAGATCTTTTGTTATAGGTAATACGCTAATCTTAACGGAATCAGAAGGTCAGTGCAATCACTATTACTGCAAGAGCTGGGAGGAGTTTTGTAATAAAAATACAAGAGGTGATGCAACTAAGCAACAAAACAAACCTAAATTCGAATCAATCACTATAGCGAGACAGTTCTTTGATATGAATGATTTAAATGAAGTATTAGATGAACGTATCTTGCCGATAGCTCATCAAATAAAGCAGCGGCTGAAAGAGCGACCTTAATGAGCTCTAATTAAGCGTACACAAAAAATCGCAAATTCAAAACTTATATTATCAAATACACAGAATATTAACACCAACAAAATAACTCAAGAGACTGTTGGAAAATTAATGACTTGCAAATTATCCAAGAAATGATAACATACGGCTGTCTCTGGAGTCGGCATTTTCCCTATCGTATTTACGCTAATTGTATAGAGCAAAAAAGACCACATTAATATATAAAATTTCATGCTAAAAAAAATTCCATTTTTTAAAGATCAAGTCCTTACCTGCCTGATGCCTATAGTATTTTCATTCATCATCATAGTCTTGACGCTAAATGGGCTTGATCAAGGTTTTATTTTATCTGACGACGGATGGTATGCGACCCTCCTAAGAGATATTCCGCAGCAGTCGTTGGCTACGCAGTTTTTCGTGCTTTATGATAAAGCATTTCTGAATGATATATTAAGTTATCGAGTCGCAAATTATACAATATCCTTACTCAGCTATTTTTATTTAGCGTTTGGATTTTATAAAATTTTATCACATTTTGGATATGCGAACTCTATTAAATCAGTGGGTATAATTTTTGTATGGCTCATATCATTCTCATTCATACATGAGCCAATTAACACACCAAACTACATCAATATGAATGAGATATGTGTTAACCTTGCTCTCGCTTCTCTTCTCATTGCGCTGAGTGGAGTGCATACACGTTTTTTATTTGTTCTAAGTGGCTTTTGCTTTACTCCTTTACTATTTGTTATCCCTACTAATGTATCACTAGTTGCTCTGACATGCATTTTAGTTTCTATATGGACGAGGAGAGTAAGCTCTCTGTTTTGGCTATCTGTAGGTGCTATTATTTTCCTAATCGTTTATTTCTCCTACTACGTCAATTTCTGGACTTATACTGAACAAATTAAAGAAGTTTATATCACTAGTAAAAATGCTGGAAGTGCTGGATACGGTCTCATTTTTCTTGTAACTTGGATTCTCAAATCCCTGATAGTTATTCTTGCTTCTTTTTTTGCAGGAGGGCTAGTTTGGTGTACGGGCTATCAGATGTATATAAAAAGTACATCAAATGCATTGCGTTCTATTATAATCTTAATACCAATTGGAATATCTATCATAATTCTAATGTTAGTTTGCGATGTCTTTACACTACCATTCAAAAGCTCCTCATATCTTATCAATGATATGCATTACTTTTCGACATCGTCATTTATATTCTTCTGTAGCTTAGTGGGTTTTGCTTACATTATAAAACTAAGTGATAAGAGTGTATCTTGGAGAGAAAAGCTGTTATGGATTTTCATCCTCTGTTTACCTTTATTCCTCTCATTTGGTTCGATTCGTCCTTTCCATGTAAGAGCGTGGGAGTATACTTGCTATTATGCGCCACTGCTTTATGTTTTCTCTTTACCAAGAGAATCTAAAAGTAAACGCACACTGAGTGTTGCATGTTTATTCTTTGCATTTGCCAATTTTATCTGTACATCTTATATGCCAAATTGGTTTAAACAAAGGCATTCTGATCAAATTTATCCAATGCCGGGGCAGCGCATTTTTACCGACAAAAATAGCGCAGAAATGCTTTCAGTTATAAAGGAAATATTACGCCCCCAAGAAAATGTTTTCGTGCATATCAATTGGGGAGCCTACTTTGTCTCATCAAGTGTAGCTCTAGATTATAATTTCAGGCTCAACCCACAGTATGCATCTACCCTACTCGAAACGAAATACAAAGATCTAAAGGAGTGTACGATTATCTCTTTTGTTGAAGATACTGACTATATAAAAAAGGTCATATACGAAATTTCAAAGATAAAAACTGTACATTATGAGGTTCAAACAATAGGAAGAACGAATCTTCATCGTTTGCGTCTGAGCAAAAAATAGAATGATGTCTTATTACTTTGGCTGGGGTTAATGCTGGAACAACGGCCTGCGTACTTGATTAGCTAATCCAATACGCAGGCTATAGTTAACCTATTAGCATAGTAATGATAAACCCGCGTTGCTAAAGTCGGGTATTCTGAATATCAATGATTCTAATCATGCTCGCGCAGTGCTGCGAGCAGCTTGTTGTGGATGCCTCCAAAGCCTCCATTACTCATAACTAGCAGCACATCCCCTTCGCGCGTCTCAGGGACAATATGCGAGACGATATCATCGACACCAGAGGCGGTGTAGCAGGGCGTGCCCTCCTTGTTGATATCTGAGCGCAGCTGCGCCATGTCAAGGAGATTCTCGCCTATCTTATGGGCGCGCTCGACGGGAGCTACAATGGCGTAGTCAGCCTCAGCAAGAGCGGTCGCAAGCTGAGGCTCAAAGGTATTCGACCCTGTCGTGTTGCTACGCGGGTCAAAAATAGCGATGATGCGTCGCTCGGGATAACGCTGACGCGCGGCGCGTATGGACTGCGCTATTGCTGTAGGATGGTGGGCAAAGTCGTCAATGACGTGTACGTCGCGCTCCGTGCCGCGCAGCTCTTGGCGTCTCGCTATGCCGAGAAAGCCTTCAAAACCCGCTGCAATCTGCTCAGGAGTCAGCCCCGCGCAGAGAGCCGCAGCCGTCGCCATAGCGGCGTTGTAGACATTAAACTCGCCCGCCATGGGGGTCGTGTAGCGCGTCCCTTGCAGCGTGAAGCTGCTGCTATGCTCACGGTATTCTATATCCTCGATGCGAATATCGGCATCAGCAGCCTTGCCTACGAGGCGAATAGGCACCTCGGGAGGTGCGCTTGCGACCACGGCGCGGCAGTTGGGACAGTCGGCATTGACCAGAGCGCAGCCCGTGCTGGGGATGAGGCGCAGCATGTAGGAAAAGGATTTCTTAATCGCCTCGACATCGGGGAAGATATCGACGTGATCCCACTCGATATTATTGACAATCACCACCTCGGGCAGGTAGTGGTGAAACTTGGAACGCTTGTCAAAAAAGGCCGTATCATACTCATCCCCCTCCAGCACAGTGTAGCGCGAGTCGCCAAAGCGGCCGCCGCGCTTGAAGTTGCGTGCAATCCCACCTATGAGGAAGTTCGGATTCAAGCCGCTGCTCTCCAAGAGCCATGCGAGTAGGGAAGTCGTCGTCGTCTTGCCATGCGTGCCTGTCACGACGTAGTTGTGACGCTTCCAGAGGAAGAATTCCTTGATCGCCTCGGGGAGACTCATAAAGCGTAGGTGGCGCTCCAGCGTCGCCTCCACCTCGGGATTGCCACGGCTCATAGCATTGCCAATAATGACGATATCGGTATCGGCAGCAATATTGCTCCCATCAAAGCCCTCAATCAGGGTGACGCCCTCTTGCTCAAGAAAGGACTTCATGGGGTCATAGGCATGGGCATCACTGCCTGTGATGCGATAGCCTTGACGAGCCATGGCGGAGGCGAAGGCTCCCATGGCTGTCCCGCAGATGCCGATAAAATGAAGATTTTTCATACGTGATTGATAAATAGTTAGATAAGGTAGTAAAGTTCAAGGCTAACGCCTTGAATAAAGTGAGCGTATAGGATTTACGCCGTCATTGCAAGATTTTTTTCCAAAAGAGAGTTTTTTGCTGACAGAGAGCCCTATTTTGAGTATCCTTAGCACTAAGTTAGAGCGCAGAAACTCAGTCTCTCAACACTCTACAAATATCGAATATCAACAATGAATAAGATCATGACACAGACACGTCTATACCTCATTGCAGCCTGCCTCCTTGCAAGCCTCTCTCCCCTCCATGCGATTTATTGGCCCAGCTTCAAAAGCGATGCCGATGTGCGAGCCTGCCTCAAGGATGCCCAGCAAGCCCTCAGCGTCACCGCGGCTGTCACGCATCACAAGAACCCCAAGGATCGCCGATCTGCCAAGCTCAGTCCCCAAGCCCAGCAACAGCTCCTCCAGATCCTTGCACGCGCCAAGGCTGGGAGAACACAAGAAGACATGAAGCGAGTCATCAAGCGAGAGCGCATCTACAGGCATACATGGGAGCTCACCTTGCCCGATAAGCGCAGGCTCTCTCTCGACATTCACAAGGACATCGGCGATAATCCAGATTATGCGCCCATCGGGCTGAGCAAGGCAGACTACGCCGATATGCTCCACCTCTTTGAGACGGCGATGGAGAGCAAATAGCTCTCAACAAATATCCGACATCAACAAGGAATAAGATCATGACACAGATACGTCTATACCTTATCGCAGCCTGCCTCCTCGCGAGCCTGTCTCCCCTCCATGCGATTTATTGGCCCAGCTTCAAAAGCGATGCCGATGTGCGAGCCTGCCTCAAGGATGCCCAGCAAGCCCTCAGCGTCACCGCGGCTGTCACGCATCACAAGAACCCCAAGGATCGCCGATCTGCCAAGCTCAGCCCCCAAGCCCAGCAACAGCTCCTCAATATCCTCGCACGCGCCAAGGCAGGGACAACACAAAAAGACATGCCGCTGCTGCGAGCCGCGCGTATCTATACGCATACATGGGAGCTGCATCTCCCCGACAAGCGCAGGCTCTCACTCAACATCCACACCGATCTCGGCGATAATGCAGATTATGCGCCCATCGTGCTGAGCAAGGCTGACTATGCGGCGATGCTTGAGCTCTTTGTGACGGTCATGAGGGAATAATACCCCTAATTTGATAGGATTTACTCATCTTCGCCCCAAATGACGTGATTTTTGCGTGACATATCACGCGCACGCGCGTATACTAGGCTCAACTATGACCGATGAAAGTACGAGCTCTCAAGAGGAGCGATTGATCGCGACAGGAGCACAGGAAGAATACGGCGCTGCCCAGATTGACAAACTCGAAGGCTTGGAGGCTGTGCGCAAGCGTCCGGGGATGTACATCGGTGACCCAGATGTGAGGGGCTTGCACCACTGTGTGTTTGAGGTGCTGGACAACTCGATTGATGAGCATCTGGCGGGCTATTGCAGCAAGATTGATATCGTCATTCATGTGGATGGGTCTATCTCCGTCGTGGACAACGGTCGCGGTATCCCTGTTGATATGCATCCGAAGTTTGGCGTACCCGCCGTCGAGCTCGTGCTGACGAATCTGCATGCGGGTGGCAAGTTCGGACAGGGGGCTTACAAGTACTCGGGCGGCCTCCACGGTGTGGGGGCGAAGTGTGTGAACGCGCTCTCGGATTGGTTCAAGGCAGAGGTACGCCGCGGCGGTCAGCGCCATGTGATCAAGTTCGAGCGCGGCAAGACCACCGAGAAGCTGCACGTCGTGGGCTCCTGCCCCGAGAATGTGACGGGCACGACGATTTCTTTCTTCCCCGATGCGACCATCTTTACCGAGACCATCGACTTTGAATTCGACCGCTTGGCGCGCCGCCTCCGCGAGCTCGCCTTCTTGAATCCAGGGCTCATCATCGAGCTCAGCGACGAGCACCCCGAGAACGAACGCCGCGAGGTCTTCCTCTACAAAGACGGTATACGCGAATACGTCAAACAGCTAGGAGAGAACAAACAACTCATCACCCCCGACCCCATCGCCATCTCAGGCGTACGCCACATTGAGGTCGATTACGACGGCAAGACCATGGAAGACGATGTCATCGTCGATGTCGTGCTCCAGTACAACAACACCTATCAGGATCAGATCCTCTGCTACGCGAACTCCATCTTCAATGGCGACGGCGGCACGCACCTCACCGGCTTCCGCGGCGCGCTCACTCGCGCCATCAACGCCTACGCAAAGCAGAACATTATTCTCAAGGAGAAGGACAACGCCCTCTCCGGCGAGGATGTCCGCGAAGGCCTCATCGCGGTCATCAGCATCAAGATGCCCAACCCGCGCTT
>CAYJJA010000002.1:45417-57205 GCA_964370355.1 uncultured Akkermansia sp. | reverse complement strand
CTTATTTTCGAAATCTGCAATTTCTGAAAACTAATTTTGCAAGGTCCCCTCTAGGAGAGAGTCTTATCGTGCTGTGAGGCTCTCATGCCGTGCCATAGCGCCGCTTATTTTTCCTCCTTGACAATATAGATGGGGCGAGCCTTTACCTCGAGGTAGAGCTTGGCTATATACTGACCGAGAATACCCACCGTAAGTAATTGGCAGCCGCCTAGAAAGCCAATAATGCACACGAGTGAAGGATAGCCGCTCACATCATTATCCCATATTAAGGTACTAAGCACCATAAAACATATATAGAGAAAACTCAGCATACAGGTGGCAAGACCTAGCAGGGATGCCAACTGCAAGGGTGCCGTGGTGAAGGAGAGCATACCGTCAATCGAGTACTTGAAAAGCCCCCAGAATGACCAGGAGGTATCACCTGCTGCGCGTTGAATATTGTGGTATGCCAGCCACTTCGTCTTGAATCCTACAAAACTAAAAATCCCCTTTGAGAAGCGATTGTACTCCGGCATGGCAATGATGGCATTGAGCATCTGACGTGTCATGAGACGGAAATCACGCGCACCATCGACGATAGGAATTGTAGATATGATGTTGATTATCTTGTAAAAAGATTTTGCACAGAGCGAGCGGATAAAAGGCTCGCCCTCGCGTGTGACGCGGCGTGCGGCTACGCAGTCATAGCCTTCCTCTTGAATGCCTTTGAGCATATCTACAAGCATTTCTACGGGATCTTGGAGATCTGCATCCATGATGGCGATGTAGTCGCCTGTGCATTTTTTGAAGCCTGCGAGCATGGCGGGTTCTTTGCCAAAATTGCGAGAGAATGAAATATAGCGCACTCGCTCATCATCACTAGCGAGGAGTCGAATAGCCTTCATGGTAGCATCGCGTGAGCCATCATCAATCAAAACAAGCTCAAAGCGTGCGGTACTCAGCATCGTTTTTGAAATTTCGCAGAATGACTCATAAAACAAAGGCAAAGAAGACTCTTCATTATAGCATGGTACAACAATAGAGATGAGAGGCAAAACTTCGTTATTCATGTTAAAAATGCTATCATGGCGCATTATGACTGTCAATCTAATTATTACTCTACAATGATCAAAAGAGCCTTTGCCTAGCTCGTAGTCAGCGCATGCTGCTTGATACAACAAATCCCCTCACGCTGCCTGTAGGAGAGTGCGGGAGCGTGAGAGGGAGATGTGCGCGGCATGTGCGCGGAGATTACACAAAGCCCCGAAAGAGCAGTAGAGATAGCAGTGCGGAGAGTGCAAAGCAAAACCAGCTTATCGCATGCAAAATAGGCAGCTCGACATAGTGGCGCAGGCGCGAAAGAATCTCCACGGCAGCACAGCCTAAAATAAGAGAGTAATAGATGCCGCGCTCATAAAAGGCTCCTGTGTGAGCGGCTGATAGACAGGCTATCAAGACAAAGAGCAAGACGATGGTGCTGATTAGCGAATAGCGTGCTCGCTGGTCGATTCGCTCAGAGCTCCAGCTTTTTTTGACGAGAAGGAAGGAAAAGATCAGCAAGGCTAGATAATAGACAGGCGGATAAAAGAGTGCATCAAAGGGCATGGCTGTCACCATGAAGTAAAATGCAGGCATCGCGCAGGCCAAGGAGAGAGCCATGGAGCGCAGCAGATAAGAGAGTATGCGTGACTCTCTCACAAAAGGCGCATAGGATGACAAGAGAAAAATCACAGGCAAGAGGGTGAAGCGCAAAAAGTGCAAGCTCACATAATAAAAGGTGATCCATAGCAAGGCCATGAGCACCCCGAGAACCATCACGGAAATTAATCCCATCTGATTGACATAGAAAGGTGAGCCAGTAAATGAATAGCGCAGAATAGCCTGAATGAGACGCGTCAGCATATAGGTGAGCGCAACGGAAACGGCCAAGAAGAGAAAGGGCTCTTCTGTAACGACGGTGATGTCGAGCAGTGTCACATAACACTGACTCCAAAAGAGGGCGAAGAGGGCAGTATCAAGACCAAGAAAGCTCGGTATTTGCCATTTTTTGTAGGGGGATTCACCACTTGAATTCATGAATCAGATTGAGAGATTATTATACCGAGCACAATAAAAGAGAGACGCACCGCTCTGTACGTCTCTGGTGAAGATAGATGTTTTTTAAGACGCTCCATGTAGAGATCTAATAAAAACGCTCTATATAAGAAGAAAATTGCAAGGATGATCAGATCACTGCGCAGCAGAGTCATCTTTGGGCAGCTTTTTGGCGAGAGGTATAGAGCTTGCACTCAGGTTGAGCTTGATTGCTTCTTTCTGACGCTTAATGAAGGCGATGCGGCGGCGGCGTTTCGTTTGCTTACGGTGTTGTTTTCCCATTTTGGTAAATAATTATTTGTAGACACGATTAAAGAAATCGAGTCGCGTGTTGATTAAGACAAAAACTCTAATACAGTATTCATCGCGATATTGCAAGCAGAAAGTGCATCTTCTTGTATCTTCATGTATACTTATTACTTTGGCAGTAGAGAATGGGATGAAAGTTGGTATGCGTTGCAGCTCACAGAGAGTCAATCAAATATTCGTTTAATGTGCTCTCTAGTTTACCTCGCAAGGCGCGTTGCGGTTGAGCCATCTCTGTAGAGGGAGAGGATGCGATTGCTATCCTCAGCGTAGCTGTAGCGTTGCTCGTAGCAGTGCGCGAGCGCACCAGAGGCGTCGCGGAAGTGTTGCTTGCTCAGGCGGTTGTTTTGATCGTATTCTCGGGCGCATTCTGCGTAGCCATGCTCGTGATGATTAAGGGGCAGTCCATCATGAGCGATATAGCTCTCCCAGCGCGGCTGGCCTTTTTCGTTGTACTTGATGAGACGCTCAGCGAGGGCTCGCTGCGAGGTGAGCTGCTGTCCTTTTGTGCATAGGTAGAGCACGCGTTTGTGCTTACCGTCTGCGGAGTGCTCAATTTGCATCGAGGCGCAGGCTTCTTCATCGTTGATGACGGGATTGCCCTGCGCGTCATACCACTCGAGGCGCTCCATGAGCCCATTATTGCTGATATGATGACGCTCTATGGCGTATCCGTGCGCATTATTGCTTAGCTTCTCGTTATGAAAATTCTTGATCGTATATCCGTCGTCTTCATAGCTGATTTTCTGATGGCTCCATCCGAGGCTGTTTTCTACAGGCTGTTCATTTGCATCGAGGTAGCGTTTTTCTATGGGACGGTTTTGCTCATCGTAGACGACACGCTCAATGGCAAAGCCTGGTGTATAGGGCATGGTGCGAGCGAGATTCTTGTCCCAGTAGCTTGTCTCAGTGAGATTTCCCCTCGCATCGTAGACAAATCTCCGCTCATGCACGCCGGATGCATCGTGTACTGGCTGCCCATAGGCATCGGTGTTTTTCTTGCTTGTCAGACGACCTTCTCTGTCGTAGCCCAATGTCTGCTCGGCGACAGAGCTCCCAGGGATGGCGCTGAGCTCTCCTTGCGCATTGAGGTGGTAGACGCGCGTGAGGCGGCCTTCTCCGTCGTATTCAAAGCGTACTTGAGGCTTTTGTTCATGATCCGATAGCGCGATGCTCTTCCCCAAGCCCTCGGGGAGCTTGTTGTCGGCATGATTGAAAAAGCCTTCAAAGATCTCGACATTGCGCTCCATGGCCCTAGGCGATACTGCATAGTAGAGAGACATCGCAAGCCCTCCCGCCATCAGGGCAAGGGCGGATACTGTGGCCGTCTTGCCCCATATAAAGATCAGTAAGTCTGCCAAATCATGCCACCAGTAGGTCCTGTTCATGTGTTGCAGACCATAACCAAAGACCTAACGTTCAAAAACAGGCAGTGCGCCTACTTGCTCCTACTTGTTAAGACTCTATCAAAACCCCATTTATATTGATTTTGTCATAGTTATTTACTATGATTTCATTTCAATCTTACATGAATTTATGAATAAACATTTGTTATTATTCCCCCTCATACTGCTTAGCGCCTTATTATTGACTCAGTGTAGCTCCTCGTTGAAATCAGAGAGCGGGCTCTATGATGTCACGCTGAAGCATAGCTACAAAGATCCTGTCGATGGTACTTGGCTGTGGGATGGCGCTCATCCCTATGCGAATACAAAGAATGTGCGCCTTTATCTCGCTCCTCTGGATGTCTCACTCATTGCCCAAAAGCATCCGAAGCTTGCGCCCTTACTCGTCGAGCAATTCCAACAGCGCGTCTTTGAGCAGTTCTCCTACTTTCTCAAAAAGCATAACAAGCATGATAGTCTCAACTGGCAGCTCACCACAGACCCGCGCGGTGCGCAGATGCGCATCAACTTTGCGCTGGTGAAGTTCACCCCGCAGTATCCGGCCTTGCGTACGCTGGTTACAGCAGCTTCGCTTTTTTCTCCCGTACCGGGGGTCGGGACCGTTGCCGCCTACTTCACCGAGGGTAGCATCGCTGTCGAGGCAACGATACGTGATACCAAAACGCAGCAACTCTACCTAGCCTTCAAAGATTCCAATCGTAAAACAGCATATCTTTATACAAAAGAGGCCTACATGAGCACGGGACAAGCCAATACGAATTTTAAACACTGGGCATCCAAAATGGCCACTCTCATGAGTCGCTGCCAAAGCGATGGCTTGTGTTATACTCACTACAAGGATGATATCAAGAAGAAAAGCTGGTTGCGAGCACTCTGGGATCAGGCTCCCATTCCAGGGCTCTAGTGGGTCTTTGTTCTTTCCATTTACTAGTGCCAGAGTGGCAGTCATGCTGCATGGACGCGAAGAATGATGCATTCTAGCAGTCATTTATAAGTGCTAGGCTTATTTTCTCATGAGGTAAAAAGGAGTCCTTTTGAGTATCTTGGCTTGCATTAATCATTTTTTTTCTTATAATTGGGTTGATATGTCATCAAAATCTATTATCTTTGCCCCACGTGGATCTTACAAAGAAGTCGAGCAGCAAATGCTGCTTACTCCCAAATACGATGCCGATGGTCTCATCCCAGCTGTCGCTATGGATTATCAGACCAAGATGCCTCTCATGCTCGCCTATATGAACGAGGAGTCACTCAAGATGACCCTTGAGCTCGGTGAGGCTGTCTACTACTCACGCTCTCGTCAGGAGATCTGGCACAAGGGGGCAACATCGGGGCATATCCAAGTGATACATGAGATTCTGATTGATTGCGACCAAGACGCACTCATTCTCTATGTTGATCAGCTCGGTGCTGGTGCTTGCCATACGGGGCACCACTCTTGCTTCTTCCGCGCTCTTCCGACTCCTTCTGAGATCGTTGAGGGGGAGTCTGTCGCCCTCAAGCCCGCAGATGATGGCTGCTGCTTTGACGCAGAGTCTGTCTATGGGAAGAAGTAATATCTCCCTCCCTAGAGAGCAGTCAATAGTCCTATACCATTCCCCACGTTACGCCCTTTACCCTATCACACCTTCTATCGTATGAAAAGAAACCTGCTGCTTTTGCTCACTTTCATCCCATTTGCTCTGACCATGTGTCAGAACTTTAATGAAGAAGCACTCCCCATTACAGCAAATAATTACGACCAGTCTGCCGCCTCCCAGCTCCTCGAGGAGGCACGCACACTCATGTCGCAGGGGAAGAACGCTGCGGCTCGTAGCAAGCTCAAGCGTCTCGTACGAGTCTATCGCATCTCCAAGGTCGCCGATGAGGCGCGTCTGCTCTACGCGACATGCTATGAGCGCGAAAATGATCCTCGTGAGGCTTTCAAGCAGTATGACAAGCTCATCCACGACTATCCCAGCAGCCCTCTCTACATGGAGGCCATACGTCGCCAGACTGAGCTCGCTCGCGGTGCTGCGCAGGGGACGGTGAAGGGGGAGGTCTTTTGGGGGGTATGGACTGTTGAAATGGATACCTCTGTAGTCGTCGAGTGGCTACAGAGCGTGATTAAGAATGCACCCTTCCGCGAGTCTGCTGCCGAGTCTTCTTTGATCTTGGGCAACTACTATATCAAGCGAAATATGCTACCGCAGGCACTCACTACCTTGCACCAGCTGGTGGAGCAGTACCCCAGTAGCCGATTCGCCCCCAGTGCCCAGATGATGGTGGGCGATCTCTGGGCGAGCAGTGCCTCGCGCGGTGATCGCAATCTAGTCAATCTCAATAAGGCTCAAGAGGCCTATGAGGAGTTCGCCCTGCTCTACCCCAATCACAAAGATGTGAGAAAGGCGAGGGGACTTGCAAGCAAGATGCAGCAGCTCATGGTTCACGAGCAGCTCAACGTAGCTCGCTTTTATCTCGAACGCAGCAAGCAGTATCAGTCGGCGGTTTTCACCCTTCAGGATGTCATCCGACAGGCTCATATCAACCCTGCCGCGGCGGCCGAGGCTCGCAAGCTGCTGCCTCTCGCTCAGGCTCGCCTCGCTGGTGGCTCTTAATGATCTCTTCTCATGCCTAGCTTTCTGTGTCCTATGAGCTGGTTCTGCCGTGTAGCACTTCTATTGCTCATGAGTATGAGTGTCTCTAGCTGTGGTTACAACTTAGGCTTTAGCAAGCCTACTGCGCTGAAGGACGCGCAGACGCTGAGCGTAGAGATGTTTGACAACAATTCTCTAGAGCCCCTTGCTGGTATCTTGGTGACGAATGCCGTCGCTGATATGGTGCAGCGTGATGGTACCTTCCGCCTCGCTTCATCTAGCAAGGCTGATCTGCTCATCCGTGGCGCGATCAGGAGGGTGAACTTTCGATCCCTGCGCCCCAATCCCAGCAATACCTATATTAGCTCCGAGATCTCGCTCTATCTCGAGATCTCCTTTGAGCTTATTGATAAGAAAACGGGGAAAGTCGTTCTCGCGGGGAAGCTTGACGATGAAGCTGCCTTCTACAACGAGTCGGGCAATGTGCAAGCAGCACGCGAGAGTGCGCTGGGCTATGCGGCTCAGAAAATTGCTGAGAATCTCCAATTCGTCGTGATGAGCAGCTAGCCTTTATGATAGAGTACCCAGTCAGCTTTGTAGCACTGCCCATTGGTAATAGAGATGATATATCCAAGCGCGCGATGCAGACGCTCGCCGCGGTGGATGTCATCTGCTGCGAGGATACTCGGCATACGGGTATGCTGCTGGCGCATCTTGAGATCAGAGATAAGAGGCTGCTGAGTCTTCACGATCATAATGAGGCTCACCGCGCGGCAGAGATCGTCTCGCGGGCTCAAGCCGGCGAGCGCTTCGCTGTCGTCAGTGATGCTGGCATGCCTGGTGTGAGTGATCCTGGCTATCGCCTTATTCAGGCACTCAAGCAGGCTGATATTGCCTTCACCGTGCTGCCTGGGCCTAGTGCTGTGGTGACGGCATTGGTGGGCTCGGGGCTTCCTAGTGATGCCTTTTTCTTTGCGGGATTCTTGCCTGTGAAGTCGGGCAAGAAGACGCAGCTCATCCAGCAGGCTCTTGAGGCTAGCCATACCAGCATTTTTTTTGAATCCCCGCACCGCATTGTCAAGACCGTGCAGCTCATTGCGAGCCTCGATGCCGAGGCTCCTCTCTGCGTGGCTCGCGAGCTCACCAAGCGATTCGAGAGCTACCATAGGGGGACGGCGCAGTTGCTGGCAGAGCAGTTTGCCAAGCAAGCACCCAAGGGCGAGATTGTCTTGCTCATTGGCGGGTGCAATACACCACGAGGCTGATAGCCTTTAGGCTTCTAGAAAGCAGCGCTGCAACTCGGCTAATGCGTCTGCATCGTAGTGTGGACTGAGCGCATGTCGCATGCGCTCAAAGTACTCGTGGCGCGTCCATTGGTGCAGAGGCTGGGGCTGCGCTTGGCGGAATTTCCAGCTGGGTAGGGGGGTGACGAGATCAATCACCTCGTCGTGACCTTGGATGGAGCGTATGAAGCACTGGGAGATGCGCTGGCGGCTGTCTTGATCGCTAGCATGAGAGAGCAGCGAGATGAGCCAATCAAAGTAGAGCTGACTGGGCAGCGCGTGGAGCTGCTCCAGATGCTGCTGCATTGTGGCGTGGGGGAGCTGCTGAGTGAGCGAATCGAGCAAGGAGGCAAGGCGGCGATCTGCGAGGTTGAGCAGAGCCTCCAGCAAGCTCGTGGGGGCATGGGGCTCGCCTAGTAGGCAGTCTCGCAAAGTGCTTAGCCCTAGGGATCGTGTTGCAGGCTCGCGACTGCCCTCCTCCTCTGGTGCGAGTGTCGCGATGAGGTAGGCGGCTTGCCGGCGTATGACTGGCTGCTCGTCCTCAAGGGCGTAGGCGAGGAGAGCTCGCCATGCGCGTCCCTGCTGCTTGCTCAGGAAATTACTGAGCACGGCTAGGCTCTGTGCGCGCTGCTTGAGATCTGCGTGCTGCTGAAAGCTGCGATACACCAGACGCACATGTGCCGCCATCTGCTCCTCGGTCCCGTGGTGCAGACTGCAGGCGAGCATAGCAAGTGGCCATTCCTCGGCTCCTATCTGGGGGAGGAGATGGGGGATGCGTGTCAGCTCGGCGAGTCGTTCGAGCTCGGAGAGCGAGTTGAGGTGTTGTTGATGGAGGCTCATGTGTAGAGAGTAAAAAAAAGCTCCTTTCTCTCTATGTTGAGAAAGGAGCAAATTGTTTGCTTACAAGGAGCTGGGAAGCGTGCTATCGCCTGCAGGAAGGGTTGTGGGCAGTAGTGTACCAGATCCGCTGCTGGGGAGAGTGCCCCCAGAGGGGAAGGTGGGGCTGAGCTCTTGCTCGGTGCTAGCTGGAGCGAGAGGCTGGGGGGCGTCGATATCAAGGAGCTTGAGGCGTATCTCAATGTCTTTCTCCTTGACAAATACGCTCGTCTGCGCGCTCAGCTGGGCTTGCTGGTAGTATTGGCGTGCTGCCTGCTTGTCGCCAGCTATCGAGGCGAGGTCGCCGAGGTTGAGCAGGGCGAATCCCTTGTAGAGATTCTCCTCCATGGTGATGAGCTTTTTCCATGCCTCCATGGCCTTGGGGCTGGCCTCTTTGGTGTAGTAGTTGGCAATGGCGACTGCCGCGCGGCTGCGGATGGTGATGTCTGCAGCGCTCTGGCTGAGCTGCTCTAGTGCAGGGATGGCGACATCGACTTGATTCTTTGCCAGTAGGGCGAGTGCCTCTAGGAGTAAGGCAGACTGCGCGGCTGGGGTCTTGGCGTAGTCCTTCTTGATGAGCTCGATGACCTCTTTTTTGTAGGCTTGGGCATCGGGACCTTCCGCTATGCTCTTGAGCTGGAGGGCTGTCATGAGCTCGTTGGCTGCACTCTCCTCTTGCTGCTCGGTGTAGGAGTAGTAGCCGATGACGGCGGCTCCTCCGAGGGCGATGAGGATGAGACCTAGGATGAGTTTTTTGTAATGGTTGTTGAGGAATACCTCGTGCTTGGAGGGACCTACTTGGATCTCACCGATCGCCTTGATGTCTTCGGGGCTGAGTTGTTTGGGGTCTTGTGGGTTCATGATGATGTTGACGAGTTGTAATGTTTGTTGAGTTGGTGGAGACGATCGAGGTTGTAGTAGTTGTTGATTCCCAGATTGCGGTAAATTTCTAATGTCGCTTGTGACTTGTTGAGCGTGTAGAAGTGGATGCCATCGACATCCTCATCTAGCAGCTCAGCGCATTGGTTGCTCGCATAGTGGATGCCTACATGCTCAAGGGATTGTTTGTTGCCGCCTGCGCGGTGCATGGCCTTGAGTAGGCGTGCGGGGAAGGTCGTCCCTGCGGAGAGCTGCGCCATGCGATTCATACCCGAAATTGTTGTGATGGGCATGATGCCCGCAATGATGGGGACATTGATCTCCAAAAAGCGACAACGGTCGCGGTAGTCAAAGAAGGCGTGGTTGTCAAAGAAGAGCTGCGTGCAGATGTAGTCCGCCCCCTCGTCTATCTTGGCGCGTAGGTAGTCCATCTCCTTGAGGCGATTGAGCGTTTCGGGATGACCTTCGGGGAATCCCGCCACCCCTATGGTCAGGCGGTAGGGCAGCCCCTGCTTTTCCTCCCATTGGCGGATGAAGCGCACGAGCTCGGAGGCGTGCCTGAAGGCATCTTCGCCCACAGGCCGTATGCGCTCGCGTGGCTCATCGCCGCGCAGGGCGAGGATGGAGCGCGCGCCCACGCGGATGTAGCCTTCTAGGATTTGCTCCAGCTCTTGCTCGCTATGCCCGACGCAGGTCAGGTGGGGCACGGTATTGATGCCCTGGCTTTGGATGTCGGTGACGACGGCTCGTGTGAGCTCGCGTGTGCTACCGCCCGCGCCGTAGGTGACGCTGACAAAGCTGGGGTGGAATTCGTTGAGTTTTTTTACCGTGGCGAGCAGTGAGACCGCGCCCTGTGCTGTCTTTGGGGGGAAGAACTCGAAGGAAAAGCTAGGCGTGCGGTCAAAGAGCGAGGAGGTCGTAGATCTCATGGGAGTGGGGATGGGATGGACAAGTGGCTCATGCGACTCACACGGCGGTGGGCACGAGCGGGAGTTCCATTTCGTCGAGCTTTTTATCAGGCTCTATATTGCCGGGGATGGTGGGGAAGGCTGGGACGCTAGGTGTGCCTGAGCCCGCGCCTGCCGCAGGAGTGACATTCTGGGGGCTGCGTACATTACTCAGATTGCTCAGATAGACCTTGTCTCCCGCTTGGGGGATGACTTTGGCGACGGGGTTGAGGGTGTGCTGCTCGACATCAGCGACGATGCGTCCTGTCTTCTCATCCGCGCTTTGGATGACGGCTTCGCAGACGAGACCGTGGTTGCGCTTGATCATGATGCGCTTGCCTGTGTAGTCTTGGGCGCGCATCGCCTTGCCCTTGACAGGGGCGATGGTGAGTACCCCCCAGTTCGCATCGTAGGAGACGACGGTGGCGAGCTGCTCAAGATCCGCATCTTTGGCATCGTGGGCGGCTATGGCAGTGCTCGATCCCAGTCCTACCTCTGCCATGTCTACATCGGGTGCTTGATCTTGCTGCTCCTGTACGCGTGCTCCTGCGATGACGCGTCGCTCTTCTGCCTCAAGGAGCTTGCGCTGCTGCTCAGCCTCAGCTTGCTGGGCCTCGCGCTGGGCTGCACTCAGCTCGCTGACTGCTCTTTCCCGCCTAGCTTGTGGGGTAAGGCTGTGCATGCGTTTCTCGTGCTCGGCGCGTTTACCTTGTAGCTGAGAGATGTAATTCATGCTTTGATATTCTTGATAATCAACTTTCTGCTGAGGAGTGTAGATAGCTATAATATAGAATAGCATTACGAGAGAGAGGGTTAGCAAAACGAGTAGTATAACGCGAAAAGGGTTCATAAGTCGGGAGTATAGTGAATTTTACATCATCATTCAAGCCTAGAATTCTGGCGAGTTCTGTAAAAAACTCGCATCCTGACGTGACGTGACGCTTTTGGTATGGTTTTTCTCCACTGCTGATACGGAGATAAGTGGACTAGTTGACTAGAAGGCGGACAAAAACTCATTCTAAATCATAGTGCAAGGCGGGCTGTCGTACAGGCTTGCATCATTGACGAGGCGGAATTTGGAGACTCATGCGCCATTCTTGGAAGGCACGCTGGATATCAAGCGATATTTGTGCTTTTGGCTGTACGAATTGCGGGGTAAACCAAGGGTATGCTCCCACGAGATCGTGATACACGATCACCTCGCCGTCGCAGGTCCCATGCCCGCTACCTATTCCAATGGTCGGCACAGGGCAGCTCTGCGTGATGCTCAGGGCGAGATCTCTCTGTGTACACTCCATGACCAAGGAGCAGACACCAGCTTGCACGAGTGCTTCCATATCTTGGCGTATGAGCTGCGCCTCCTGCACATTCTTGCCATGGATGCGGTAGCCCCCTGTTTCATGCACGCGCTGGGGGAGTAGCCCAATATGCCCCTGCACGGG
>CAYJJA010000002.1:26008-45407 GCA_964370355.1 uncultured Akkermansia sp. | reverse complement strand
TGGCACGCACTTGCGCGGCGCGGTCTGCGCCTCCCTCAAGCTTGACGATATGAGCACCTGCCTCAATGAGGGCGCGCGCTGAGCTGAGGGCTTGCTCGGGTGTGTCGTAGCTATGAATGGGCAGATCGCCTATGATGAGTGCGCGCTGCGCACCACGCGCGACCATCTCGACGTGATGGAGCATGTGCTTGAGCTCTACATGAGTCGTGTCGGGATAGCCCATCATGACCATGCCCAGTGAATCGCCCACCAGTAGGAGGTCAAATCCCGCCTCATCGGCGAGGCGAGCCGTGGGGTAGTCATAGGCCGTGATCTCGGCAATGGGGCTCACGCCCTTGCGGGCTTGCAGCGCGGAGATTTTCTTGGTGATAGAATCTGAGGTCATGAGGGATGATAGATTTGAGGACGAGTTGCGTTGTTGTTAAAGAGCTCCGTGAGTAGCGAGGAGACGGACTGGGACTGCCCTGGGAGTATGAGGCTGCCGTCAAGATCGCAGAGCGGCTGGAGGACAAAGCTGCGCTGAGTCGCGCGGGGGTGGGGGAGGGTGAGTGTGCGCTCATCGCAGATGAGATCTCCATAGCTGATGATGTCGATATCACAGCTACGCGCCTCGCCGTATATGCCACTGCGAGCACGCCCCAAATCATTTTCTATGGCTTGGCAGACGCGCAGCAGCTCTGTGGCTGGCTCTGCGGTGTAGAGCTCGACACAGGCATTGAGAAAGTGTGGCGAGCCCTCGGGGCAACCCTCGGGCTGCGTCTCATATAGCTCGGAGACGCGCAAGGCCCCGTAGTGCGTACGCAGCGCGTCACAGGCACGCTGGAGTAGCTGAGCTTTATCGCCTAGATTCGCACCTAGGGCGATAAAGACGCGCTGCTTGATCTGCATGTGCGAAATCAGTCTGTGAATCCCAACACATCCTGCATGCTATAGAGCCCTGCAGGCTTGTCGCGCAGCCAGAGAGCAGCACGCACTGCTCCTGTGGCAAAGGTCATGCGGCTAGATGCCTTGTGGGTCAGCTCAACACGCTCGCCATCTGTGGCATAGATGACCGTATGGTCGCCGACGACATCGCCACCGCGCATCGAGTGCATCCCGACTTGCGCTTGGGGGCGGGTACCTACTAGTCCTTCGCGTCCATGCATCACATCTTGCTCATAGCTGAGACCTAGCTCACTGCATGCGATCTCTGCGAGGCTGCGTGCCGTCCCGCTAGGCGCGTCGAGCTTGTGATGGTGGTGCATCTCTACAATTTCCACATCGTAGCTCTTGAGGATGCGAGTCGCCTTGCGCGTGAGCCAGAATAGGGTGTTGACACCGACGGAGTAATTTGAGGCAAAGACGATGGGGATCTGCGTTGCGGCCTCGATAATGCGGGCGCGCTCCTCGTCCGTGTGACCTGTCGTGCCGATGACAAGTGCTTTTTTCTGCTCGATAGCGTGAGCCAGTAGCTCGGGTGTGAAGCCGTGAAAGGAGAAGTCAATGGCGACATCCGCCACCGCGAGGGCTTTCGCGATATCCTGCCCCACGTCATGAGTAGCACCTAGCTGCGCCTGCTCATTGAGCTCGACGGCTTGCTGGATAGCCTGCCCCATGCGCCCCGATATACCTGTAATGAGGATATTGATCATTTTATGAGAGTGAATGGCGGGTGATTAGAGTAGACCGTGTGTTGTGAGCATGCTGCGTAGCTGCTCGTATTTTTCCTCAGAGAGAGGGACGAGAGGGAGTCGTAGCTCATTGGCAATCTTTCCTTTGAGGTTTAGTGCGGCCTTGATAGGACCTGGGTTGGTATCGAGACTCATCAATCCTTGGAGGAGGGGGTAGAGCACCTTTTGGAGCCGGAGTGCCTGGAGACCTTCTCCTGAGAGAGCAGTGTCTACGAGCAGCTTCATTGATGCGGGAATGAGGTTGGAGGCGACAGAGACCAGTCCCTGCGCTCCGCATGCAATAAAGGGAAGAGTCAGCCCGTCATCACCCGAGAGAATAGCGAAATCAGCGGGCACTGCCTGCACGAGCTGGTTGACTCGATCGACCTGACCGCCAGCTTCTTTGAGAGCGGTGATGTTGGCGCAGTCTTTTGCGAGAGCTGCTACGGTGGGGATGGCGATTTCTATACCGCTGCGCCCTGGGATGCTGTAGAGCATGATGGGCAGCTTGGTATTCTCCGCGATGGCGCGGAAGTGGCGATAGACGCCTTCTTGGTTGGGCTTGTTGTAATAGGGGCAGACCTGCAATGTACCTGTCGCGCCGAGTGTCTCAGCAGCACGTGTCATCTCGATGGCCTCATCGGTCGAGTTGGAGCCTGTGCCAGCAATGACTTGGCAACGCCCCGCGACATGTTCGGCCGTGACGCGAATCACCTCAAGGTGCTCCTCTGTCGAGAGGGTGGGAGATTCTCCCGTCGTGCCGACGGGGACGATGCCGTCTACACCTGCTGCGATTTGATCATCAATGAGTAGACGAAGGGCGTTGACGTCCACTTGATTCTCTCTAAAGGGGGTAACGATAGCTGTATAAAGTCCACGGTATTTCATAAAATGTATGCACTCATTGTATCAAATGAGCTGGGATTGTCACGTTAATTTTACGCAAACTATTCAGAATGCGTATCTCTACTACTCAGCATCAGTAGCTGAGTTCGATTTGTCGCACCGGCTCTTCTTGCTCTGGTAGTAGCTTGTCTATAAGTATCTCTGGGAAGACGACGCGCAGCTCAGCTATATGCTCTTCCATGGCGGGCTTCCATGGTGCTAGGCAATGCAGGGTGATTTCTAGATTGAGCACAATCAAGCCGAGTGCAGAGAGGTAGGAAAAGAACTTTGCAGGACGCTTTTGCAGGGGTATGCTCTGAGCCTGCAAGTCCCAGCTGCTGATGCGCCGTGTCCTCAAGTGCCAAAAGGCTACTCCCATGGTCACTAGTGTGATGGGGATGGGGAAGTAGATGAACATCATGCCCATCCCAAAGATATAGACCAGCACACTGCGCCTCAGGGAGCGTGTCAGCGTGAACTCCTCATGAGGATTGAGACTAAAGATGCGCACGCCCATGACTTTCTTTCCGAGACTCGTGCGTAGGAGGAAAATGACAAAGGCTTCCAGTAGGATGAGTGGCAGCCAAAGCATGGGATTGCTCGGAAATAAGAGCATGGAGAATGGGATGCGCAGGACGTATATTATAATGGCATAGAGTGCTAAATATAAGCTGCAATCTATCATGCGGGCAAAAAAACGCTGGAGCGCGCTGGGCATATAGAGCTTCATCGTGTCTAGCGTAAGAGGCGCTGCCTGAGCTGACCTTGCAGGGTGGGGGAGAGTCTCTTCGGCGCGCTCAAAAGGGAGGGTGCCGGCGGGGGCGGCGGGGGCGCTGTGCTGGCGATGGGGCTTCTTCGCTGCGTGAGCTCGGTAGTGGCGCATTGCAGGTAATTGACCTAGAGGCATCCACTCCGCGCAGCCCTTGTGCCATGCCAGGGTGTCCTCACTGAGCTCACCGCGGGCGATGCGCTCCATGAGCTCTGCTGGGCTGCTGGGTCCACATTTCTTCAGCAGTTCTATCCAAAAGATCTCGTTCATGACGGGATAAGCTTTAGTTTGAGCGTAGTGCTTTCGAGGGATCCTGTTGCGAGATGTAGAAGGCTGGGATCGTCGAGGCAATGAGTACCATGCCAAAGGCTATCAGTGCCTGCTTGATGAAGGTCCAGGTGTTGTAGTGCACTGGCAGGGTGATACCGTGGGCGTCCATGGGGAAGGGGTCAAGCCCAATGCTGGCAAGTGCCCATTGGATTTCGAGTCGATAATGGAGTACGAGTAGGGCAAGAACTACGCCGAGGATAGCACCGAAGAGTCCTATAATGAGTCCCTGCCAGATAAAGATGCGCATGATCGCCCAAGGCGTGGCTCCCAGGGCCTGCATCACCGCAATCTCACGCTTGCGCTGAATGGACATCGTAAACATCACCGCCATGATGCAAAAGGCTGCAATGAGGGAGATGACTGAGAGGATGAAGCTCATCATCGTGCGCTCATTGGCGATGAGCTTAAACCACTGCTCAAGGCTCTTGGTCCAAGGCTCAACTTGCCAGTGATAATGCTTTGCATTCTCTGAGATTATGGTATCAGAAATCGCTGCCGATATGTGCTCTGGTAGATCGGAGGTGACATGGGCATCCTCGACACGTATAGCTAGAGAGTGGATCTGGCTGCGGCCATCGGGTGCGAATTGCAGGGTCTCCTGCGCGATGGGGAGGGGAAGGAAGAGACCCGGACCTGGGAAATTCCCCGGCGCCTGATAAACGCCTATAATTTCGAGGTCAACTGGTAGTGAGAGTTCGTTGATGGCATCAATGGCGCGACCGTTCTCGCGGAGGCGATCGAGCTGTTGGAGACCACTCACTGTCTGCTCCCAGCGCACTTTGTCCTCGGGGGCGAAAGTGCCATTCTTCATGCTCGCCGCGTGGATGAGCTGGTAGAGCGTACCTAGCGCTTCTTGTTCGCTGACGCGCAGATTCGCTGGTGGGAATTGCTCGATGGCTGCTTTGATAGCCTCGAGTTTTGCGGCGTCTGGCGCATAGCCTTGTTCTGTCTGCGTGCTTGTCTCAAACAGTGTGGAGATGTCATCCATAAAGGACTTGTTCTCCATTGTTCGCATAGGTTGTTGGATGAGACGGTAGACTTCTTCAAATTCATTGAGACCTCCTAGCGGGTTAAGCGTTATCGTGTCGCCTATGTCTACGCGAAGGGATTCGGCTAATTTGTTAGATATAACGCATTGTTGGTCAAGTCCCATGCCAAAGTCAAAGCTGCCTCGAATCAGCAGTGGGCGCAGGTAGCTCATCTGCTTTTCATTCTCAGGCTGTACGGATTGAAAGCGATACGAGCCGCCGGCGAATGCACTCTGGATAAAGGCATCGTTATCCAGCTTGGGGGAGACAGTGAGTACATCGGGATGCTGCTCGATTTTCTCCATCGCGCTCTGCCAATCAATCTCTGTGTCATCCATGCGCATGGGCTTGCCCATGTCATTGATGGGGCTCACGACATAGTGCGGGGTGAAGGTCAGGACTTTGTCCGCCATATCGCGTTGTAAGCCCTCCATGACGGAGAGTACTACAATGAGAACCATGACACCAAGAGAGACCCCTAGGAGACATATAAGGGTGATGATGGAGAAGGCGTTGCGCAGTGGGTTGAGGTAGCGTAGAGCCAGCATGAGGCTCAGGTGGCGACGTAGGAATTTCATTGCAAGATAAGCGTGTTCGCGTATTATAAACTAACGAAAGTATGAAATCAAGCTTATTGGGAAACATCTCTCTATCGAGGAATCACTATGATGCTTTGCGCTCCGAAATCGCGTGAGGTTTTTTGGGTGAGTGTGTTGTTGTTGTTTTCAGCACGGTGGTGGTAGCATCTTGACCGAAAAAGGGTATGACGTATTCAGATGATCTAGATTATGAGATTGTTGTAAGATTTTATTTATTGATTATAAATAGTTTTAAAAATTAAGTTTTAAGCTTGTCGCTTCTGAGATGCAATAATGGAGAGAGCTGCTTAAAAGAGCTTGCCAAAGGTGCGCGAATCGTGATACTCTAGGTGCAGATGAAAGTAATTACTATATTAGGCAGCAAGAGCGATCTTGCCTTTATGGAGCCTGCACGTCGATATTTCGCTGAGAATGGAGTAGATAATGAAGAAGTTGTTCTTTCAGCTCACCGCGACCTACCCGAGCTCATTGAGTATCTTAAGGACTTGGAGAATGCTGGAACCAAAGCAGTACTGCTTTGTGTAGCAGGTCTTTCTGCTGCTCTTCCTGGTGTCGTAGTGATGAATACTTCTCTGCCCGTGATTGGCGTGCCTGTGCCTTGTGGTCCGCTCAATGGTATTGACGCGTTGCTGGCTATTTCTCAGCTTCCCGGTGGTGTCCCTGCAACGACCGTAGGCTTGCACTCCAAGGCTCCTCTGAATGCCGCGCAGGCAGCGCACCGTATTATTAAGCTGGCTGTGTAAGCGAGACTTGTCTTTGCCTATCATCATGGCTGAAATTTCTGAAGCTGCTATCGAGCAAGCTCTTGTAGAGTGGGCGGATGCTATTCTTGGCACTCTAGGTCAGGATGACTCTGCGCCTATAGCCTTTGTCGGTCTTATCAGTCATGGTGATGTGCTGGCTCGGCGACTCGTGAAGCGTCTCGCGCTTGCGGGGTACAAGGCTCAGTATGGGGCTATTGATATCACGCTCTATCGCGATGATTTTTCGATGCAAGGGCGCAAGCCCGCGCTGCGTTCTTCTGATTTGCCTTTCTCGACGGATGGGATGCGTCTCATCCTGATTGATGATGTTATTCAGACTGGACGTACGATTCGCGCCGCGCTTAATGCTATTTTTGATTACGGTCGTCCCGCTTGTGTGGAGCTCCATTGCCTTGTGGATAGACAGGGTCGAGAGATACCCGTGCAGCCGAATTACAGTGCTTTTCAGCTCGAAGTTCCTATAGGGCAGCCTGTCAAGGTGAGTCTGCAGGAGGTTGAGGGTGAGGATTCTATTTGCTATTAACTCCCAGTAGACCGCGCACTACTTATGAAACCATTGAAAGATTTACTGACTATAGACGCTCTCGCGGATGAGGATATTCATACTATTTTGGATAGCGCCAGCGCGATGAAGGATATTTTTACCAAGAGTGTGAAGAAGGTACCCGCCTTGAAGGGGAAGTCGGTGCTCACACTTTTCTATGAACCAAGTACGCGCACGCGCTCTTCCTTTGAGGTCGCCGCCGAGCGACTCTCTGCCGATGTCACGACATTCAGTGTCTCTACCTCCGCAGTTGTCAAGGGGGAGAGTGTGCACGATACGATTGATACGCTGATGAGTATGAAGATGGACTACATCATCGTGCGTCATAAGAATAGTGGTATACCCGGCGTCATAGCCCGTCATTGTCAGGCCTCTGTCATCAATGCAGGGGATGGGGCTCATGCGCATCCGAGTCAGGCATTTCTCGATGCCTTTACGATAAGGGAGCATTATGGAGAGGTCGCTGGCAAGCGAGTGGTGATTATTGGCGATATCTTGCATAGCCGCGTAGCGCGCTCGACGAGCTTGCTGCTGCGTCGCCTCGGTGCGCAGGTCGCTTATATGGGGCCTGGTTCGCTCGTGCCTGATGAGGCTCATACTGCTATCCCTCGCTTGGCGACTTGGGAGGATGCCTTCCGATGGAGGCCCGATGTCATCTACTTGCTGCGCGTGCAGCATGAGCGCATGGATACGCCTTTTTTCCCCGCAGAGGATTATCACAAAAGCTTTGGTGTCACCGAGCAGCGCCTAGAGCGCATCGAGGGTGAGGGGATGGTGCTCATGCATCCTGGCCCCATCAATCGCGGAGTGGAGCTCTGTGATGCGGCGACTCTCTATAGCAAAAGTCATATCAACATGAAGGTGGAGAATGGCATTGCCGCTCGCATGAGTATCCTCTACCACCTCTGCCCACAGACTCGTCAACATGACTAATATTTCATCGCCTACTACGAAGATCCCTCATGTGCTCTATGGGGAGGATCAAGCTCTGGAGCTTTCTTTGGATGACTATGCTGGTGAGGATCTCTCTCAGGCTGTTTGGCTGCCAGGGCTCTTTGATCTCCATGCAAAGATTTTTCAGCGTGCCAAGGGTAGCAGCCAGATGGTGAGTGCTGCAAGTCGCGCCGCTATGCAGGGCGGAGTGCGCGGGATGCTGGTGCTCTCCACGCCCAAGCTTTGCTTTGACAATGTGGCTCAGATTGATAGCTTTGTCGATTGCACCTTGCAGCAGGCTTCTGCCGAGCTGACGATGCTACCAGCGGGTACGATAAGCAAGTGTCTGGATGGCATGCAGCAAGCTCCCTACGATGCGCTGCGCGGGCGCGGTGTGCGCCTGATTAGCGATGGCGAGTGCCAGCCTAGCAGCTGGCTGATGCTGCATCGCGTGATGAAGTATGTCGCGGAGTCGGGGCTCATTGTCGCGCTGCGAGGAGATGTGGCCTGCATGACGGAGCATTGCTGTGTCACGCCTAGTACGACCTCTTATAGATTAGGACTTCGTGCGGCTCCCTCTTGCGCTGAGGATATTGGTACGGAGGCTATTATTCGTCTTGCGCGGGATGCGGGTGCTATGCTGCATATTCAGACCGTGAGTACGGCTGAGAGCGTGGCTATCATCCGTCGAGCCAAGGCTGAGGGTCAGAGTATTACGGCAGAGGTGGCCTTGCATCACTTGCTTTATACTCATGAGTCTATTGAGGATTATAATACGACCTTCAAGACTGTGCCGCCGCTGCGTCATGAGGCTGATCGTTTGGCGCTTATTGAGGGTGTGAAGGATGGGACTATAGATTGTATTGTCAGCGATCATACGCCCTGCACTGCCTTTGACAAGTTGCAGGACTTCCCCTCTGCTCCTCAAGGGATGATCACGCTAGATACCTTCCTCCCTCATATTTACACCCACCTGATTAAGACAGGTCTGCTGGACTGGCAGGATGTCCTTCGTGTTTGCTGCTCCAATCCCTCGCGTATTGCTACGGGAAGCAGTGAGGCTACGCCTCCTATTGTCTTTTGCCCCAATGATTCACGCTGCATCACTGCCGATATGCTCCCCACTGGTACGCTCAATAGCCCCGTGCTCGGTGCGGTGCTGGAGGGGCGGGTGCTTCTCCCTCAAGGCTAGCTTATGAATATTTGTATCATCAGTGACGAAAAGCAGGGGCATCTCTCCCAGACTCAGGGGCTTGCAGAGGCTCTCGTGCGGCATGCCGAGAGTCGCAATCCCGCGCGTGAGCACAGCTGGAGCGAGCAGAGTGTGCGTGGGCTGAGCTTTGTTGAGAAGCTTTTTTACCGTGGTGCGTTGCAGGGAGGCAGCTCGCAAGAGAAGATTGATCTCGTGCTCTGTGCGGGGCACAGCACGCATCTTGCGGCCTTGAGTATGGCGCGGCATCACAAATGCTTGTGCATGGTGTGTATGAAGCCTAGTCTGCCCTTGAGCTTCTTTGACCTAGCTTTTATTCCTGAGCATGATTTGGTCAAGATGCGCCGCTCACACTCCAAGCGTATCTTTTCTACCAAGGGTGCGCTGAATAATATTGATGCGCACCAGCACTCTCAGGGGCGTCATCAGCTCATTCTCATCGGAGGTCCTAGTCGTGAGTTCGATTGGGATAGTGAGGAGTTGATCAATCAGATAGAGCTTATTACGCGTTGCAGCAATCAAGCAATTATTCTTACAACCTCGCGTAGGACACCAGCGGATTTTGCGCGTGATGTGCATCAGGCCTGTCCTAGTGTCAATGTCGTGCCTCTGGAGTTGACAGGCAAGGGGTGGATACGTGAGCATCTCAACAAGGCTCACTGCGTCTGGGTGACGCAGGATAGTGTATCTATGGTCTATGAGGCTCTCTCGTCGGGGGCTCCTGTGGGTATATTGGACATGCCCGAGCGTGAGCGCAAGCATGTTTCTCGCGTCCATCAAGGTCTTCAGCAGCTTATTGAGGATGGCTATGTGAATAGCTTTGCTTCTTGGGCTCAGCATCGCGTACTTGTCCAAAAGCCGCCTCTCGAAGAGGCAAATCGCGCCGCGCTTTATATTCTCGAGCGTTATCCTGAGCTTGTTTGATCCTTAGTTATTATTATAAAAAGATATATTTGAATTATGCCTTCTGTTTGTCATCTCATTCCCTCTATGCAATCGGGCGGTGTGGAGCAAGTCGTTCAAGAGCTCTGTGAGGGCTTACAAGCGCGCGGGATGCGCAATACCGTCATCTCTGCTGGTGGGGGGCTCGTCCCTCATATAGAGGCTACTGGTGCCACGCATATCACGCGGGCAATGGGGCGGAAGAATCCCAAGATTCTAGCTGAGGTCTTCTGGTTGCGGCAGTATATCATCAACACACGTCCCGATATCCTGCATGTACACTCGCGCCTCCCCGCATGGGTGGCTTATCTGAGCTGTGCGATGCTTCCTAGGGCGGCTCGACCGCATATTGTGAGCAGCTTTCATGGTTTTTATTCTGTTGGTGGCTATTCACGTATTATGACGCGTAGTGATCATATCATTGCTGTTTCGGCCTGCATGAAGGAGCACATCCTAGAGAATTATAGTAATACTCCAGAGGAGAAGATCACTGTCATTCCCAATTCTATTGATTCGCACGAATATTATTCCACCTTCACTCCCTCAGAGCAGTGGATGCGCGAGTGGCGTGAGCAGCACCCCGAGCTAGATGGCAAGATGCTGCTTTGCCTCCCCGGACGCATTACGCGTCTCAAGGGAGCCGAGCATCTCGTGCCTCTGCTCATGGAGCTGCGCCGTCTCCATATACCAGTCCATGTGCTCGTTGTCGGAGAGTGCAAGCAAGGCAAGCAGGCCTACTACAAAGAGCTCCTTGAGTTATTTGACGCATGGGGGCTCAGCGAGCAGGTGACTTGGCTGGGGCATCGTACGGATCTGCGCGAGCTTTTAGCTATCAGTGATGTTGTGCTCTCGCTTTCTATGCAGCCAGAGTCCTTTGGTAAGACGACCTTGGAGGCACTCGCTCTAGGGAGACTCGTTGCGGGCTATAATTATGGGGGGGTAGGGGAGCTTCTTAGTATCTTTTTGCCCGAGGGGAGGATAGAGCCTGGGGATACGACTACGATGGCGCTGCGTCTCGCCCAGTGGTACAAGCAGCCGCCCGCTGCGCGTCAGAGTGTTTCCTCGCCCTTTAGGCGTGAGGATATGATTAGTGCGCACGATCATCTCTATCGTTCTTTGATCTCTTCATGAGACCGCTGCGCATCATTCATTACTGCCCTGAGCTCAATGCGGGTAGCGTGGGGAGGTTAGCCGTCAATCTCGCTAGTGCTCTCCAGGCATCGGGGCATGAGAATTATATCATCAGTCCGAGTCACGAGATGCTAGGCAGACTCAGCACGGTGGGGGTGAAGCATGTGCCTGTCTATAGCGGCTCAACGTGGAATTTCCTCTATCGTATCAGGCGGGGCAAGCGTTATTTCGGAGATGCGAAAACTGATATTTTTCAAATATACAGTATAGAATACGCCTTGCGTGCATTTTTGCCTTACTATTTGGCTATGAAAAGCAAGGGTACCAAGCTAGTAGCGACGCACACACGCTTCCTGCCGCCCTCAGCACTCTCCTCAGCACTGCGCTACTATTCAGCTGCCACAGCCTGCTCGCAAGCACTGCGCGACTATGTCCAGAATAGTGGCAAGTACAATGCCAAAGCCCCCTTTTGGCACATCCCCAATGGGGTCAACGAGCGTGACTGTCACCCCGAATACAGGGCTAGTAGTCAATGGATGCGCCAATGGCAGAGTAGTCAACCACAAACTAGCAAGCGCTTTCTTCTCACCCTGCCTTGCAATATTAGCCCTATCCATGGGCTAGAAGACCTCGTACCCATCGTCCACGGTCTCAAGCAGCGCGGTATTCCCGTGCATGTCTTGATCACAGGTGAGACTCGCGCTGCAAATGCAGCTTATCTGACGGCTTTGAGGCAACGCTACCTCAGCCAAGGCATCGCCGAGCACGTCACCTGGCTGGGTGCGCGTCAAGATCTGCGTGACATCCTCAGTGTGAGTCATGTCACCCTATCTCTCGCGCGTCAGCCCGCCACCTACAATCGTGCTATCCTTGAGGCTCTCAGTCTCGCGAGGCCTGTAGCGGCCTATGATCATGGCTCTATAGGAGAGATGCTGCAATGCTTTTTGCCCGAGGGTCGCGTCACGCCCCATGACAGCACTGCCATGGTGGAGCTGCTCAGCAAGTGGTACGTACAGCCACCGCAGACTATTCGCGAGATCCCCCATCCCTATCGCTTTCAAGACACTGTGCAGAGCTATTTGCAGCTCTACTATCAAATCTCTACGGAGAGCTAGAGAGCTCTCCAAATAGATGGGCGAAGTCCTCCCCCGTGATCAACTCTCGCAAGCAGCTGTTGTCTAGATAATCATGCTGGGCGAGCAGAGCTAGGGTCTTATTGAGGTCATTGCGCAGCTGCACGGCGAGCTCAGCATGCTCGCCCCATGAGGCGGGCCAGGCCAGCTCGGGGTGAGGGCGCAGAGCCGCGAGCTTGACACAGTGCTCGAGGATTTCTTGCGTGCTAGCGGGGCGACGGGGGAGCTGGATGATGCCATCGCTGAGGCGACGCAGCTCTCTCTCTAGCCCCTGACCCGCCCAGATAGGCGTAAAGCCTAGAGTCTTGCCTTCTGAGCCGATGAAGTCATAATGGAAGCCATCCGCCTCATAGAAGGGAGGTCTGACTAGCTCCAGCGCCCCACGACGCGGATCATACATGATCTCAAGAATGAGGTAGCTCTTTGCGCTAGAGCGGAAGAAGCTGCTCTCAACGCGCAACTCGCAGATAATCTGTGCCTCATGCATGAGCTGGGCTTCGCGCTGCGCATTGAGATGGTAGCGTGCTCCCTGCGTGATAAAAATGAAATCCATCCTTGCATGATCCCAGGGAGAGCGCGTCTCGATCTCATCGGGGGTCAGTGTCATGCGAAAGCCCTCCTTATCTTGAGCCATGCTGAGCGTCACACGCGCCGTCTTGAGCAGCTCAAAGGGATTGGGCTCACCGAGCGGGATACAGTAGAGCGCATTTTGCAGCTTCTCGGTGATATCCCAGGTCACGCTAGATTCATAGATCTTGGGGTTCTGAGTCTTATAGACATCATGCGAAAAGCTCATTCCGAGAGAATCGGGGGTATCAAAGCGATCGCTCAGCATGGCTGGGCGCAGCGCGAGTAGGGCTAGGCCAAGAGCTGAGAGTGAAAAGACGAAGAGGGTACGCTTCCAATGGATGTGCATAAAAGAGAGTATACAACATTCTAGAGGCATAACAAGACTTGTTTTTTTATGTACAATCTATTAAAATACACCCACAATATGAGTATCAAACAGTACGCGAATCAAGACCTCCTCGACCTCATCGCTTATCAGCCTGGCAAGCCTATTGAAGAAACGGCACGTGAAATTGGCATGCGCGCCGAAGATATTGTCAAGCTAGCCTCCAATGAAAACTCACTGGGGCCTTCTCCTCAAGCTGTTGAGGCGATGATAGCCAGCGCCAGTGGCGTGCATATCTACCCTGATGGGGCTTCCTTTGAGCTGCGCCGCGAGCTCGCCGAGCGATTTGGGGTTGACTTTGAACAAACTGTTGCTGGCAGTGGAAGCAGTGAGATCATTGAGCTGCTCTGCCACGCCTTCTTACGCCCTGATGCCGAGCTCATCGCCGCACAGTACAGCTTCTCCATGTACCCTATCATGTGCAAGCTCTTTGGCGCGACCTATGTCGAAGTCCCGAACAAGCCCAGCGACTGGACACATGATCTCCAAGGTATGCTTGATGCCATCACGGAGAAGACACGCCTCATCTTCATCACCAACCCAACGAACCCGCTGGGGACGATGGTCTATCAGGAGGAGATGGATGCCTTTATGGCCGCGGTACCCGAGCATGTTGTCGTCGCCTTTGATGAGGCTTATTATGATTTCTCTGATAGACAGCCCGACAGTGTGAAGTACATCCATCAGGGCTGCAACTGTATCACGCTGCGCACCTTTTCCAAGGCCTATGGGCTCGCCGGTCTACGTGCGGGCTACGGTATCGCCTCTCGCGATATCGCCGATCTGCTCAATAAAGCACGCACACCTTTTAATATGAACCTTATGGCGCAGAGTGCCTGCCTTGCCGCTCTCGCAGACAGCGAGCACATGACACGCTCCGTCGCTATGGTCAAGGCGGGTCTTGAGCAGTACTACCGAGCCTTTGATGCCATGGGGGTGAGCTATATACGCAGTCATACGAATTTCCTCATGGCGAAGGTGGGTAGGGGTAAGGAAATCTACCAACGAGCCCTCGCCCAAGGAGTCATCCTCCGCGACATGGACAGCTACCAGCTCCCCGAGTATGTGCGCATCACGGTGGGCACGGAGCGCGAAAATGCGCGCTGTATCGAGGTCTTGCAATCCTTGCTCGCTCCCTGAGCAGGCTTGGGTTTTCTTGCTTAGAGATTATCCACTTTGTTGCCTTTGCGTTGAGCTTTTCTTTATGTCAGAAGATAGATGTTGACAAGGTGAGATCAAACAGATAGCATAGATATAAGCTTTGACAAGGTGTACTCCTTGACTCTAAGATTTAAAAAACGAATTATATATATTATGGGATTTATTCAAGCATTTACAGGCGCGATAGGTGGCACCTTGACCGATCAGTGGAAGGACTTTATCCAGCCTAGGGCTGGCGTACCCGCAACGGCAGGTCTCTTCCCCGCTGAGCGCGTCGGACAGAACGCGGGGCGCGGTGGCAACACGGCAGCCTCGACGAATGTGATCACCAATGGTAGCAAGATCCTTGTCCCCGAGGGCTGCGCGCTGGTGACTATGCAGGATGGGGCAGTGACGGGACTGATCCTTGAGCCTGGTGGCTTTATCTATAAGAGCGATGATATTAATAGTCAATCGGTCTTCGCAGGTGATGGGCTGCTCACACCACTCATCAAGCAGTCTTGGGAGCGCTTCAAGTTCGGCGGGCAGCCTAGCTCAAGCCAGCAGGTCATCTATGTGAATATGAAGGAGATCCCGGGCAATCGCTTTGGGACGCAGTCCGAGATCTATTGGGATGATGCCTATCTGCGCGCGCAGGTTGGGGCGGTGTGCCGTGGTATGTACTCGTTGAAAATTGTTGACCCACTTCTCTTTATCAAGCAGTTTGTCCCTATGGATGTACTGATGAGTGGGGGCTTGTTTGACTTTGCCAGCATGACGAATGCGGCGGGAGAGCAGCTCTTTACCGAGGTGGTGGGCTCGCTTGCGGCGGCGTTTTCCGTCTACTGCAATGATCCTAGTAAGGGGAATCGCATCAGCAAGATCCAGAGTGATCCTATAGGCTTTGCCCAGAGTCTGGGGGCTGTCGTGGAGGAGAACTACCGCTGGCGCTCGGATCGCGGTCTTGAGATTGTGAAGGTAGCTATCGCAGCTATTGAGTACGATGCTGATACGCGTGCGCTGCTCAGCGACGTGAAGAAGGCAGACGCTCTGGCTGGTCAGCGTGGCAATTCCTTTATGCAGCAAGCCGTGGCGCGTGGTTTCCAAGCCGCAGGGGAGAATCCTGCAGGCGGCGGTGCCATGGGTATGGGCTTTATGGGCATGGGTATGGGGGCAGTCGGCGGTGCTATGGGGGGGCTACAGCAGCAGCAAGCTCCCCAAGAGCCAGCAGAAGATCCCTACGCCAAGCTCACAGCCCTCAAGGGTCTCTTGGACAATGGTGTTATCACGCAGCAAGATTTTGATGAGGCGAAGAAGAAGCTCTTGGGGCTGTAATCTTTTCAGCACTTTTCTCTACCTACCTGTAGGGGACCTTGCAAAATTAGTTTTCAGAAATTGCAGATTTCGAAAATGAGCACCACAGCACGTCTTTTGCAGCATTTTGGCGAGAGTTTGCGGCTTTTTGGGCTTACATAGCTCGCTATGTGTACCCAAACGCCACAAATTCTCATCCAAACTGCTAGCAAAATCCGAAGCTGCTAATTTTGCAAGGTTCCCTGTAGCTTCTCCTTCTGAGTAGGTGCAGGTAGATTTTTTTTCTAATAGAGTTTGTCTTATTATCCTATGGAACATTCACAGAATCAAGAGGAGCAGCCAGATCATGAGCTAGTTGAGAGTCGCGAGAATCATGAGCACATCATCGACATGCACGAGGATGCCGAGCATGGGCAGAATAAGTGCCCACGCTGTGGTGCGACAGAGATTTCTCTCAATATTGAGGCTGGGAAATTGCAGTGCCACTATTGCCGCTATGAGTTTGAGCATGTCTATCCTACTGGTATAGAGGATGACCTCTACCAGCTCAATGAGGTGCGCCTCGGGGCTGGCGCGCAGGATATAGATGAGGCTGCGGAGAGTATTGTCACGCTGAAGTGCCAGAGCTGTGGTGCAGAGGTGGTGGTGAGTACGGATGAGGCGCCGCAGGCGCGCTGTCATTGGTGTAGGAATACGCTCTCGCTCAATCATGCTGTACCCAATGGGGCTGTGCCTGATGTGTTGCTGCCCTTTGCCTTGACAAAGCAAAAGGCGGAGGCCTTGGTGACGGAGTTTGTGAAGGATAGATGGTTTTTTGCCCATAGTTCTTTCAAGAGTGAGTTTACCTCGGAGAATATCTTTGGCGTGTATCTTCCCTATATGATAGTGGATGCCCATTGCTCCGTGACGCTGCAAGGTGAGGGCGAGGTGCTGGTGCGCAAGTATAAGGTGACGTATGGCTCGGGTGAGAATGCACGCGAGAAGACGCGCTATGATGCGGATGCTTACTTTATTTCTCGTGAGTTTGACATGGTGGTCAACGATCTGACTGTGGAGTCGAGCGCGGATAAGCTCGATCATGCCGATAGCTCGAATACGAAGAATGTGATCAACACCATCATGCCCTTTGATACGGAGAATGTGCTGCGCTGGAATGCAAATTATATCAAGGGCTTCCACTCAGAAAAGCGCGATGTGAATGTGACCCAGCTACGCTCTCTCATCTACGATCAGCTCGGTGAAATAGCCTGTGAGATTTCTCGAGATACGATACTGGAGTATGACCGCGGCGTGCGCTGGGAGCATGTCATACCGGAGGTGCGTGGTGAGCAGTGGATTTCTGCCTGCCTCCCTGTGTGGCTTTATAGCTACCAGCGCGGTGAGAGTGGTGGAAAGTTGTTTTACACTGCGGTGAATGCGCGTACAGGGGAGACGATGGGGAGTGTGCCGATCAATTATTTTAAGTTGACTCTCATTTCTCTGCTTCTTTGGGGGCTGAGCTGCCTTGGCATCGTCATGGTGACTAGTGATGTGGAGTCTTTGCCGCTCAGCGTCGTGGTCTTATGCTATCCTTTCTATATCTATGGACGATATACGAATCAAAAGGAGCGTCACTGGTATGAGGGAGAGACCGATGCAGAGAAGTCTCAAGTGCAGAGTCGTGATGAGTTCATCGAGCATCGCAAGGAGCTCGAGGAGTCGCGCATTGAGGATATGACTCATATGCCTCGTGATCGCGACTGAGATTCGTACAAGTAGGTGATGCTAGGGGTGTTTTGTCGAGCATGCTGCGAAGGCGATGTGCAGAATGCTTGACAAAGAGAAAAAAAGAAACTATACTCTCGCGCGATATGTTACGACTCTTTGACACACTGACAGGAACAATGAAGGAAGTCAAGCCCCACGACGGCAAGCAGCTAGGCTTCTATTGTTGTGGTCCGACGGTGTATGCTGCGGCGCATATTGGCAACTTTCGTACCTTTGTGGCGCAGGATGTATTCCGCCGCGTCGTCGAGCTCGGTGGGCTGCGTAGCAAGCATGTGCGCAATCTCACTGATGTGGATGACAAGACGATTCGCAATGCTGTCGCTCAGAATATGCCTCTCGCTGACTACACCGCGATATGGACGAAGAAATTCCACGATGACTGCGCAGCACTCAACTGCCTGCCCCCTCATGTCGAGCCATCGGCCGTCGCTCATATCAAGGAGCAAATCCTGCTCATCGAGCGTCTCATGGCAAAGGGGCATGCCTACGTGAGCGATGACGGCTCAGTTTATTTCCGCATCTCATCCTATGAGGAGTACGGCAAGCTCGCCCACCTCGACCGCCAGAGTCTCGATCTGGGCAAGACCGCCCAGACTCGTGCTGATACTGATGAGTATGAGAAGGATAGTGTGGCGGATTTTGTCCTCTGGAAGGCGCGCAAGAGCGAGGATGGTGACAATTACTGGTCTTCACCTTGGGGTGAGGGACGCCCCGGCTGGCATCTTGAGTGCTCAGCCATGAGCTACAAGTACCTCGGGGATAGCTTTGACTTGCATTCTGGGGGGGTGGATCTCATCTTCCCCCATCATGAGAATGAGATTGCGCAGAGTCGCTGTGCCTGTGGGGGAGACTGTGCGCGTCATTGGTTTCACATTGCGCATCTGCTCGTCGATGGGGCAAAGATGAGCAAGAGCCTTGGCAATATGTACACCCTCGACCAGCTCGCCGAGATGGGCTACAGCCCCGAGGCTCTACGCTACCTGCTCGCCAGCTCAAGCTACCGCCGTGCATTCAACTTCACCCTCGCTGGGCTCAAGGATGCTCAGCTGGCACTCAACAAGCTGGGGCGCTTTGACAAGCAGCTCGCTACGGTCAGTGCGAGCAAGGAGCCTAGCTATAAGTCACTATGCAAGAAGAAGCCCGACACAGCTCCCTTCACCGCAGCATGGGCGAGCCTAGAGGATGATCTCAACCTCCCCGAGGCTTTGGGGCATGTCTTTTCTACCATCAAGACGATCAAGCCCCGTGAGCTCAACGCCGAGCAGGCCACTCAGGTCTGGCAGGCATTCCGCCTCATCACAGAGGCTCTGGGCATCACGATGAGTGATCCCGATGCCGATGTCCAAGCCCCCGAGGAGATACGCGCTCTTGCGGAGCAGCGCTGGGTCGCGCGTGCAGAAAAGGACTGGGCTCGCTCGGATGAGCTGCGCAATCAGCTCAGCAGCCTAGGCTGGGCGGTCAAGGATGGCAAGGATGGCTACCAACTGAGCAAGATTTAATCTCTTCCCGTCCTCGATTTTATGAGCGATCCTACACGCGATCTCAACATCCTTGGTAAGCATCAGAGCTTTTTCTCCTCTCCTGATGAGGCGACGCTGGAGGCTTTCCCCAATCGCAGCCCTCAGCGAGCCTACACCATTGTGCTGGACACGCATGAGTTCTCCTCACTCTGCCCTGTGACGGGGCAGCCAGATAGCTGTCACTTGACGATTACTTATAGCCCTGCGGCTTCTATAGTCGAGACAAAGAGCCTCAAGTACTACCTCGCCTCCTTCCGCAATCATCCCGCCTTTAATGAGCAGGTGGTCAATCGCATCCTTGATGACCTCATCGCCGCTATCGCGCCCGCATGGATGCGCGTCGAGGGGCGCTTTGGCGCGCGTGGGGGCATACAGCTCACAACGATCGCGGAGCATCAGCCTGAGAATCGCCCTGCCTATCTCTAGCATTTTTTTTTTACGATGAAATTAGCTGTCCTCTTATCTGGTGGGCTTGACTCGACCACCGCCCTGCACTGGACTCATGCTGAGCATGAGGTGGTCTGTGCCATCGCCTTTGATTATGGGAGCAATCACGCGGAGCGCGAGCTCGCCTGCGCGCGCTGGCAGGCCTATCAGCTCGGCATTCCCTACAAGCAGATCGACATTCGCAATATTGCCTCCCACCTACGCTCCGCCTTACTCAGTGGGGCTGATGCTATACCTGATGGACGCTATGAGAGGGAGAATATGAAGCAGACCGTCGTCCCCTTCCGCAACGGCATCTTTCTCTCTATAGCTGCGGGCATATCCGAGAGCTATGGGGCA
>CAYJJA010000002.1:15219-25998 GCA_964370355.1 uncultured Akkermansia sp. | reverse complement strand
TTCATCTACCCTGACTGTCGCAATGACTTCATGATCGCCATGAGCAAGGCGATACGCCTCGGTACAGATGCGAATCTGGAAATCCTCACCCCCTTCATCGAGGCGGACAAGGAGGAGATTGTGCGCATGGGGGCATTGCTTGGTATAGACTACGCTCACACCTACTCCTGCTACAAGGGAGGGGTGCGCCACTGCGGCATCTGTGCTACCTGCATCGAGAGGCGCGATGCCTTCACCGCAGCCGAGCTCCCCGACCCCATACGCTACGAGATCTATCTCGCCTAAAGAAACTCCCCACCTCTACCCTCCCCATGCCCAGCGTCTATATCAAAACCTACGGCTGCCAAATGAATGAGCGCGACACCGAGCAGGTCGCCAGCATGTTTCTCACCCACGGCTACGAGCTCGCAGAGACCGAGCGCGAGGCTGACATCGTCCTGATGAATACCTGCTCAGTGCGCGAAAAAGCCGAGCTCAAGGCCTTGGGCAAGATGGGCATCATCAGTGCCTCAGCCAGTGCCAAGCCCCATACGGTTTATGGCTTTATGGGCTGTATGAGCCAGAGCAAGGGTGAGGAGATCTTTCGCGACATCCCGCGTGCTGACATTGTAGCTGGCACTCAGCAATATCAGAATGTCTTTGATCTCGCCCATCAGCTGCTGCAGAGCCGCCTCAGCGAGGGGATGCCCGTCAAGAGGGGAGCTCACATCTGTGCTATTGATGAGGTCGAAGGCGCGCAGAATAAGATACGCGACCACGTGCCTGTCGCCCAGCGCAGCGCGGCCTTTGTCTCCATCATGCAGGGCTGCGACATGCTCTGCTCCTACTGCATTGTACCGAGCACGCGCGGGCTGGAGCGCAGCCGCCCCGCCCAAGACATCATGGATGAGGTAGCCAAGCTCGTCGAGGAGGGGGTAAAAGAAGTCACCCTGCTCGGGCAAATCGTCAATCGCTACGGACGCGACGAGCCCAGCGTTGACGGCAAAGGAGCCTTTGTCCAGCTGCTTGAGCAGCTGCAAAAGATAGAGGGTCTGGAGCGCATACGCTTCACCTCGCCGCACCCTATTGGCTTTCGCGACGATTTGGTGCAGGCCTACACCTACCTAGACAAGCTGTGCAGCCATATCCATTTTCCCATCCAGAGTGGCAGTGATCGTATCCTCAAGCTGATGCGTCGCCCTTATAAGAATGAGAAATTCTTTCGCCTCATTGATGCCATGCGCAAGGCGCGCCCCGATATTGCCATTACCACCGATATCATCGTGGGCTTTCCAGGAGAGACGGAGGAGGACTTTCTCCAAACGCTGGCCGCTGTCGAGCGCGTGAGATTCGACAATGCCTTCATCTTTCAGTACTCACCTCGCAAGAACACCCCCGCCGCCGACATGGAAGGGCAAATTTCTCGCAGCCTCAAAGAGCAGCGCAATCAGCGTCTCCTCAGTGTGGTCAACCGCATCGCGATCGAGAAAAATAGTCAGCTCGTAGGCACAGTCCAATCCATTCTCGTCGAAGGCGCAAGCAAGACAAATGCCGATCGTCTTCAAGGGCGTACCCCGCAAAATAAGCCCGTTATTATTGAGGGCTCGCGCGAGCTCATCGGGCGCATTGTTGACGTACGCATCGTCGAGTCGACAGGATTTACGCTTTACGGAGAGGTGAAATTAGGCTAAAGTGTTAGTCTAGATGATGGCTGGGGGTAGGGGATTTTCTTGCGCCTAGCTATGTTAGCCTAGATGATGGCTGGGGGTGGGGAGCTTACCTGCGCCTAGCTTGTTAGCCAACACCTTTCTTTACATTATGCGTTTACATTTTATCATTGCGACACTATCTCTCTGCCCAGCCTTACTACACTCACAGCAAGTAACACCCCAAACTAGAGCATACGCAAAGAGCGAGAGCTTCCCTTGGAGTGCAAAAATACCAGATGACATTCGTCATCAATATATTGATACTAATAAGTTCATAGATGAGCCCAGCAGCCCTTGGCGCGATAGACTCAGAGAACTCATCATCCCGCTCATTCGCGATACGAAGTCTGCCCGCGAGGCGGCGCTGCTCATCTCCTCACAGTTCAAGGAGCTCACAGGTGTGGATTACTCCACGAATCGTCGTCATCCTAGCATGAGCCCTGTGGAGACGCTGGAGAGCAAGCGTGCTACCTGCACGGGGCTGAGTATACTCTATGCAGCGGCTCTGCGCTCGGTGGACATTCCATCGCGTCTTGTGGGGGTGCGATCATGGAATCATGTACCCGGCAATCACACCTGGACTGAGGTCTGGCTAGATGGCGACTGGCAGATGCTTGAGCTAGGCGAAAAGAACTTTAACACACCATGGGTCATGGAAGCCGTCGGCATGCTAGACCCCTCAAAGCCTCACCAACGTGTCCTCGCTATCACGAGTAACAAACGTCCTGAGAAATCCCAGCATCCCTACTTCCAAATCCCTTGGAACCGATTCAACAAAAGCCTTGAAGCCGAAGACGTCAGCCAGCGCTACCAAAGGCTCGCTAGGGCATGGTATAAAAAAGAAGGGCTTGATGATGACAACACGCAGCGACTCTTCATCAATCTCCTCCCGCCTCGCAAAGTAGACGGAGTCGTGAAGCTCGTGGATGCAGACGGTCGCATCATTGACTCTGGCGCGCTGCCGGGCCCCACTGATGATGTCAGAAAGCTGCTGACCCTCAAGCTACCTCGCGATAATACTAAAAGTTATTACCTACTCTTCCCCAATGATGAGAAAGTCAGAGTCGAGCCAACTGATGCACCCACACAGGTGCTGCGCTTTCACTTCCAAGCAAAGTAAACATGCTGCTTGCCCCTTGAGAGGCACTGCTTGATGGGATCGTGGTGAGTGTGTAGGGATAGGCCACGTGTCAGAATCGCTACACACTTGCTCGATCTCTAGGGAGTCAGCGCTATACTATAGGCAGGAGGGCTGCCTCCCACAGAGTTTGTGGAGCATCAAGGAAAAGAGCCGCACCGCCTCGGGCGGGCTGTTCTTACTTGTTGCTTCATCAGCGTGCCTGTGCTGCGAAGCCACGCACCGCTTGCCTCGCTACTGGCATAAGTGTGATAGGTCAGCATCCCTGCCATAAGAGTCAAGCCTGTTAATATAGAACCTGCGAAGAGCAAATGCATGGCTCTGCTTCTCTCTCGAGTTGTTGTATAGCCACAAACCGATACCCATAGCGGAGGACGAAGGAGGTGGGTAGGCGTACTCAAATAATCTTTGCTATTGATATCTGACGGAGTGCCATAATTTGTTACATTAACTACTGCCAAAGTAATAATAAGAAACTTATATAAATATCTAGTTAGATGTTTCAAGAATGCAGGATTCACGAAGTGTATGTGTAAAAGATACAAAGTCTTCCAGTATATTATCATTCTCAAAGCTTACGTAGCTGTCTTTATATCGAGTATTTATAAGATGTTTATAACTAAGCGATACAAGACGCTTACCATCTTTGTAAAAATGATATTCCATGCTGAAAGTGGGTGCGTCATACCTCTTTTTACCTTCTAATACCAGCCGTATGGTTTTAGGTACTTGCAAATTATTCCTCAAAAGAGACATTAGTTTTTCATTTTGATTATCACTAAGTTCCGTGTATATTCGATAATCGTAGATCTCATTAGCTTTTAAAGATTTTTCTCCAACTTCTTTAGAGCTCTTTCTTTTTATACATACAAATGTAATTTTATCAAATTGAGTGATATTGATTATATCACATAGTTTTTGTAATCGACCTATTCTGCTCTCATCCATATGTTGCGAATTGCTTTTTGGTTTGCATAATCTCACGTTTTTTGCCTCATTATGAGTGCACGCAGGTAACGCATATAACAAAGAATACGCCAATATAAATTTTAAAAAAAACATTTTCTTGAATTGTTAAATTTGAGGTGGTGTGAGGTGGTTCCCGCAGGAGAAAGCCCTACAAGACGCGATGGACAAAGGCCAAGGTGAGCCGACTACGAAGATCTCTCAAGCTCACTCGCGAGGCATTTGCTTCGCTCATGGCTGTCTCTGCTAGGACGGTGACTGCATGGGAGGAGGGCACGCGTGAGCTCTCACGCAGCGCGATTGCTAAGATGGAGAGGCTTCTCCATCCACGCTGAGAAGTCTTTTATATGTATTTTCGTATCGTGTTTAAGATTAATGAATAGTCGAGTATTTGCCCCTTGCGCGGTGGGGGGACTAGTATGCAGACACAGGGCATGTAGCCCTCGCACTCGATGAGGTAGGGCTCTAGCATGTGGAATTTCTCCCCTCCGTGCAGGAAGGAGCGACCTATCTCGACGAAGCCTTTCTCTGGGACGGTGATAAGCTGCGTTTGTCTCGCATCAGGAAAGCGGAGAGTTAGTTGAGAGCTCTTCTCATCGACGGGAAATAATTGTAGGGCATAGCCACGTAGCATGCGCTTGGTCCATGATAGGACGATGGGAGGAGGCGTAAAGGGGAAGGCCATCTGGAGGGCTGCGGCACTGATGAGCAGGCGCGTGTATCCCCGTTGACTACTGAGCTCGAGATCGAGATCATGGCTCCAGAGGATGCCATGCTCACTCATGAGGTCAATGACTAGTGTAGTCTCTGCGGGGATGAGGGTAAAGCTACGATCAAGATCATCGACAGCACTGCGTACGCGCAGGGTGAGCTCTATGCCTTTTTCTATGCCTGTGAGGCGTATACGTGGCGGGGCTTCGCTGACGCATTCTCCCATTGCCTGATGCTTGAGCAGGGAGCGTGTCAAGCGATTGTCGTAGACTCTGATGATTCCCGACCATGTATTGGGCTCGCAGTGAATGGAGCAGCTGAGCTCATTCTCATGTCTGATGAGAGAGTAGCCGTAGCGCGATTGCTCAAGATAGAGGTCAAAGAGCCGCGATTGCATCTCAAGATCCCCCTCTTGAGCCGCTAGTTGAGCGAGAGTGAGATAGGCAAGCCCGCTCTTGATGAGTAGCTTGCGTCCCTGCTGCATGTCGTAAGCATTAAGGGGGTGATCCTCAGTGCTAAGGATTCTGCCTAGCGAATACTGGGCTACAGGGTCATGCTCGTCGCAGCCTGTTTCGAGGAGTTTGAAGATCTCCTCACGGTGCTCTTGGGGGTTTTTGTTTATCAGGTACTCTGCATACACTGCATATCGCAGGGGGAAGCGAGAGCGCTCCATATAGTCGCTGTAAAAGGCATCCAGCTCTTGCTCATTCATCTGATCACTAGGGATGAGTAGCATGAGGCATTCTTGCCGTATAGATTCATCAAGCCCAGCTTGGCCTTCGGCATCGTAGCAGAGCTCAAGATACTGCTCTGCTATTTGTGATACCTTGTTGAGGTCTATGTCCACACCCCAGCCATTCTCGTAGGCAAGGGCGAGGAAGTAGCCTGCACCTGGATAGGCGTGATTGTGCAGCTCTCGGGCTATCTTGAAGACCTGTTGATAGTCCTGTGCTACGCCGTAGCCATAGCAGTAGCAGCGTGCCAGCATCCAGCCCGCATTCATATCTCCCTCATGATAAGCTTGGCGAAAGCAGTTGTAGGCACGATCATAGGCCACCCCTTCTTGGTCAGCAGAGTGGTCTGACGCTGTGATTTTGCCAAAAAAATACGCTAGACCTTGATTGTAGATGGGGGAGAAGGTGCTCATAAATCTATTTTATCAGATGTATATCACTTTCGCAAGCTCAGAAAATTGACATAATGGTACGATGATGGCTTAATTCCAATGTTGAGGGTAGGAGATGGGAATTCCCCCATGACTTTCGATGATTTAATACGTGCGGCGGCGTGGTGGGATGTAGATGGGCACGCCTGGGGTGAGGCGTATGCGGTTGGCATTGCGCTCTCGCTCGTAGTCACGCCAGAGCTCGCGATACTCCTTCTCATATTCTTTGAGGCGTTCCTTGTACTCTTCTTCTAGCTTTTGCCAGTTTGCGGTTTGTTGCTGAGCGAGCTTGAGTTGTTGTTGGAGCTCCCTTAGCTGCTCTAGCTGGCGTTTGTCGCGTGAGCGTTTGCGTAGACCCTCTGCCTTTTCTTTATCAAAGGTGTCTCGTACTAGTTTGGCATAGCTCTCGTAGCGTTGCACCTGATCAGGGAGCTTGAGGCGCAGCGACTCGCGCTTGTTCCACTCTGCGGCGAGATACTCAGCGGCGACTTCGCTGATGTCACTATAAAAGAGAAAGAGGCTTTTTACATCACCTGAGCTGAGGTAGCGGGGCATGATCTTTGAGTCTCTCAGTAGCAGAATATGCCTATCCTTCACCCTATCACGCTTGTCTGCGGCACCCTCAGCTAGGGCTTGCTGCTTTGCCAGACGTGCATTCACCTCTTTGGGGCTCATGCCGTAGCGATCTTGAAGATCAATGGTGAGCTCGTGGTAATCGACGCGTTTTACTCCTCCCGCATGGCGTATGATCACATGATCTATGCCCTTGCGCGACACGACTGCATCTCGCAATAGTGAACCGTCTTTGAGCGTCAAATTCTCCGCTGCTGCCATCCAAGTGCATGCAAACAACAAACTACAGACTATTACTAAAGTTTTCATCTAATCTAGATTTCTAGATTAGCAAATATCTCGACCTAAGACAAGTAGAAAGTCTTTCCTTTTGTGTATGTATAATGGCATTGTTTTCTCACATCATACTGCTAGAATTGCAAAGATAAATCTTGCCTTTATCGACTCATCTCGTACAATAAGCATTAACTCAACACTGAGTATAACGATTATGAGCGAAATAAAATGCCCCCACTGCCAGAGAGCCTTCACCGTCGATGAGTCAGGCTATATTGCCATTCTTGCTCAGGTACGAGATGCTGAGTTTAGCAAAGAGCTTAGCTCGCGCGAGCAAATTTTTCAATCCGAAAAGCAACAAGCGCTCAAGCTTGCCCAATCTGAGGCTAGCGCCAATCTCCAGCAGTGTCTCGCGGCTAGTCAGCAAGAAATTGCGCAGCTCAAATCCACCATACAGAGTACACTAGCAGACAAGCAGCTCGCCATCAAAGAAGAAGAATCCAAAAAGCAGCAAGAATTGGCAGAGAAGGAAAAACTCATCACCAAGCTCCAAAGCCAGCTGGAGCAGAGCGAGCAGACCCTCAAAGCCGAGGCTAGCGCCAATCTCCAGCAGAGCCTCGCGGCTAGTCAGCAAGAAATAGCGCAGCTCAAATCCACCATACAGACTGCACTAGCAGACAAGCAGCTCGCCATCAAAGAAGAGGAATCCAAAAAGCAGCAAGAATTGGCAGAGAAGGAAAAGCTCATCACCAAGCTCCAAAGCCAGCTGGAGCAGAGCGAGCAAACTCTCAAAGCCGAAGCTGCTGTGAAGCTCCAGCAGAGCCTCGCTATCAATCAACAAGAGATAGAGAAACTCAAATCGACGATTCAAGCTACGCTTGCGGACAAGCAACTCGCGATCAAAGAAGAAGAGGCTAAGCGTCAGCTGGATCTTGCAGAAAAAGAAAAGCGCATCTACCAGCTCACGACGGATGTCGAGCAGCTCAAGCTCAACGCTCAGCTTGAGATCAAGGCAAAGGAGGAGACCTACCAGCTCCAGCTCCGAGAGAAAGATGCCACCATTGAGTACTTCAAAGATCTGAAGGCGCGCCTATCCACCAAGATGCTCGGTGAGAGCCTGGAGCAGCATTGCGAAATAGAGTTTAACCGCCAGCGGTCCTTGGGCTTTCAGAATGCCTATTTTGAGAAGGACAACGACGCGCGCAGCGGCAGCAAGGGCGATTACATCTTCCGCGAGTCTGATGAAGAGGGGCTTGAGTTCATCTCCATCATGTTTGAGATGAAAAACGAGAGTGACACCACCGCTACCAAGAAACGCAACGAAGATTTCTTTAAAGAGCTCGACAAAGATCGACGCGAAAAGGGCTGTGAATACGCCGTGCTCGTCTCCTTGCTAGAATCTGACAATGAGCTTTATAATGCGGGGATCGTCGATGTGTCTCATAGGTATCCCAAAATGTATGTCGTGCGTCCTCAGTTCTTCATCCCCATCATCACGCTGCTGCGCAACGCCGCCTTGGGCTCGCTACAGTACAGGAAGGAGCTCGCTATACATAAGTCGCAGAATATTGATGTGACTAATTTTGAGTCAAAGTTGGAAAACTTTAAAACAGTCTTTGATAAGCATTGCCTTAAAGCGGGCGAAAAATTTGAAACCGCTATTAAGGCAATAGATAATACGATTAAACAGCTTGAGAAAACCAGAGCCGCGCTCCTCGGGTCAAACGAAAGCCTCAGAAAGGCTAATGACAAGCTTGTTGATCTGACGATCAAAAAACTCACGTGGAATAACCCTACCATGAAAAAGCTCCTCAAAGATCAAAAAACGGATGAGGAGGAATAGTTTTCTGGTAGTGGGGACTTCTAAGTTCTCGTTATTTTAAATAAGCTCATGTGTGAATGATAGCCTCGCGAGCCATTAGAAGTCCCCAGAAATTCCTCCTTAAGGAAGTCTCCACGCCTTGCGGTAGGCGAGGTATTCTTGACGAGGCAGGATGATGTAGAGGGGATTCTTCTGCGGCTTGAGGCGTGCGATGAAGGCGCGTAGCACACCTTCTTGCATGGTGGTGCAGCCCGCCGTGGGGCTCGCGCCGTCGTTGCGCCAGATGTGGAAGAATATGGCCGAGCCCGCACCATTGATGGGGCGTCTGTTGCGCGTCATATCCGTGTTGTGATGGATGAGCAGCTTGATGCTGTGGGGGTAGTCATTGAGACGCATCCGCTCCTTTTTCTCCCATGCTGTGCGAGCTGGGTGCTTGAGACGTATGTGGCGGTTGTAGAGCTTGGGGTAGGCAGTATCGCTTACCCAGATGTCTGCGGGACCGACTCGTACGTGCTCCATGCCGCGTGCGCGGGCGACGGGCTTTGCATGCGTCGTGTAGAGGCCACCGAGGGCGAAGATGCCTGCGGGCGTGCGCCTGTCTCCCTCGACTTTTGTACGCGCTGCGCGTGGGTTGACGTGGAGACCATGCCCCCAGACGAGCCCAGACTTGCCGAGTCGCCCCGCGTAGGGCCCGAGGACGCGTACCCACTGACCCTGGGCATTGCGCTCGAGAAGGGAGAGCTGGACATGGGAGGAATTCCACCCATCGGCGACGCCAATGATGGCTTGTTGGTTGTGTGACCCTACACTCGCATGGAGCTGTGATAGGAGGCATAAGGTCAAGACAAGTAGTGTGAGTATCTTTCTCATCACACTAGCATAGAGGATACTTGCGCCCTCTGACAAGCAAAAGTTGGGTCTGTATATACTTTGTTAGATGGCGATCATCCTGTCACCCACAGAGGCTAAAATTGTGTTAATACCTACTTTTAGCTTGTCAGCACTAGGGCAGACATGGGAGAATAGGTCATGCAGTTTGATCGAGTGATTATCACAGGGGCTTCATCTGGATTCGGAATGGCCTATGCAAGACGCCTCGGCGCGGAGTGCTCCGAGCTCATTCTTGTTGCCCGTCGCGTCGAGATACTCAAGGAGCTGACCCGTGAATTACAGGCGGCCTACCCTCAGCTCCAGGTGCGCCCCTATGGCTGTGACTTGGCATCGCGGCGCCAGCGCGCCGAGCTAGTCGCCACTCTCAGTGTGCCCTACGCGGGCAAAACGCTGCTGGTCAATAATGCGGGGCTGGGTGATTATGGTGCTTTCTCTCAGAGTGAGTCGAGTCGTAATGATCAAATGCTCATGGTCAATATTGTAGCTCTGACCGAGCTGACGCGTGCGCTGCTCCCTACTATGGAGAGTCACGGTGGTGCTTTTGTCAATGTATCCTCCCTAGCGGGTGATCTCTTTATCCCTGATTTTGCAGTCTATGCTGCGACCAAGGCTTATGTGACTAGCTTTAGCGAGGCTCTGCGATTGGAATGTCAGGAGAAGGGGATTGCGGTCTTGGCCGTCTGCCCAGGACCTGTGAGTACTGGCTTTGGCGAGGCGGCGAGGCGCGAAGGTTTTACGGGCAATATGATGCCCAGTCGCGGTTTCTTTGATTGTCCCATTGCGACGGTGATTGAGGGGACGATCAGGGCTCTACGCGCAGGGGAGCCGCGTTTTTATCCCTCATTCAAGGTGCGCATGCTCGCCCTTTTTCTCCGTAATGCGCCGCTGTGGCTGCTGCGTCTCGTGCTCTCGATACGCCCTCGTCGCGTGCAAGCCCAATTGCCAAGCCCGCGTAGCTCCTTTTGATTTTTTCTCATTTATTTTTTATCATATGACTATGACTTGGTCCAAGGCATTTGTCGCGCTCATCTTGTTGGTGACTGCGAGCTCGTTGCACACACCTTATCCAGAACGCCTGTATCGCCTCATCCTTGGCAAGCCAGCTTCAGCTAAGCCCAAGCCTGCCACTTCTGTCATCCCTCCCAAGCAGGGAGAGTCAACAGAAGCTCCCAAAACGACACGCGCCACAAGCCCTACCGAGATAGCCTCGCGTCCGTGGAATCCCCTCGTGGACATACGCCGCATGCCTAGCATCGTGCTGCCTCCCTTCCCCCCTGTGATGCCTAGCAGCGTGGAGCCCGAGAATTATAAACATCTCACTAAGATCAAGCCTGGATTTAATCTACGCAGTTTTGTGCAGTTCAAGCGCGGTACAACTGCGAGTCAAGATAGAAGGGATAGAGAGTCCTACACCATGGATTTGAAGCTCAGTTTGCTGCTCCCTCACGCCTCTGATTCGCAGAGCTTGCTCTATGCGAATCCCTCGCTTCCCCAGGTGCTTAGAAATTATAATGCACTGCTTGGCAAGGCAAAAGTCTCTGCGTGGTTC
>CAYJJA010000002.1:0-15209 GCA_964370355.1 uncultured Akkermansia sp. | reverse complement strand
CAAAAAGAACGAAATACGCAAAAACGCGGCGAATCTGGATCGCTTGCTCAGCCAGCACAATTACTACGACACCGACACGATCCTTGAGATCCAAGCACCAGAGACGAATCGCAAGCTCGTCTGGATACAAGCTGATATGGATGTAGTCTCGGATGGCTCCGATGGGGACAGACTCCCCGATATGCCTGCACGTATCAAAAATAGCGATTACTATCAGCCCTCCACCTCGTATCGCTGGCTCAAGAGGACTGATACGCCCAACCCTTTGCTCCCCTATTGGGAAAATCGTCTCAAACGCCTCCGCGACCAAAAGGCCAGTAGAGGCTCCATTGATCATGCGCAGCGCGTCATCTTTGATCTCAAGAAGTTTAGCTTTTTGCTCGCCGACTACGATCCTTTTATTGTCATCCCTCTCACCCTCAAAGAGGGGCGCAGTCCCTACAAGCCTGAGCCTGGCGACTACGCCGTCGTCATTGTCGGCAAGAAGGTCTATCCTGCTATAGTAGGCGATTATGGTCCAAGGTTTAAAACAGGTGAGGCCTCCCTTCGCCTCTGCCAAGAGATCAACCCACGCTCCTCCTCCTATTCCCGTGCTATCTCAGACCTGAGCGTATCCTACCTCATCTTCCCTGGGACAAAGAAGGAAGTACCTGGTCCCATCGACTATGATCAGCTCTATGAGTCTTGCTACAGATTGCTCGATGAGATTGGAGGACTGCAAGCGGGAGTCAAGCTTGAGCATATGGAAAACAAGCTGCCTATTCCTCCTCCTCTTTGAGATCTGTTCTGATTCGAGCTGTGATTTCTTGATCACGGCGTGCCACTAAGCTCTCAAATGAAGCTTGCTCAAGCGCAAGTGCAGAGACAAGCAGCGGCAGCGTCAGGGAAATGCCAAGGGGAGGTGAACGCTGCCGAAGGCACCAGAAGCGAGGCTCGCTAGGGCGAGCTTATTTTGGTTCTCTACCGTATTTCTTCGTATCATAGAATTTTTTGGGTGATATTCTTTGTGATACTTGGTTTTTTCTTTTGTATTCATTTTGGTATCATTCTTGTTAAGGAGTTAGATCAAATTGCAAGAAAAAAAACAAAATGTTACTAAGAATACTTGAAATTGTTTTTGCTTTATGATAGTCTATGAACACTCCAATTCTGTGACGGAGCGCATGGATAACTATCTACCAATCCCGCAACACTGACAGATACGCCCAATGTTAAACTCATCTCTAAACCCTGATCGTGCCACGTTAAACTTTCTCAACGCCTACTCCGAATCCGTTCGTGATGAAGGCGCCCGCCTCCAAAAAGAAGGCACGGTTACGCAAATTTTTGGCAATCATCTCTTCATTCAAGGTCGCGTCGAATGCCAAGGTGGAGTGTATCGTACCAGTCTCCGCTTGCAGGGGAATCGCTGGTTTGGCTCATGCACCGCTAGCGATGAGGATCTCGCTGGGGCTTGCGTCGTTGCGACGATGATAGAGCGCATGTACCGAGGCACGAGCATGCCTGAGAGTCCCAACGAGCTCGATGATACGCCCCTAGTCGATGTTATAGAGGACAAGCTTGATCGTGAGCTCGATGACAAAGAGGCCGATTTTGTCCTCAAGCTCGAGAAGCGTTACCGTCGTTTTGCAATTGAGCAAAGTATTCACGATCACGATCTCGTACGTCTCAATCCACGCTGGGAGATCAATAGCTACAATGCGCTGGAGCTCTGGCCCGTCTCTCCTAAGAACATCCTTGAATTCTGGAACTATATCGCCTACGCCTTTGTCAAAAAGCGCATCGCCTACCCAGATTTCATGAACTGCATCACCAATCTCGACCGTGTGCAGCGCAAGATACGCGAGTGGGAGCAGGAGAAGGAGGTAGGTACATGGTATGAGCGCATCCAGAGCGTCAATGAGCGTCCCCCGCAGCCTCCACGCCATCAGCTGCATATGCGCTTGGTCTCCACGATTAATGAGGCGCACTTTGAGCATCGTCCTGATTCTCAGTCACTTTGGACGCCCATACGCGAGCAAGCAGAGCTCATGGAGATCATGGAAGAGTATTGGAAGGGAGCTCTCAAGCTCGATCCTCAGACCGATATTCTGCTCAATGTACTCTACGAATACGCACAGCGCGATGGGCAGGTCGTGCTAGATCTCGACCTCGAAGCAGCCTGTGCGATGATGAATCGCCTCTTTCATCAGCCCGCCCTCAAGGGCTATCTGGTCAATCTCGATGAGTGCTACTTTAAGGTTGTGCAGGACTCACTCAAGTGGATCTGTATTGATGATCCCATCCTGCCTGACTGCTACGGACTCCAGCTCATCACCGCCTCGGGTGTCCATGTCTCGCACTCCGTGCGTCAGCTGCCGGGGCTTGTAGAGCTCTACCAATCTGATGAAACCATCTTCCCTGGCCCCCCCCGCTGGCTTGAGAGTACAGAGGTCGATCCGCGCTATTCTATCCCCAAATCTGTCATTGACAGCCTAGAGGGCGTTGAGTTCCTACGCAAGATTGGCGCGACGCTGCCTCCTAGCATGGAAGAGCGCGTCGAGGATATCGAGATGATCCCCACCTTTGCGATGAAGATCGTGCGCGGCTTGACTAGTGCTGACACGGAGCATGTCATTCTCAGTATTACCGCAAATGATGCGCAGCAGCGCCGCTGTGAAAGACTCACGAAGGATGATTGGGAGGTTGTCTCGCAGGCTCAGATGAAGGATCGCGCCTTGCTGCGATTTATTCGCGACCATCTCTACCCCATCCCTGCTCTCATTGAGGAGATGAGCTTTACCTACGATAGCAACCAGAGTTCCTTCAAAAGTCGCATCACCAAACAATTTCCTGAAAAATTTGCCGATTGGGCAAAGACTCTTGATCCCAACATCATCGTCGAGATGGACAGCAACTTGCAATCCCTGCTCGACGACCCCGTAGCCGCCGCTATACGCTTTGAGGTGGTAAACCAAGAGATTGACTGGTTTGACCTGCGCGTCGTCATCGACGTTGAGGGGGTCACACTGAGCAAGGAGCAAATCCGCTCGCTTGTCTCCGCTCGCGGTGGCTATGTCCGCATGGACGATGGTCGCTGGATGCGCCTAGAAATCAAGCTCGATGATGACCAGCGTGATGCCGTGACGCGCCTCGGTCTCGATCCCTTTGACCTCTCGGGTGAGACTCACCGCATGCATGCTCTCCAGCTGGCCGATCCCCGCGCGGCAGAGGTCTTTGACCCCAAGGCATGGCAGCGTATCAAAGACCGCACCTCCGAGATCAAGATCGACGTCAAGCCCGATGTCCCCACCGCCCTGCAAGCGCAGCTACGTCCCTATCAGGTCGAGGGCTTCCACTTCTTGGCTTACCTCTCTGTCAATGGCTTTGGTGGCATCCTCGCCGATGACATGGGTCTGGGTAAGACGATCCAGTCTATCACCTATGTGCTCTGGCTGCGCGAAGAATTCGAGCGCAACAACAAGCCCAAAGGCCGCAAAAAGGCTCCCTCAACGCCGCCAGTGCTTATCGTCTGTCCCAAATCCGTTCTTGATGTCTGGGCGAGTGAGACCAACAAATTCGCCCCCAAGATCCGCGTGCTCGTCATCCGCAGCAAGGATCAGGCCGATGTCAAGACGATCAACAAGGAGTACGACATGGTCGTCATCAACTATGCCCAGCTGCGCGTCTGTAGCGAGCAGGTGAACACGATCAAATGGCTCACCGTCATCCTCGACGAAGGTCAACAAATCAAAAACCCCGACTCCAAGGCAGCCAAGGCGGCACGCGATATCAACTCCACCAATCGCCTCGTGCTCTCAGGCACACCCATTGAGAACCGTCTCTTGGACATGTGGTCACTCATGGCCTTTGCTATGCCTGGGGTGCTCGGTAGTAGAGCCTACTTTAAGAAACGCTTCGACAAGCGCAAAGACCTCAACAGTCAGAATCGCCTTGCCGCCCGCTTAAAGCCCTTCCTGCTGCGCCGTACCAAGCAGCAAGTCGCCCGTGACCTTCCCCCTCGTACAGAAGAAGAGGTCTACGCCAAGATGGAGAGTGTCCAGCAGCAGCTTTACAAAGCCGAGCTACGCCGCATCCAGAAGGCTTTGCTGGGTGTCGATTCTGATGAGTCGGTGAAGAAGAACTCCTTTGCCATCCTGCAAGGTCTCATGCGTCTGCGTCAGATCTGCTGCCACCCTGGACTCATCGACTCACGCTACGCCAAGGAAGAGAGCTCCAAGCTCACAGCGCTCTTCTATCTGCTCGACCAGCTCCAAGAGGCGGGGCACAAGGTGCTTGTCTTCTCCCAATTTGTCTCCATGCTCGAGATTATCAAAACACGTCTCGAAGGCGAGAATCGCCCCTACAATTACCTCACAGGTCAAACGAAGGACCGTAAGGCTGAGATTGAGAAATTCCAGACGACCAAGGATCCCAGCGTCTTCTTGCTCTCCCTCAAAGCCGGTGGCGCGGGTCTCAACCTCACGTCTGCCTCCTACGTCATCCTCTACGATCCATGGTGGAACCCCGCCGTCGAAAGCCAAGCTATTGACCGTACTCACCGTATCGGCCAGAAGAATAAAGTCATCGCCTATCGTCTGCTCACACGCGACTCTGTAGAAGAGAAAATACGTGTGCTCCAGCATCAGAAAAACCAGCTCGTCAGCAACGTGCTCGGTGATGAGGGATTCGCCTCCAGCCTCGACCTGAACGATCTTCAATTCATCCTCGCCCATGGCGACGACAACGACGAGCCTGTCAACGTCTAAGCCCCGCATCCAGCACAGAGCTCAGCCCCCAGTGGCTTGAGCTCTCGAAGATGGTGCATTCTTAATCTCTCAGAATTTTTACTCCCCACATCCCATGTCACTCTCCCCCACACGCTGGCAACTTCTGCGCTCCTATGCCACCCTACGACGCGCCTTCCAACAGGTGAGCTTTCGTGAGTATGAGCTCTTTGATGAGACAAGCACCTACCTCATCAGCGCACGCGACATCATCTGGAATACAGAAATGGAGATCCTCGAGCATAGCGAAGCGCATGTGCATCTCTCGCTGAGTGCTCAAGTCTATGGAGAGCACGCCGAAATGCATGAGATCAGCACTGATTTTCTCATCACCCCGAGCGCGCGCCCGAATGAAGCTGACTGGCTCGCCATGCAAGAGCTCATCCCCGTCTACATGGCAAAGCTTGATGAGCACGAGAGCGGGCTTGCTGACTATATGCAGTATCGCCTCAGCGAAGGCGAGATCGCACCCAGCGAGCACGCCATCCTCGCCTCCCTCGCGCATATTGAGCAGCAGTATGCTCAGTACCAGCAAAAGAGTGCCTTTGCCCTTCAGCTTGCCCAGAGTATAAAGCTCGATGACTCCATCTCGCAGCTCCTGACATTGGGAGAGCATAATCTCGTACTAGAGGACGACGATGAGCTGAGCTCCTGCATTGATGCACTCTGCTGCATCAAGCTCTAAGGCGCGTGCGGCAGCTTCCTATTTTCGTACGATGAGCTGCGCCGCGTGAATCTTATGCTTGACGATGAGGGTTGCGGTATGATAGCTTCTGAGCATGTCGAATATTTATTCTGCGCATCGCCATGCGGCGCTTTTGCTTTTATCTCTGTCCTTGACCCCCTCTCTTTGGGCGCAGGCTCCTGAGCGTAAGGTTGTCTCAGAACGCGCCCTCATGGGGGCGAAACCTCAGAGCGTCGCTCAGGAGAAGAATCTCTTCTCTGGTGCAAAAATCACCGCCTCCCCCCACTGGCAGACCGACGTCCCCGCCAAGGCCATTGATGGCAAGATCGACGCGGACTCCTTCTGGGGTGCAGAGAATATTCCCGTCAGCTACCAGCTCGATATGGGCTCCGCCAAGCCCCTGAGCCGCATCCAGATCTGGCCCTACTGGAAGGATGGTCGCATCTATCAGTACAAGATTGAAGGCTCCAAGGACGGCAAGTCTTGGAAGATGCTCGCCGATCAGCGTGCCAATTCCATCGCGGGCACGGCCTCGGGTAGCCAATACCGCTTTGAGACCCAGCCTCTGCGATACGTACGCGTCACCTTTACGAATAATAGCAATGGCAAGGCTCAGGGTGGGCACTTGGTCGAGATCCAAGGCTTCTCCTCCTCCGAGGGCGGCGCGATGAAGGTCGCAGCCTACAAGGACGATGTGCGCTTGCCATGGACAGGCTCGAACTACCCTGCTCCTCTCAAGGGCAATAAGATTGAGCTGACGGGCTGGCGCGGTGAGCGTGTGAATGCCCAATTGCTCGTCACCTCACCCACAGCTCTGGAGCAGCTGCATGTGAGATCTGCCAAGCTCAAGAATGAGAAGGGCGAGACTCTGCCGCTCTCGGCTCGCTTCGTCACCTTCACCCGAGGACAGCACGCCCCTATGGCTGACGTGATCGCCGAGCTGCCCGAGCAGCGCCTCGATAATCCCGCTGGGGTGAATCGCAGCATCTGGCTCTCGCTGGACATCCCACGCGACGCAAGCCCCGGTCTCTACAAGGGTAGTGTGCTTGTCGGTGCGGCAAAGGAGAAGCCCCAGCGCATCCCCGTCCAGATCGAGGTGCTCGCTCTCCGCATCCCCGCCCCCCTCGACTGGGAAGCGCATGTGGATCTCTGGCAGTACCCCGACTCGGTCGCTCGCTATCATGGTGTTGAGCCTTGGTCTGATGTGCACTTTGCCCTCATGAAGCCGCTGATGAAGCGTCTCGCCGACGCGGGTCAGAAGGTGATTCTCGCCTCCATCATGCATGAGGCATGGGGTGGACAGACCTACGATCACTTCCCCAGCATGATTCAGTGGGTGCGCAAGGCTGATGGCAGCATGCGCTGGGACTACACGATTTTTGACAAGTGGGTACACTTTATGATTCATGAGATTGGCATCAAGGATCAGATTTCCTGCTACACGATGGTGCCTTGGTCCAACAAGCTGCGCGTCTATGATGAGAAGTCGGGCTCCTATGTGGATCTGCCCTGCAACCCCGGCTCTGCCGAGTACGAAAAGCTCTGGGGTCCCTTCCTCGCTGACTTTACGAAGCATCTGGAGAAGAAGGGCTGGATGGACATAGCCTGCATAGGCATGGATGAGCGTCCCGACCACATGGTGCGCGCTGCCAATGCGGTCATGAAGAAGTATGGACCGAAGTTTAAGGTCGTCTCTGCGGTGAACAGCCCCTCCAAGGCCTCCGCCATCGTCCACGACATGTCGCCCATTATCGGGCACACGAATATGGTTACACCCCAGATGCTCGCCGAGCGCAAGCGCGCGGGCAAGAAGACGACCTACTATGTCTGTGTGAATCCCGCACGCCCCAATACCTTCACGCAATCGCCACTCGTGGAGTCTGAGTGGTTGGGCATCTTTGCCGCCGTGCACGAGTTCGACGGCTTCCTGCGCTGGGCCTACAATGCATGGAATCGTGACCCCATGGAGAGCACGGTCTTTGGCAACTGGCCCGCTGGTGACTGCTTCCTCGTTTACCCGAACAACCAGAGCTCGCTGCGCTTTGAAAAGCTGCGCGACGGTCTTGAGGAGTTTGAGAAGATCCATATCATGCGCAAGCGTGCTCAGAAAGATCCCGCCTTCAAGGCAAAGTTCGACGCCTTTATCAAGGAGCTCCTCCCGCTCTTTGACAAGTCCAAGACCCTACACCTCGACTACAAGAAGGGCGTGGATGCCTACCATCAAGGCATGAAGAAGCTCCAAGCGGAGCTCGCACGCTAGGATAAGCCTCTTTTCTAGGAAAATGACTTGTCAATATCTATTCATACTCTTATACTCTTAATACATGAACGTAGAATTATTTAAGACGCTCTGTGAAGCGACAGGCGCCCCCGGCTTTGAAGGTAAGATTCGTGAGATTGTACGCGAGATCATGGAGCCTCTGGCGGATTCGCTGAGCATCGACCACATGGGCAACCTCGTCGCCCTCATCAAGGGCAAGAGCTCGGAGAAGAGCATCATGTGCGCGGCTCACCTCGATGAGATCGGCTTTATGGTGCGTCACATCGACGACAACGGCTTTATCCGCATCCTGCCCCTCGGTGGCTTTGATCCCAAGACGCTCACCGCTCAGCGTGTGACGGTGCACGGGCGCAAGGATCTCCCCGGCTGCATGGGCGTCAAGCCCATCCATGTGATGAGCGTGGAGGAGCGCGGCAAGATGCCTCAGATCACCGACTATGTGGTCGATGTGGGCATGAGCAAGGAAGAGGTCGAGAAGTACGTGCGCGTCGGCGACTCCATCACCCGCATCGGCGATCTCATCGAGATGGGCGATTGTGTGAATGTGAAGAGCATCGACAACCGCGGCGGCTGCTACCTGCTCATTGAGGCGGTGAAGGCGATGCGTGAGCAGAATGTGCTCCCCGACTACGATCTCTACGCGGTCTTTACCGTGCAGGAGGAGGTCGGTCTGCGGGGTGCGCAGGTGGCAACACTGAGCATTCAGCCTACCTTTGCTATTGCGCTGGATGTGACGATTGCCTTTGACACTCCTGGGTCTTCTCCTCACGAGAAGTGCTCGACGCTGGGTGACGGTGCTGCGATCAAGCTCTATGATGGCACGATGATCACAGATCGTCGCATTGTGGACTTCATGACCGCGCTTGCGGTGGAGGCAGAGATTCCCTATCAGTACGAGATGCTCTGCGCGGGCGGTACGGATGCGGGTGCGATGCAAAAGTTCACCTCCGGTGGTTCGGTGACAGGTGCGATCTCGCTTCCTGTGCGCAATGTACACCAGAGCATTGAGATGGCGCACAAGGGTGATATCGACGCCTGTGTGACGCTTCTTGAGTCTTGCTTCACGTCCTTCACGCGCTGGGATTGGTCTTGGCAGATGACGGAGGAGCGTGTGCTCGCGCCTCGCGGTTAGTCTCATTTCTTCATTTTTTCAGGGGGAGCGTAGGGTTCTACGCTCCTCTTTTTCTTTGGCTGGGGTAGTGGGTGGAGCGGCGGCCTGCTTAAGGGCATGTACTTCCTTTTGTTGAATGAAAAATAAGATTTTTCACCCAACAAAAAGAAGGTTTTATATGATAGTTCTGAGTACAATTGCTCGCTCATTTTGTAACATTAACCTCCGCCAGAGTAATAACAGCAGTCCGAGTGATTCTATCCCCGCCCGCATTCCCGCGTTTTGCGAGGAAAGGGCTTGACAAACGAGTAAGGGCGAGTAGAATATCTGCGCTTTTTATTATGAACAGTTATCGATCCCACAACTGCAACGAACTCCGTCCCTCCGATATTGGTCAGAATGTCACCCTCGCGGGTTGGGTCGATACCGTGCGTGACCATGGCGGCGTGATATTCATCGACTTACGCGACCGCGAAGGTATCACCCAAGTCGTCTTCCGCCCCGAGCATCACGCCGAGCTCGCCGCCCAAGCCGAGTCTCTGCGCGTCGAGTCCGTCATTCAGATTACAGGTCAAGTCGCCGCCCGTCTCAAGACCGCCGAGATCGACGCGACCAATCCCGATCTCGCCACGGGCGAAATCGAGGTAGACGCAGACGGTCTCACCATCCTCAATCGCGCCGCCGTCCTCCCCTTCCAGCTCGATCGCAGCCTCTCCAATGAGGACATGCGCCTCAAGTACCGCTTCCTCGATCTGCGCCGCGCCCCCATGCAGCGCAACATGATGCTGCGCCACCGCATCACCAAGACCATGCGTGACTACCTCGACGAGCAGGGCTTCCTTGAGATCGAGACCCCCATCCTCTCCAAGAGCACCCCCGAAGGCGCACGCGACTTCCTCGTGCCCAGCCGCCTCTCCCCTGGTGCCTTCTACGCGCTGCCCCAAGCCCCCCAGCAGTACAAGCAGCTGCTCATGGTGGCTGGCATGGAAAAGTACTTCCAAGTCGCGCGTTGCTTCCGCGATGAAGATTTGCGTGCTGATCGTCAGCCTGAGTTCACCCAGATCGACCTTGAGGCTTCCTTTGTCACGGCAGAGGATATTTACAACTGGATTGAGCAGCTGCTCAAGCGCGTCTTCAAGGAATCCATCGACCGCGATATCGTGACTCCCTTCCCCCGCATGACGTGGAAGGACGCGATGGATCAGTACGGCTCCGACAAGCCCGAGCGTCGCTTTGAGATGAAGATCACGGACTGCTCCGCGACCTTTGCCCAGAGTGATTTCCGCGTCTTCTCCTCCGCCATTGCCAATGGTGGTGTGGTCAAGGCGATCAATGCAAAGAACTTCTCCCCCACCGTCGGTCAGATCGACTCGCTCACGCAGACTGCTATTGAGGCAGGAGCTAAGGGTCTCGCCTACATCAAGGTGCGCGACGTCAATGAGCGCGACGGATGGAAGAGCCCCATCACCAAGCGTCTCACGGATGAGGAGATCGCCGCTCTCACCGAGCAGCTCAATATTGAGTCGGGCGACTGTGTCTTCTTTGCCGCTGGTCCTTGGGAAGAGGCCTGCACCATCCTCGGTCGCGTGCGTCTCGAATGCGCAAGTGCCATGGAGCTTCTCAAGGATAACACGGACATTGACCTCTTCTGGGTGAATCGCTTTCCGCTCTTTGGCTGGGACGTGGAGGAGCAGCGCTACGGCGCGATCCACCATCCCTTCACCCGCCCCGTCCCCGAGGACGTGGACAAGGTGCTCAAGGGCGAGATCTCCACAGATATTTGCGCGGAGGCCTATGATGTGATTCTTAATGGTAATGAGCTTGGTGGCGGCTCGATACGTATCCATGAGAGCGATCTTCAGGATGCGACTTTCCGCGCCCTCGGTCTCGATGATGCGACGATTGCAGAGCAGTTCGGCCATTTGCTCAGTGCCTTCTCCTTTGGCGCGCCTCCTCATGGTGGTCTCGCCTTGGGTCTCGACCGTGTGGTGATGCTCATCGGCGGCTGTGACTCGATTCGCGAGGTCATCGCCTTCCCCAAGAATAATCGTGGAGCTGATCTCATGAGTGAGTCTCCCGCCGCCGCAGAGCCCAACCAGCTGCGCGACATTCACATCCAAGTCAAGCTCCCCGAGAAGATGCGCTTGAAGCTTGAAGCCGAAAAGCAAGCGGCGGCCGAGCAGGACGCGTAAGAAGTGCGACAACAAGTATTTTAACCAAAGAGGCAGATCACGCGATCTGCCTCTTTGCTCTGTCACCTCGTCTAGCGGGGTGGGGAAGATAGGAGTCTCCCCTCTATTCGTCAGTCGTCAGTGGGTTCTTCCATTTCTGTGCTGGTTACTTTCTTTGTCTCGGTGTCAATCACGTGCTTCATGAGCACTCCCTCATGTCCCTCGTGGAGGACAAGGATCTTCCCCTCTGCATCCCACTCGCCGGTAACTGCTACTGGGTCAGCAGTGTGCAGGATCAGCTTGCCCTTGGCATCGTACAGGGAGACTCCTTCGGGTCTTGTCACGATAGCAAGGATGCTATATTGCGGATTCCAGTAAAGTTCGCAATTGTATTCGTTGTTGTCCAAAAACACCGTTTTTGCAGAAGTAGCGATGTCCACACGATAAAGTTTATCGTCTTCGGATGGTATCAGCAAGGCTTTGCTGTCAGAGGAGAAGACAATAGGGGTGATGGTCTCCATGCGCTCAATGGTGTAGAGTACCTTCCCTGTCTCGGCATCGAGAACGAAAACCCTTGTATCGTAGGCAGAAGACTCGGAAGATTGAGGAATATAATAGCGAGTTAGGAGACGTGTGCCATCGGGACTCCAGAGAGCTTCCAAGGCTCTATTCTCTTGATGGGGGGCTGCGATCGTCTTTTTAAGCTTGCCTGTGGCAACATCGTAGATATGGATAGCGTCTTCGGATACCACGGCGAGCTTTGTGTTATCGGAGCTCAGCGCGGCTTTTGCATCCTTATTTTTTAGGGTGATGGAGCAGATGGGCTGCGATGTCTCGGCATCACGAATGACCACCAGCCCCTTTTGCTGCGCGATCTCGCAGGATTTGTTATGACTGGGTTTGAAGTCGGCATCGATAATTTCTACTGCAGGTGCTGCTGTGACGGCTTCTGCCTTGCTCATGTCGGTCAAGGCGACTGAGAGGGCGATGAGGAAGAGTGTTGTTTTCATTGTTGTATATGTGTGTGAATATTGATCAACCACTGATCTTTCTAGCAGTAAATGTTCTTCATGGCAAGCGGAAAAGGAGTGCCTCTATCTAATAAAAGATAGGGGCTTATCATGATGATCCTTCATCAGCATCTGTGCTGGAAAAAGAACGGGGTGAAGGAGGGGATGGTAAAGAAGGCACAGAGTGAAGCACCACGACGAGCAGCCCGTTCACTTGCTCAGTGCCTTCCCCTTTGGCTTGCCTCCTTTTTTCTTCAGGGTAAAGAAATTGAGCAGAGTAGCGTGCTACTCTGCTCGTCTTTTTTGTGTTATGTAAAATGCTCTATTTCTTAGAGCTCGACATCCACCTGCTTGAGCATCTTGTAGCTGGGGTCAAAGTAGAGGAGCTGTTGTGCATCTGGGCTGATGTACATCTGCGGAGAACCTTCTATGTCCTCGATTGACTTGACTTTTTTCTCCGTTCTGGTGTCATAGATGTCATAGCCCTCGTCGGTGGGAGCGAGGATGTAGTCACCCGTAGCGCTGATCTGAACTCGTGGCTTGTCGGCGAAATTCTTGCTCAACTTGGTGAGCATTTTCTTCGCTCCTACATCGACGATATGCTGCTCGCAAACGCCCTGATGACCCTCCGTGATGACCAGTACACCTCTCTCGGAGTCCCATTCCATGGTGGAGACCCCCTCGGGGCCCTTCGCTGTGTAGAGCTTCTCGCCTGCGTCATCGAGGATGATGACAGACTGGTGCTTGCTGTCAACGGCGAGCATGCTGTAGTCAGGATTCCACGCGAGCTGGCTGGACATGGCTATTCCCTTGAGGAGGGTTTTCTTTTTACCTGATTCTAGATCGAGGAGATAGAGCCCATCACTAGCTGTACTGATCAAGTTTTTACTGTTCGCATGAAAGATCGTGCTTGAAGAAACAGGCATGTTGTCCGTCTTGTAGAAAACACTACTGGTCTCGGGGCTGATGACCAGAGAGCTATACTCGTAGGTGCCATCATTGTTGGAGGAGGGTACGAGCTGGGTGAGGAGTAGTAACCCGCCATCGGGGCTCCAGATGATACTGTCGGCACGTGCCTGTATGGGGAGGGTTATATCCTTGATCTTCTTGCCTGTAATGGTATCGTAAATGGTAATACTCTTTTCTGAGGCTTCGGCAAGCATCTTGCTGTCGGGGCTCAGTGCGATCTGGGAGTCTTTGTACTGCAAGGGTACGGAGCCGACTAGCTCCTTCGTCGCGGTGTTGTGAATGAGCAAATGATTCGCGGCATCTCGGGAGAGGAGATGCGCATTGTCATGGCTGCGTGTCACCTCGACATCGTTGCGGGCAGCACTGGGCGCGCTGACTTGTGCCGTGAGGAGGGTGGGGATGATTGCTGATTGGCTCAGGCCTGCTAGTGATACAGAGAGAGCTGTTAATAAAAGAGCTATTTTCATTGTTGTATGTGTAGGGTTGATTGTGAGTGCTTGTCCTTCAAGCAGTATGGTTTTTAGCAGCAAAGTCGCTCAATAGCAAGTATTAAATGCAGTATTAGACTAACGATGACACAGGCTGTGATACGGGAGATAAATGCACGGTGAATCGTCTGGGCTGTCCCATGCTGTTTTTTGTAATTGCAAAGCAGATTTTGCTTGCCAAATGCCTTAGAAAGGTTTATAACTTGCCAGCTAATATCGCAGCGATGCGGTACTCGCATCACATTTTTACATACAAAATCACACAGACATGTCCAAGCACTCCACACTCAAAGCTACTGGTACCGTAGGCGGTAAGCGTTCCGTTCTCAAGCGTTTCGAACGCGTCAAAGTTCTCAAGGATCGCGGTCAATGGAAGCAGGGTCAAAGCCCTATAGGTCTTCCTAAGACGAAGTTTGAAGCCTAATACAAAGTCAAGATTTCTTCCCCTCTCTTTTTGCAGGGGATATCATCAAGCAGTTTTCGAGTCTCTCGGTCAAAACGCCGAGAGACTTTTGTTCTTTTCCAAAATACTTTTCTCCTTCATCGCAGACTACGCGATAGAAGCAGCTACATCAATCTAGATTGATACTTTACGATATGTCAGAAGATAATACCTATCCCGCTCCTCCCGAGGGGAGTGTCCGCTTGAACAAGTTCTTAGCTTCATGCGGTTACGAATCCCGTCGCGCCGCAGATCGCCTCATCGCTGAGCAACGCGTCGAAATTAACGGCCAGATCGTTGACACGCCTGGTATCCGTGTGCTTCCCACCGACTTTGTCAAGGTGGATGGACGCCACGCCACGCCTAAGCCCGAGGTTGTCCTCATGCTCAACAAGCCACGTGGCGTTGTCGTCAGCCGTGAGGCTCAAGGTGCCGATGCGACTGTCTATGATCTGCTCCTCCCCAAATACCGTCATGTCTCCTACGTCGGACGCTTGGATGCCGATAGTGAGGGCTTGCTCATCTTTACCAACAACGGTACACTCAGTCAGAATCTTACACACCCCAGCGGTGGCATAGAGAAGGAGTACTGGGTCACGCTCGATCAGAGCTTTGACAACAGTGTGCTCGTCCAGATGCTCAAGGGGCTGCGTCTCCCCGAGGGGCAGGCGAAGGCCAAGTACGTCTCTCGCCTCTCCGCGCGTCGTGCCGTCATCGTGCTCGAGCAGGGGCTGAAGCGTCAGGTGCGCCAGATGTTCTCCTGCCTCGGTCTGCGCGTCAAGAAGCTTGTGCGCGTCCGCATCGGCTCTCTCTGGGGTGGTGACCTCGAACCCGGTGTGGCACGTCTCCTCACGCCTGACGAGGTTGAGCTCGCTAGCGTTAATCCAAAGCGTCGTGGCAAGCTCCTCGGTGCCAAGCAGGTCTTCAAACCTCGCCCCGAGCCCACCGAGCAGACAGAAGCTGCACCAGAAGAGTCTGATGAAGACTATGTCTTCAACATCGAGGACTTTGAGACAGAGGACGAGTCTGAGTTCGGCACAGCTACTCGCTTTGCTGATGGCGAAGCCTATGAGCCTGAGCGAGGTGGATCTCGCCCCTTCGGTCGCGCCCCCGGTGGTGATCGTGGTGGTGATCGTGGTGGCTTCCGCCCGCGCGAAGGAGGCTTCAAGCCTCGTGAGGGTGGTTTCCGTCCTCGCGAAGGTGGCTTCCGTCCCCGCGAAGGTGGTTTAAAACAACGACAAGAAGGAATAAGAAAAACACGAGAAGGTGATTAAAAAAAAAAAGAA
>CAYJJA010000001.1:57321-95839 GCA_964370355.1 uncultured Akkermansia sp. | reverse complement strand
TCCTTATCCCCCGAGAAGGACACCCACTGTTGCCCCGCAGGCGTGATGTACGAGTAGTAGGCCGCCGCCAGCATCAGAGCTGACTCTGCCGCCACATCGATCAAATCACGCTTGCGCCCCATAGACGGCTCAACCTGACGGATAGCCTCCGTCACACGCGGCATAATACGACGACTCAGCCACTCCCAGAGCGGCTTGATATCATCCATCTCCGCGAGCACCACCTTAGCTAGACGACTATAATTCATAATTTAAGGGTTAGCTGTAAACTCAAGATGCATCCAATCATAGCCATTCGCCTTACCAAATGAACGCGCCCCGACACTCTCCCAAGCCGCCCACCAAGCCGCATACTCAGGACGAGCAAAGGCAGCGTCCTTCGTTTTCGTCTTGAAGCCGTTCTTCTCTGCTAAGAAGTCAAGAGCAATAGCATAAGCGTGCATGCTGGTACTCGACCCACCGCGCACGTTGCGATTGTTGTAGCAGCCATCATATTGATCCAGCCCCAGCTCCTTGATGCGAGCCAGTCCATAATGATCAAGCACCTTCTTAAGAGCCGTGAGCACCTTATCTGCAATCAGCACATGTACTGTAATAGTTTTCACCCGCGCCCCTCCATAGTAGAGGGGATAAGGCGGCACAATCTGCTTGAGCGGCACTTTCCCCGCCTTGCCATAGATCGACTTATTCGACCTCACCTGCGCCACAGTAGGCAGAGATGGGACAGACTCTTTAATCCCGAGAGCCTTCATAAGAGCCGAGAGCGTCTGACTGCCTATAATACCATCAGCAATCACGCCCACCGCTCGTTGAATAGCCTGTATCTTTGCCTTATTGGTCATTACAATTGCACTTTCTAATCTCACGCAATTCACGGCGCAGCTCCTCCATTTGCTCTTCCCGCCTATCACTTCGCGCCTTCGCTTCATCGAGTCGCTCGGTGAGACGCTTAATCTCAGCGAGCAGATGACGGATGAAGACCGCCACGAAGCCCAGCCCTGTGAGCACAATCCCACCAGTAGCCAGCGTTGAATCTGACGCAATCGCAGCAGACCCCAGCAGCCCCCCGCCAATAGATCCTAGTAGATTACTAAACATTATTTGTTACCTTCTATCTCTACCCAGAAATCATAAGTAGCCTCAATGAGACTAGCCTGCTCAGGCGTGACGGTGCACCCGCTCTGACTCAGAGCAATAAACGCCCCAAGAGCCCCGATAGCTGCCCCAGTGAGCACCTTTGCCCACGTGGCGGGTACGCCCCATCCAGTGAGTAGTTCGTTAATAAATCCAGCAGCCTGTGCCTTCTTCTGTTCCTTGTCCTGTTCTTCCATATTGTTATGTTGTTTGTGTTGCTTGTAGTTTCGCCATCTCCGTTTCTACGACGATGGCAAATTCTTCTCGACTCCACGCGATAGCGGCAATATCCACCACAGTCTCAGCCGTTTTTATAGCGTCTTCTAGCTTGAGCGAATAGCCCGCAAGGCAGGCATTAAGCACCTTCCCCATCGTGAGAGCTTGAGTCAGATCTGCCGTCTGCTGCTCGATGCTCACGCCGCGAGCACTCGCCATCACCGCTATGACATCCGCGCCCCCCTGCTGAGCCACAGCAATCTCCGCTTGCGTATAGATCTCCATTGCTTCGTGGTAAGCCGCATTACAGCTCATTCTCACGCTCGAAAGCTGACGCGCACGCACCGCCTCTATAGGCATCTCCGTCCATACTTCAGTGATCTGCTTGGCAGTCTCCTTATAAGAGAGCGAGCAATACTGATGAGGAGCAGTCTTACTGATGTAGTGTTTATACCCATTGGTCTCAGCATACTCCTCCACATAATCCGCAGTCGGATTGCTCACATTCGGAGGGATACACATCACGAGACGCTTATCAACAAGCTTTGCGTAGGTCTTCATAGGTCAGTCGTAAGATAAAGATTAATAACAGTCTCACCATTCACTGTACGTATGGCGAAGTAATGAGTCTTTCCCACAGTCAAAGTGGGAGCACTACCAATCCCCACACCACTCACCCACTGCCACGAGGCAGGCCAAAGCACCATAGCCCCCTCTGGATACTCCAGCGCGAGCTCACAAGTCACGCACTCCTCATCCTCTGCGGGCAAGCTCACAGTAGATAGATCAAGAGACTCAGAAGCCGTGACGAAGTACATCACGCCCCCCTCCAGCTCCGTCACCCCCTCAATAGGCATGACCCGCAGCACACCAGCCTCAAGCGTCGTCAAGCCTCCTCCACCACAGCTAAAGGAGGCTACACTAAAACCCGCCTCAGTAACTACGGCGTCATCATCACTGATCACAGCCTGCGCGGAAATGGCAACAAAAGAACTCTGCCCCTTAGCCGCCTCCAGCATCACCACCCCCTCAGGAGTAGACACCGTACAGCCGCTAGCCGTCGTTATCACGTAGGCATTGCCTACAAATGTATTTACTATCATAAAATAATTAACCCAAAGTTGTACGCAACCCCGTAGACGAGGACGCGCGATTCGTTGTTTTCGCGACCGACATACGCCGCCTAGCCGCCGTAGCCGTCGAGCTCTGCGCCTTCGCAGCCGTATTCGTCTGCTCCGCCGCCTGATTAGCCGTTGATACCGTCGTGGCACGATCAGCCGCCTTCGCCGCCTCAGCCGCCGCCGCTGCTTGAGCCTTCTCCTGCTTCTTCTGCGTATAGATCGAGCTCCCTACAGAAGCCACAGCACCCACCGCACTAGCAATTAATGCACCAGTCATAAAACTATTTTTTCTTAGATCCTTGTCCTATATTGTACTGCATCGCAGTATTACCCACAAAGCTCAGCGTATCACCCGCCAAGCTCCACCACTTCGACTTCCCCACAGCATCCGCAGACGCATCATAGAAATCCCCCATAATATTTCCCATATTCAGAGCCGTATCACCCTCACGGCGACTCATAGCCGCCTGCTCACGCACATTACTATCAGAGATCGAGTAGCTCTTGCTCATGTCTGCAATCTGCTGCTCAAAAATCTGAGCCACACTCTGCTCCGCCGACAGCTTCGAGCCCGATGAGGCAGAGAACCCACTCGCCCCCGCACCCGCCCGCACCTGCGAGAGAGCCGAGGTCTGATTCACACGCGTACGCATCATATTATCACCCACGACATAAGCATTCCGCGCACTATCACGCTCCATACTATACGCCTCCTGATACTTCTGAGCCTTCTGAGCAATCCCCTGCGCACGGCTATTGCTCGCCTGCGTCTGATAATTGCCCTCTTGAGCACCCATATTAATAAAATTGCCCATAATCAATCAAAATAAAGAGGATGAACACCACGAGGCACCGAGGACACATCAGGCCTCTGATCATTACTATCCACCTGCACCGCATCCTTATGACGCGCCGCATCCAGAGCCCCATACGCACGCTGCTCCAGCGCAGAAGCAAGATTAAAATTACCAGTCAACTTCGGCGCAAGCTTCGAGGCAAGCAACAACGCCACCCCCTCACAAAACACAGGCTGCGAATCAGGCAACGCCACCGCCTGCGCCATCATATTAGACGAATACACCAGCGCCACCTCAGCGCGCCTATCATCCGTCACAATCAAATCATCATACCGCTCATAGCGATCAAGAGCCAGACGCAACACCCGCAAGCAATCAGAAGGCAGAAGAGCCTCCCCCGATGAGAAATCCAGCACCACACGCCGCTGCGCAAAACTCCAACGGTAAAAATCAAGAGCCATCCCAATCACATGCTGCGCCACCGCATCACACGCCTCCGCCGACGGCGTACCCGCCACATAAGCACGCTCTCCTAAATAACTGAGAGCAAGAGTGAATAAAGACCCCTTGTCCATCCACCCACCATACAACAGCCCAAAGCCCCAATCAATTCAAGTTTACTCAAACGAATCACCCCGCCGAAGATGAATCCACCACCCCCTCCAGCACCTCCGCAAAGGTCACCACATTCACCTGCACATTCGTCTGACTCTCCACCTGCTCATATCCCCCCATCATCTTTGTCAGCTCGCTCATGCTACGCTGCCGATCAATAGCAGGAAGCTCCTTATCACGCATGATCGTCGTATGCGTCTCCATAATCTCCGTACGCGACGCAATAGCCGCCCCCGCCGCCACCATCTCAAGACTGCGACGGTATTGTAAAATCTTATCTTTTTTTGCAAGTCTACTAGCATTTGAGTTAATAGCACTCACACTCTTCCCCTTCTCACCAAAGGCCTTACGATACGCCTCCCCCTGTGCAACACCTTGCACCAGCAGCTCGGTAAACTTGCGCTCCTTCGCCGTCAGCTCCCCCTTATCCTTGGGCATAAACCTCCCTTGCTACCTCAATCACCAGCTGCTCCCCCCGCGCCGTCAGCCGCCATCTATACGCCACCCCACCCCGCTGAGCCAGCAGCTCACGCCCATCCATAGCAATCAGCTCCTCACGATGAGCCACCGCAGCCGCGAAGCGACACGAGCTATCCGACACCCGCAACAAAGCCCCCACCTCAGGCAGCGTCCTACTCTCCCCTACAAGGGCAAAGCACAGCGCATACACCGTCATCGGATACTCCCGAGCCTCACGACGCAGCACCGTAAGCACCCGCAAGATCAGCTCAAGCCTACCCATACCCTTCACCCTCCGCGCGTCAGAGAAAAAATCCTCAAAGCCCGGTAAATAGCCAATAGACCCACTCACGACCCACCCCCCTTCTTCTCAGGCTGCTCAAGACAGGGTATACCCAAAGAAGCCTTCTGCTCCTCCCAAAAGTCCAGCATCTCCGCCTTCTCCTCCTCCGTCTGCTCTTGAGGCTCTACAGGCTTGAGCTCTTGCTCCTCCTCCATCTGACGTGCGCCCTTCGGCTTCCAGTCCTTCCACTTCGCCCAATTGCGAGCATGATTCTTCACATCGCCCAGATTTTCATAAAAAGCCTTGAGCCCCGCAGGTCTATAGAACTTCGTCCCACGAGGAAGATCCGACAAATCCGCCTGATAAAAAGCCGTAAGCATCTCCACATCTTCATCATCAACAGCCCAAGCACGGAACGCCGCCTTCGCCGCCTCCACAGCATCCTTAGGCATCAACCGCATCGAAGCCGTGGCAGGATGAGCTCCACCCACCTTCGTGCAGAACTCCTCATAGCTCCAACCAGTCACAAAACAAACAGGGGGGGAAGCCTCAGCCCCCGAGCCATCGCTAATCTCAGCATCACTCAAAACAACAGTGTCACTACCCACTACAGATTTCTTATATTCTTTCTCTTTCTCTAGCTCCCCTATGTTATCCCTTTTTTGTCCCGATAGCATCGGGACAGATTCGGGACGCAATCCTTCACCTAGTCCCGACACCATAGGGATAGAATTGAGACATGGTTCTTTCTTCTGTCCTTTTTTTGTCCCTCTCTGGTTGGCTTTTTTCTTAGCCTCGGTCGCGCGAGCCTTCGCCGTAGCTCCATTATGCGCGTCAAAATCCACAGCGCAGACACAGCCGTCACTATCCAGCTCCACCCAGCCAATCGCGACTAGAGCGAGAGCCGCCCCTTCTCGCTCTAGCTCATCATCCACATCCTCGGGGAACAAATCGGTACGTCCCGTAGTTGAATGCGTATCCAACCACGAAAACCAATCTATGGCGATACCTACAGCCTTCTGACGATCGACTCCTAAAAGGCGCGCGAGCCTTCTGATCTTGGGTGATCGTGACAATGTCGATTGAGTTTTAAACCAGCTCATATCATTTCAACCCCAAGAATTTCTTTACCCTTTCTACTCTAGAGCTCGTCTTGAGATGAGCCACATACGTCTGCGCCTCCTCCTTGGTGAAGAAGAGCCTCTTCTGCCGCCCCTGAGCCGTAGGCATGCGATACGCTATGGAGTGGAGCTTTCCCGCCCGAATAGCTCTCATCACTGTAGAGCGACCTACACCCACCTTAGAGACGAACTCCTCCATGGAGAGCATATCTTTCACATCCTCCCATGAGCCGTAGGGAGGTTCTTTATCCGCTAGCTGCTCGACTTCGACCTTTTTCCAAAAACGCCGACGAATCCCCTCTAGCTCCACGATGACAGATTTTATTTCACGCTTCCTGAGCTTCACTTGCGCCGCATTATAACCCGACCTGAGAATATCGGCTGCCTGCTTCGTTGTAATATAGTCCCTCGGCGGCATCGCACAAGGACGTTTCTTTTTTGGTGAAACGACCTTGGTTACGACGGATTCCTCTTCAGGGAAAATCACACCAGGTATCGTCTTCCATTTATCACGTAGATTCTTGTTCATAGTAACGAGTGTTATTGTGTTGATGAAATTAATGTTTTTGCAGCACAATGAGATTTGTGTTGCTCGTGGGTAGCACAAGCTCCCCACTGATTAGCCATCGCGCGGGCGATGCCCGAAAAAGTCTTGCTACGGATACGCGCTCTCTGCTTGAGAGGGTAGCGCATCGTGTGCGCCCACCACGCGCCATAGCTGCGCCCATGAGAGCCAATATTGACACTAGGCAAAGGCTCGACCATATCCGAAGGCTGCAAGCAAGCAAGCCCCTTGAGCCACAGGCTTGTGGCTTTCGTGTATGGGTGACCGTGCATGAAAGGATGGATTGTTTGAGATGGTCTCACAATTGTATTAAAATGCCCTGGTGGGTTCTCGATACAAATACGCGGGCACTGAGCCGTCCAGATGCGAAGGACGAACTCCACAGCCGCCTTTTGCATCTCGCGGCGTTGCGGGTGATCAGGGTGAGCTCTGCGCATCTCTACAGGAAGATGCTTGTCAGCTGGATGATAGAGATAGTAACTACCAGCCCTAGACAGATAAGTGCAGGGAGGAAAGGCTATGATCATATCCCACTGCCCCGAGACTAGGTGCGACTCTCCATCCTGAGTGATAAACATGCAATCACCATCAAGCAATGAGAGAATATCACCCACAATGTGCCATTCAGGATGGTCGCCTGAGCACTCAAGCAAGTCACATGAAAAAGCCTCATGCCCTTTGGCTCGAAAAGCCTTACAAACGGCTTGCGACTCTTCACATGCTACTAGTATCCTCATGCCATTCATGTCAGTAAAAAGTGTAAAAACTCGTGGAGGGCTCGAACCTCCAAGCACACCACCTGCCGAGTCTAATTTGTTGATGTTACTCCCACGGATCATCGTAGGAATCAACGCCGTAAAGCATCTCCAGCGTTTTCTCCTGCGTCTCACGTCGCGACTCCCGATGGCGTTCGGGGAATACCTGCTCTCGCACGTTCTTGTAGGTCACATTCAGCCATTTCTCCGCGTCCTTAATAGTCGCGAAGTAGGCAACCTTATCGGGGCTATCCGCACGCACGGCGAACCTGTCCCCCACGGCAATGACCTTTTTACCATGGCTACCGCCTACGACTACCCCGCCGACGCGCCCTGATGGCGTATCCCATGAGATGGTGATTGAGTTATTCATGAGTACCTCCCTTCTAAGTATTGTAGGATGAGCACCGCATCGCAGGCTTCCTTCGTGAGGCTCTTCTTGAGAGCTCCTACGTTGTCATGACAAGTGATTCTCTTGGCATATCTCTCTTTTGCAAGAGTCGCGAGAAAACTCTTCCACTTGGCATAAGACCCTATGTCTTTTGCCTTGTAGCGCGTGACAGTCTTCTGCCACTTGTCAGCTTTGACGAAATCGACAAACACCCCCATTGTCTCAGCCGCGAAAAGCTCAACCATGGCGACCGTTGAGCCGTAGTTTACGCCCTGCTTGAAGAATGTGCCTTTGCTCCCCATGCCATGCCCTCCTGTGATAGTCTCGATACATACGCGCGTCAGCATACTGTCACCATTAGTGACACTTGCGAGAGAATGCAACCTGCGCAGTAGATTAAGCTGTCCTACAGGGTGAGCGGGCATATCATACACCTCGCGCGTCCCATCGGGGAGGAGGGCGGCAATCGCCCCCTTCGCCCCAGTATCAATAGCAATAAGAGTCTTCATGAGTTGGTATCCTTGTAGCAATATTCACAATACCTGAAATGCACAGGAGAATCCGAAATATCCTCCCCGCACTCCTCACAAGTGCGACCTGCTGGGAACTCAAGCTCCATCTGAGCAGAATCCCCTATCTCCGCCTCGCCAGACGATACCATCTTCACAGTACCTGTCACCTTCGCGTTCGATAAGCCCTTATGCTCATTAACGGATACAGAAATGGCTAATGTGTAGACTCCACCATTATCAGACGAGACGCGACGCAGATTTCCCAGCGAGATAGCACCGCGAACAGAGTTCACAATAGATAAAGCCACCTCTTCCTCATGTGTGCGCTTCCTTGCTGTCTCAACAGGCTTCACCTCAGCCGCGACCTTGCGCGGAATGTTGGTCATCACGTGCCAGAGTTGCAGGTACTCTACCGACGGATGAGGCGCGCGGCGCACCCAATCCGCGCCCGCCATACGGCGCAGTTTCTGCTCTACCCCCTGCGTACCCTTGAGAGTGACGAAGGAGACCATGAGCCCCCCCTTCTGCGTCACACGCGTGACGTAGGGGAGCGACTTCTTAATCTTGGATTTGGTCATAGTATGTATAGATTTTAGCCCTTTTGCATACACGTCACTCACGACGTGTACACAAAAACGCGAGTTAGTAGATATATTAAAATGAGATAGGGCACTTGGCATGGCAGAGAATCAACCCATCATGAGACAGCGTCACATAGCGGGCGTGAGGAGCAGGGTAGAGCAGCTCATAGACCTTCGCACCGCTCGTGTAGCCCATGTGGTGGGCTAACACTTCGACAAACTGCCCCGCCGTGTCCCAGCCGCGAATCTTTGAGAAGGTCTTCATAGCTGAAAGCCCTTTCGTTCAAGGTCGGCTTCCTCCCAGCGGGGAGCAGTATAGACCTCTGGTTCATGGATGTGAGAGCCCCAGCTATCCAAGCGGTGAGCCTCTGCGATCTCAGCGAGTAGACCTAGATACACCGAGCGATATCGGTCAATATCCTCCGCGACCATAGTCACCACGCGCGTACAACAAGGAAGCGACGACTCAACAAAGAGGAACGAGAACTGCTCCTTGCATTCCCCCCCACACTCGCGGAAGAGATCAATATACATAGCCGCTTGAATCCCATAGTAAAAATCACTCATATGCTTACACAGCAGAGCCATATTACCCACCTTCACGCTCGTCGTCTTGAGATCCCATATACCCTCCTCCTCGGGGTTGTGAGGCAGCATGTCAACCATGCCAGAGATCACCATCTCGACCCCATAGCTACCAGATGCAGGAGTCATCACCCACATAGCCACCTGAGGCGTGTACTCATCGCCTATCTCATGATCAAGCAGCTCTTGGGCGTGCTTCACCGCCATCAACTCCGTTCGAGCCTCAGCCTCACAGAATGGCTGCTTCCCCTGCGCTTTGATCTCAGCGAGTAGAGCCTTACCTTCCTTCGTGCGACCATCTGGCTTTTTATCGACGCGCACATACTGCGCATCAAAGAGCTCGGGTGTGAGTAGCATTGTATCCACCAAAGACCCGAACGCCATAGCCTTTGAGGTCTCCACTGGTGCTGCATGGCGATAGCGATAGAGCGAGTCAATAGCCTTCGTGATAGAGCTCTTACTCAAAGAGATCGGGAATCTCTTCTTCGTCTCATGGTACTCATCGGGATGCATCACCCCGATAGCAAAGCCCTGCTCCTTGAGCAGTCGCTCGACATCATCCCCCGAGAGATGGGGGAGGTTCTTCACATCAATCATGCTACACCTCCCTTCTCGCCTGCGAAGGAGGTCCCGAATACTGCGTCAAATTGAGCTGCATAGTTACTCATTACTAAGTCAATAGCAGACTGCCAGAGCATACCTCGCACAGGCATGTCTAGATCTGGCATATTGAGATAAGTGCGCATCCAGTTACGCACCGTAATAGTAGTCGCGTTCTTATTTCCGTTTTTGTGGGCAACCTTCAACTCGTTGATAAAGGTGTTCATATCAGAAGTCACACAAACATCATCCTGCGCACTATCGAGGTTGAGAGCAGGAGCTTGATTAGGAGCTGGCGCAGGAGGAGACACAGCAGGAGTTGCTTGAGCCACAGGCGCAGTCTTGACCGGTGCTGATACTGCTGATACTGCTGATACTGCTGGTGCTGGCGTTGCTGATGCAGGAGCACCGCGTAGCCCTCCTCTCGCACGCGCTGAGCGCGTAGGCGCATCAGAGCGCGAGGGAGTCACATTCCGAGTTTCAGCTTGATAGGGTGCATCCTCCTGCACATCCGCATCAGAGATTCCCATACTAGTGAGGTGATTAAAGAGCCAACACTTCGCCTTACGATCAGCCTTGCCAAGCACCGCATCATCCCCCATACCCTTGTTGACACGCACTGGGATAGTCAGAGTATGCTCACCCTCCTCGCCCTTATAAGTCCACTTGACAAGAGTCGTCACTATAGCGTTGTCTCGGTGCTGCTCGGGAACAGATGGAGATATACTGTAGCGCAGATCCTGCATCTGAGAAAGTAGGTACGTGAATCCCTCCTTGGTCACATACATGCGCCCACCTATGATGTTGAATTGATTCCCCACAGGCATGAGCCCAGTCATCGTCGCACTGATGAGCGCGTCACGCACTACCGCGAGATTGTACCCCCCGCTGGTATCCTTATCCGTACGGAATCCTAGGGGGTTGCCTTGCAGATACATAATACTCTCCATCACCTGTTCCGTGAGAGCCTGTGAGAGATTATACATGACCTGCCCGACACTAAAGACCTTGGCGAAGCTTGTCGCCATATCACGACACGCGACACCATTAATCATGATACCGTCGAGCGTCTCGGCAGCCTGCGCATGAGCGGGCGATAAAGTAATTTGATTTGACATAAAATAATATTGTGAGTTAGTTGTTAATGATTGATGTAATGCCCCACACCAGCAGGGCTGCGAAAATAAGGTAAAGGGCGACAACTCCCGCCCAGAAAATGCGCTCCGCGCGGCGTGCTCGCATCTCCCAGTGAGAGGGAGAAGAGGGGAGGTCGTGCGCCTTAGAGTAGCGGTGTTTTTTCATGATTCTTCCTCCTGTGAGAGGTCGCACATCTCAGACTCCATCATTTTCTCCAAGTATAGGGGCAGAGCATCTCGCCCAGTCTTGATCGCATTGTTGATGAGTAGAGAGCCTAGTCTGACACCAAGAGCTATCGACATGGCTAGCTCAGGGGGCAAGCTATTAGTGTCTCCAACAGAGCGCACACAGACATCGTATCCATCACCGGGCTCATCCTCCGTGGCGACGATAGCGATCAGCGCGGATCGCCCCTCGGCGGCAAACTGCACATCATCCTCTAGCATGATGCGCGCGAGCTCGGGGATATTAATCTTGCTAGTGGTCTCATCTTGGGAGGCTTCTTCGTGTTGTTCTTTGTCCATAATATAAATATAATAATAGGTAAAAAGTATTAGGCTGTCTGGCGCGCTCATCTCCCCGCCTTTAAGGTCTGCGGACGACCTTCACATACCAATTCCGTTATTGTTATTGTTGTTAAATCCCCTAGCTCAACCGTAGAGCGTCAGGGACAGCCGCCTTGAGGACTCGAACCTCAATACCCTCCCACCATGAAAAAGGGCAGCACCATACGACAGCGCATATCGAGCAGTTTAGCCTCATGCTCAGGAGCAGTATTCGCGTTTTAGGGTAGGGATCTCTTGGAGACCGTAGGGAGTTGGAAAATTGTTATCTGACAAACTGGATCTGCATCCAGTCGTGGCCCCGCTGCTTACCATAAAAAACCGCGCCCACGCTCTCCCACGCCTCGCGCCATCCTCGGTACTCAGGGCGAGCGAAGGCAGCTCTGCTCGTAGGCACGCCAAGCCCATTGTGTGCAGCGTCAAAGTCCAGAGCCACCGCCCACGCGTGCATCGACATCAGCGAGCCTCTCCTTACACGGCGATAATTGAAGCAGCCGTTGTACACGTCAAGATTAAGCTCCTTGATGCGCTCGTAGCCATAGTGCGCGAGCGTCCTTTTCAAGGCAAGCTCCACCCTATCGGCTATGAGATAATGCACCCCTATCTCGTTAATCGTCTTGCTCCCATAGCGCATGGGGTAGGGTAGATTCACGATCGCCATAGGTACGCGCCCCGCCACCCCATAGATTGATCTATTCGAGCGCACCTCCCGCGCCGTAGGCAGCTTGCGCAGCGTCACCTTTGCCGCCTTCGCGGGTTTGGCTGGGATTTTTCCCCCGAGCTTGAGAATCATAGCATCCAGCGTCGCCTTACCTACGCGCCCATCAACCTCGATCCCCAGAAGCCGTTGGATCTCGCGGATCTTGGCGACATTGAGCGCCGAATATTGGATCGTGATCAGAACTTCTTCATCCGTCTCCCCCACGTCCTGAACAGGTGGGGGGATGACGACGATCTTTTCAAGTTCTGGATCTGGGCTTTCAGCTGCTTCTCCAGCAGGTAGTTCTTCCACGTCAGGGCTAGCAGTAGACACAGTGATGTCACCAGACATCCCAGAGCTACCCCTATTATTAGTAATTGTATCGGGTTCATCATTAGTATTATTGTAAATTTTGTTGACGCCAGAGGCTAAAACCCCGACAAGAGCCAACGAAAACAGCACTGGAATAATCACACTCTTCATAGCCGAATAGTCCTTTCAAATCTCGATAAAGCATTCCTACGGTACAGCAGCTCCTGCAAGATCTCCTCACGCTCGCGCACAGACATACCTGCACACTCAGCATCCAGGTAAGGCAGCATACTACTATTGGGAGACATAAACCGTGCTACCCACAAGACACGATCACGAGCATCATCATGCACAAACTCCCAGCACCCATCGCGCGACACCGCAGCCTTGAGCATACGCTGTCCGTGGATCATAATCGCGCATAGCTGCCACGCCTCACGCTCACCCATCAGCTCGAGAGCCAGCTCATCAAGTCTCCACCTGTCTGCGTGACATAGCGTAGGCGCGAGAGCCAGCAGCCTCTCTACATCATCATAGCGGGCGAATACCTCAATCGCGTCAAGAGTATCAAACAACTCCCGTGCGAAAGCATCCTGCACCCCCTCTACACTCAGAGCCTTACGAGCGCGTACCAGAAAGCATAGCATCAGCCCCCGCGCATCCTTAGCCTGCAAGAGCGTCCGCAGCACAAGCTCCCGCGCGTCTATGGTCAGCAAGAGACCGCGCCCCGTCGTGATCAACAAAGCCTCCTTGCACAGAGCTTGAAACAGCCCTGATTTCATCCCAATAGCCTTCATATTCCTAAACAGCGTTGGTGAATAGCTCACGCTCCACGTCCTCGATAGAGTACACCTTACGCACCCCACCCTCGGGGATGAGAGCACGCACCTTTTTTAAAGCTACAGCGCGGCGCACCTTCGGGGCAAACTCCGCTTGAGACTGTCCAAAGTGGGCACACAGCCCCTTCATATTTTTGTAGCCCTGAGGGGCAGCAGCCTTCGATGAAGGCTTGCCCAGCTTGAGCTCAAGACTCGCGAGGCGAGCTTGAATATTTTCGATTATTCCAGACATGGTGATTGAAGGGGGGTTAGGAGTTAGGTGTGAGGTAATGGGAATAAAAGGGGAGCTCTTTGATGAGAGCCTGTAGTTGTGCGTGATGAGAGAGTAGGTCTTGTTCGCTTTCTGCGATTAATTGCCAGTCAGCTTGATCCGCTGATTCCTTGCCTGTCATGTGGTCGTTGTGCTTACTTAGCTGCCGTTGGATGTCGTATACTTTGATTCTTATCTCACCTGCGTGAGAGTTAATGTCTCTAAGTATTCGCCAGATCTTGGTAGGCACTGTCCGCGTGTGATATGGTATTTTTTGCATGTCTACATGTAGGATTTAGGAGGGTTCTTCTCCCTCGGGTGCTTCGAAGTCAATCGCCGTGAGCGCGCGTAGAGCGCAGCGTTGCATATCCTTGGCGTGGTGAGCTGCAATGCTATCCTCGAGGCGACAGATCACCTCTTGAGCGTGAGCTACTGTGAGCGACAAGGCGAGACGGTCAAGGGCGCGATTGTTAAACATCGCAGGCAAAGCTTCAATATTGTTAATTAGACGCTTAATCATGCTCTTAGTCTCATCAGAGTCTCCCACGTGGCTGTAGGAGTTTCTCGTGATCAAATCGCGAGTGACAAGGTTTGCGTATGTCGCGCATTTTTTAACGGCTTTGCTATAGTAAAGTGGGGATTTCATGCTGATATGGGGGGGGGGATTAATTAGGAATTAGGAATTAGGAATTAGGAATTAGGAGTTGAGCCCCCGAAGGGGCGAGGTGGGTGTGTCCAACCTAAATTATGTAAGGTGTGTCCAACCTAGTAATAAAAACTAAAGTTCTAAGTATGAAAGAACTGCTTTTCTTAGCCAATTAGCAGAAGTTCGACCTTCGCCTTTTGCAGCTTTTTCGATTTTAAGAGCAACATCATGACTAAACGTAACATTGTATTGCTTTTTTTCTTGCTTGGTGTGTCCAACCTTTGGCAAGGGCTTATTCGTGACATGGGGTGCTGGCATTATTGTTCCTTTCTTGTGTTATTGTCTTTCGATAGCTGATTCATTGCAGCCAATCGAATGAACTCAGTTCTTGTTATCCCTAATCGCTTTGCTGCTTCGTCGATTTTTGCTACTTCTTCCTTGGTGAGGGTTACACCAAACTGCTTCTTATTGCTCGCACGCTGATTGGGGGGCATGTGTGTAATATATCAGGTTGGACACACCAAAGCAATGCTTTTTTTATATTTTTTATATTTGTTAGGCGTGATACGGTTGATTTTTGGTAGGGGATAGGGTAGAGTTAGATTATGTTCGTATCGCGAAAAGACGCTTACATCGTTTACTCTAATATTGAAAAACAGTTTCAGGTTAGTGGGTTAAACGATAGTAAACTGGAGGGTTATTTTAATATTTTTAAAGACTCAGTTAGAAATATGAACGTGGAGGCTAATTATAAGACCCTAACCCCCGAGGAAGCCAAGAACGAAAATAAGGAAACATTCATCGGGACTATGAAGATGAACTTCCGCAGTAAAGAGGAGCTAGAAGAGTACAACGAGCAGAAAGCCGAACATGGACGTCTGGATGTAATATACTTTGAGGTAATGTGCCCAAAATGCAGAAAGACAAGTTATGCAAGATACAAAGATTCTGGCATATTATCGCCAGCAGAGGAGGTAAGCGTATGTAGATACTGCAACTATTTGTTCATGAGCTTTGCAGAAGGGGTAAAAACACTATCTAAATCAAGCAACCCTCCCTCTCCAAACTTTTCACCATCAAGCCCATTAAATAGTCAAGCTCCCCCTGCCGCGATAGCGGCTAGAGAAAGAATAAAGGAAAGGGAAAGCAGAAAGCCCCCTTCAAACACAATCGCAAATATAATCACTTACTTGTTTTTGCTTTGCATTATTGCTGTTGTATTATCAGAATGCTTGTAACAATACTCATTTCCTCCTCCCCTTCGATCGCGCCATCTGGCAATGGGTGAACCTCGCGAGCGTCGCGGCGGTGTATGGCGTGAGGCGGGTTGAGGGGAGTGAATCATATGAAATTCAATAGCCCAACGCCATAGTATGGCGCAATATAAAGATAAAGATGATGGAGCAATCTGTTAATTCTTAATAGCGTTCTCACCTTGCGTGACGCGTCATATTTTTTTCATATTTTATCATATTTTTATTGCGCAAGACCCCATTATATTGTAGTATGATGTCACGCGTTACTATAGGCAAATGTTATAAATTTGTTCGTACTAAAATAAAACTCAAGGGAAATATGTCTGAACTTCGGCTAGAAATTTATAGAAAGCTATTCGCTAGACATATTGAGGAAGATAGTCCGCTTTATATAGAAAATGGTAGCAGAGCGCACGCTAGTGTCGTAATTAGTGAATTAGTGAAAAGTGCCGAGAAAGAGATCTTGATACAATGCACGGAGTTCAATAGTGATGTATACGACAGCGACATGATTACCCTGTTGAACGATGCCGCAGACCGCGTGGATGTTGTAAAGATAGCAATACGAAAGAAAGCAGCGGACGACGCGCTGGTTAAGCAGCTTAGTTCGTCAATTGAGGTCTTGGAAGGGGCTGATAAGCTATCAGTAGACTTCTGTGTTGTCGATGGCAAACGTTTTCGTTTAGAGCTAGACGCAAAGAAAAGAGAAGCCACCGCATGCGCCAATGATCCAGATCTAGGAGCGCGCCTTCGAGCACGATTTATACAAGATGAATATCAAGAATTCGCACGCTGTGATGCTTGATACGTTATACATAATCATATCGGTGTCAGCGCCAACGCCCACCCCTGATACATTCCTCTCTGTTTGCGCTGCATTGTTCTTCTCTACATCTCTCATAGACAAGCCACGCGAAGTACTCCAGCAAAAGCTGCAAAAGACGATAACCAACAAGTTAACCTGTGCGAATACAGGTGAATATCTGATCTATGCAGAGGCTAAAATTAGCGAGGCCGTAGAAGAGTATAACAAGAAGGTGGAGAACTATCATAACGGCACTTTTTTATGGATATGTCTTGGCTCAGGAGCTATGAGTTTAATATCCTTACTTTTCTGTCATCTTTACAACTGGGCACTGAATGCCTACCTGTTTATTCCAATTGTATACATTGTTTATAAGCATTACAAGTGCTACAATCACTGTTTTCAATCTGCAATGGAATCAATCAAAAAGGTTACAGATGCGAAATCACTCATAGAAGAAATCGAAGACATGAAATCTCGAGCTAGTCGGATTGTTGAAGTTGACGAGTTAGGACCTAGTTATAATCCGCCCCCTAGAGCTAAAGGAGTCGATGATTAATTCTTTGCAAGCGCAGCTCCATAGATGCAGACTTGATTTTTTAATGTGACAAATGTTGTGATTTTCTTGATAATTTTCACAACTAACTCTCTACAAGTAACTGCAAATCCCACTCTTTCCGTCGCATGGCTTGCAAGGCAAGATTTTAATTGATATACAAGTGCGACGAGAAAGATAGAGCTAAGCGAGCAATCTATTTTTTAAATAAAAATAGATTTACCCACACACTAGCGTCAAGGCTAAAAATTATGAGACGATGGGGCGCACAGGAAGGCCATGCAAAGCGAAATGCTGCTTTGCCTGCGCCACCGTGTATTCACCGAAGTGAAAGATGGAGGCGGCAAGCACAGCATCGGCTTTCCCACGCTGTAGCACCTCGACCATATGGTCAAGATTACCCGCACCCCCACTAGCGATAACGGGGATCTTGACAGCCTCACTGACGCGGCGTGTCAGCTCCACATCATAGCCGGTCTTGGCTCCATCTGCATCCATACTCGTGAGCAGGATTTCACCAGCTCCGAGCCGCTCTACCTCTCGCGCCCATTCAATTGCGTCGAGCTCGACGAAATGACGACCACCATGGGTTGATACTTTCCAGACATCCTCACTCCAACGCTTCGCATCAATTGCTACGACGACACATTGACTACCAAAGGCATTCGCACCTTCACTGATAAGCTCTGGGCGATGAATGGCAGCGGTGTTTGCTGAGACTTTGTCCGCGCCCGCGTGCAGCATCTGGCGCATGTCTCCTATACTGCGTATGCCTCCACCGACGGTTAGCGGCATAAAGCATTGGGCGGCGGTGCGGCGCACGACATCTACCATGGTAGCACGCCCATCGCTTGATGCTGTGATGTCGAGAAAGACAAGCTCGTCGGCTTGCTGTTTATCATAGGCGATGGCGCACTCGACTGGATCGCCCGCATCACGCAGATTGACAAAGTGGGTTCCTTTGACGACGCGTCCGTTCGTCACATCGAGGCAGGGTATGATGCGTTTTGATAGCATAGCAGCTCCCATTGTACCTATTCTGAGGGCAAAGTCAACCATTGCCTTGATTCTGCAAGTTGAGACTTTACAAAGAAATCATTCGTCTGTATGATGTTCTTTCGTTATTGAACGACTATTATAATGAATAAACGCCATATTTTTAGCTCAGAATCTGTAGGCGAGGGACATCCAGACAAGGTCGCTGATAGCATCTCTGATGCTATTCTTGATGCCTGCCTTGCCCAAGATCCTGAGAGTCACGTAGCCTGTGAGACTCTTGTCAAGGATAACCATGTGATCCTCGCTGGTGAGATTCGTACCTCGGCTTGTATAGATTATCATAAGGTCGTCCGAGAGACTATCTACAGTATTGGTTATCGCGATGAGCATGATGATCCTGTATTTAATGCAAAGAGTTTTGACCTTCAAATTTTACTCTCTCAACAGAGTCCTGACATCGCTCAGGGAGTTGATGCCGTGAGTGCAGAGGGTAAATCTGGCGCAGAACAGGGCGCTGGTGACCAAGGTATCATGTTTGGCTACGCCTCCAATGAGACTCCTGAGCTTATGCCTGCTCCTATCATGTTTGCGCATCGCATCATGTCTGAGCTGACTCGTGTGCGTCGCAGTGGTGAGGTGTCTTGGCTGCGCCCCGATAGCAAGAGTCAGGTGGCCATTGAGCATGATGATCAGGGGAGGCCTGAGCGCATTCTCAATGTAGTGCTCAGTACTCAGCATACGGAGGATGTGGATATTGTGACGATACGCCGCTTTTGTGAAGCGCTGATACGTCGCGTTTTACCAGCAGAGCTCATCACGGAGGAGACTCAGTTCTATATCAACCCGACGGGGCGTTTTGTGATTGGGGGACCCAATGGGGACTCAGGTCTCACGGGTCGTAAGATTATTGTCGATAGCTACGGGGGTAAGGGCCGGCATGGTGGTGGCGCTTTCTCTGGTAAGGATGCTTCCAAGGTGGATCGATCCAGCGCTTATATGTGTCGCTGGGTGGCAAAGCATGTGGTCGCGGCGGGCTTGGCAGATCGCTGTGAGCTCCAGCTCGCCTATGCCATTGGCTGCGCATCACCTCTCTCTATCATGGTCAGCACGCATTGCTTTGGCAATAGAGGGCTCGATAGCGAGGAGATCGCTCGGCGTATTGAGCGTGTATTCTCCTTCAAGCCTGCTGATATTATCGAGACCCTTGGTCTAAAGCGTCCTATTTTTAGCCAAAGTACCAATTATGGGCACTTCGGCCGCGAGGGTTTACCTTGGGAGCAGATCAAGCCTGAGCTCATTGCTGCGCTCCAAGAGTGCTGATTGCTCAATTTTTTTATCAGAGGGTGGGATGCTAGCTATGAGCATCCCACCCTTTTGCATAGCCAGACATGATGCAAACACCAGCGCATCCTAGCGCGTGGAGCTCCTTGCACTGTTCTTGCCGATGTATACCGCCTATAGCGTAGATAGGAATTTGCACGCGCTGGATAATGCTAGCTAGCTCTGCTAGCCCTCGTGGGGGAGAGTCTGGCTTGCAGCTGCTATCATAGATGTGACCGTATATGAGTGCATCTGCCCCCATTGCTTCTGCGCGTAGGGACTCTTCGAGGCTATGGACAGATACCCAGCAGCTCTCCCAGCCACCCCTATACGGAGGATGACACTCAAAATCACTCATAGGCATTTGTATATGCTTGATCCATGAGCAGGTATCGCGCAGTCGGAGAGCAAGCGTAACGTGGCTCTGCCACATAAAGGTGACTCCATAGATGGCAGAGAGCGTGGAAATAGTCTCAGCGAGTTCTGCGTACTGGATATCAGGGAGATCCTTCTCACGCAGAATGAGTCGCGTTGGTCTGGGCAACTCAGCTTGTGATACTCTTCGCAAAAGCGCAGTAAGATGTACATCTACTGGCACTGACAGCTGCTGACGCGCTGTAACCATAACATACTCAAAGCTGTCCATAAAGAGTTAAGGGCATTTTCTTAACCAGATTGCTCTTTAATCAATAGAGGTACATAATTTTTTCTCCCAAAGATCAGCGGGTGCACCTCGCCATTGTCACGCGCGATAACGTAGAGTACCTTAATGAGACCCATGACGTAGTAAAGGGCAAAGAAGTGAGTTAGCTTTCCCGCAGAGAAAAAGATAAGAATCAAGTCAGGGATGACCCAAATTGCTGAAAACATCAAATAGGGGAAAATAGGATGATGACGGTACAGCATAGTTGTACGAAGAACATAGTAGCTAAAGATACATCCCAGTACTATAAATAGGTAGAGTCCTACGTAGCCCAGTCGGTGTATGAGGACGAGACGACCACTGTGCCATGTGCCTGTTTCAGCAAAGAACTGCTGATCGCCTGCCTTGAGCTGACCGCGGTTCTGTCGTATTTTTTGCTCTCGTAGATACTCCACAGATACCCCGAAGCCATCTCCCCAAGTATAGTCTTTGATGTAGCCAAGACGCGGATCTGCAGCCCATTCCCACATCTCCTTACGCCAAGTAACAGAGTGATCAGCCCCCTCTTTGATATCACGCTTGATCTCAACACCTGGCAGGATAGATAAGGCGCGTTGAATACCGTTAGGAAAGCGAAGAAGCGTCTTCTCATTGCTCAAAAACAAAATACAGGCATAGCAAGCAAGTCCGATGAGCAGTGAGCTGATCAATTGCTTATAAACGACAGATGATACTGCAAAAGCAAAAAGAGTGCGCCCCAACTGCTCACGGAAACCAGAGAGCAAAATCATCATTACCCCCATGAGAACCAATATAGAACGCCACCATGAGAGCATGATACGTATAGGAGAATTGTAAGCCATAGCCAAGGACACAATAGTAATACCTAGTCCGACAAACATACTAAATCGACTACCCTCTACGCCCTCTAGCGTAGCACCGACTCCAGCACTTTCCATACTGCGAGATGCTAAGAAAATAGCTGAGGCCGCTGTCGCCATCATAGCCCACCTCATTGATTTTTGAAGATTATCGCGCGTAATAGGAATGAGGCTAATTGCTAGGTAATACACCGTTGCGGACAAGCATAAGGCATATTCTTTACCGCCGACATACTCAGTATCCAAGCTAAGCAGCGCTATACCCACTGGATGACGGATGTAGGATATTATAAAATAGAGTAAGACTAGAAAAATAATGGCATCCAGCACGAAGAGACCTCGCCATTTAAAGCGAGCCTGCCCCATAGCATAGAGGACAAACCAATAAGCAAGAACACCTGCCGCAACAAGATAACCGGGCTGAATGAGGCTCAGACTTCCCAACGGCAGATACTCCATCACAGGGGGAAGGAGTATGATGAGCATCCACGCTCTCGTTCCCATCCAGTTGAGTACAAAGAGTCCTAGCAGTGCAGCAAGGATGAGTACGGGAGTCGCTGCGCCATCAGAGGCATAAGCTCCTAATGTGATCGCAAAGATCACAAGAATCACGAGCAGCGTGAGTGTTTTGATGATTTGTGCAACCATAACAAAAAAGCTCTGCTGAATGCGATGAATTGCATTCAGCAGAGAAAAAGGAGAGTATTAAAGCGCTGAAGGAATCTCCTTCCCTAGCTCAGAAGCTCGACGGCCCTTACCATCACCAGCGATACGCTCCAGAACTACATCGCGATAGCCCATACCACCAGGGATCATAGGTAGCACGTGCACATCATAGGGAACCATGATATCTAGAACATAGGCTTCTTTAGAATCGAGCATGCGCTTGAGCGCGGGCACGAGCTCTGCTGGATCAATCACACGCTCACAGTTGATACCAAAACCTGCACAGATAGTTTGGAAATTAGGGTATAACAAATCGAGATTCTGGTGCGTAGGATCGTACTCTTGATTGGGATCTGCAAGGAAGGTATTGGCGCGATTGGAGTCGTATTTCAAGTCCTCCCACTGCACCACCATGCCAAGATGCTGATTGTTAATGATAATATTCTTGATAGGCATGCGCTCTACCTTGACTGTAGCAAGCTCCTGAATGTTCATCATAAAGGATCCATCACCGTCAATATTGATAATGGGCAATTCAGGACGAGCGAGATGCGCACCCATAGCTGCTGGAAGTCCATAGCCCATGGAGCCAAGGCCCCCTGATGTGGAAAGCATGCGTGGTTTTTGGAAACGGTAGAACTGCGCCGCAAACATCTGATGCTGACCTACACCCGTCGTAATGAGTGCATCTTCATCACCCAAGAGCTCGTGGAGCTTCGCGATAATCTCTTGAGGAGCGATCTGACCGGGACGACTCTCGTAGCAGAAGGGGAAATCCTTTTTCCACTTCTCGATGATGGCAAACCACTCAGAGCGTAGCTCACTATCGTAACAACGACGCTCATGACCTAGCTCTGCGAAACGCGCATTGAGATAGCGCAGAGCCTCACCTGCATCGCAGCGAATAGCGTGAGCCACACGCTTGTTCTTATTGAGCTCAGCGGCATCATAATCAAGGTGCACGATAGTAGCATGTGGGCAGAAGCTCGCGACGGCACCCGTCACGCGATCATCAAAACGCGCGCCTACAGCCAAGACAACATCTGCCTCATTCACCGTATTATTCGCATAGACCGCGCCATGCATACCCAGCCAGCGCACCGAGAGAGGGTGATCCTCGGGCATCGCACCAATACCCATGAGCGTTGTGGCTACTGGATACTGGGCACGCTCGGCGAATTCAAGCAAATCAGCTGAAGCCTCTGCGATCACCACACCGCCACCAGCGTAGATAGCAGGACGCTTGGCTGAGAGCAGCAGAGGAATCACAGCATCAAGAGCTGCCGTATCTAGCTCTATCTTGTGATTGTAACCTGGAAGATCCATCTCAGGATTAAGATTAGCCTCAATGAGTTGCTCTTGGAAATTTTTAGGAATATCTATAACAACAGGACCGGGGCGGCCTGTGTGAGCTAAGTAGAAAGCCTCTTTAATAATGCGGGGAATATCGTTAGCATCAGTCACCAAGTAGCTATGCTTAACAATGGGAGCTGTCATCCCAAAAATATCTGTTTCTTGGAAGGCTGAGCTACCAATCATAGCACTACCAACCTGAGCTGTGATGGCCACCATAGGAACGGAATCCAAGAACGCATCAGCGATAGCTGTTATCATATTGGTAGCACCAGGTCCCGAAGTCGAAATACAAACCCCTACCCTACCAGTCGCGCGACCATAGGCCTCAGCGGCAAAAGCACCCCCCTGCTCATGACGGGGAAGAATGGTGCGAATAGAAGGCTCAGCACTCAGAGCTTGATGAATAGGCATACTGGCTCCACCTGGGTAGGCAAAAACGACATCCACACCCTCTTGTACAAGACTTTGCACGAGAGCGGCAGCTCCAGTCATATTGATGGCTTGAGGGTTTGCTAATGGAGAGTCATTGATTGTCTTCATGTTAAATATATTGTTTTAAGTGGCTAAAGATGTAGCTTCTGCAATAATACTATCATAACGTCTAGAAGATGAAAAGCACAATCTCACGTCATTCCGTCAGTTTGCGCCTAACGAATCATTCTTTAGAGGAGAATGTTGTGGCCACCCAGCACCTTTCAGTACTACCTCTACGCCCTACTTAGGCTTGTTGTGCATGAATCGAATCGGTATGTTTTTGCTAGAAAATAATCACGCCCCTTTTCTTTTAACTTGAAAAGATGAGAGGAATCCATAGAATAATACTCAGCAAATGTGAGCATCGCTGCTCATATAGTCTTTCTCCCATTTTTATGAAAACACTAATTAAAAACGCGCGTATTATATCCCCAGGTCTTGATATCCCTGGTGGCTCCGTCCTCATTGATGGCGATCGCATCGCATCAGTCTACCCTTCAGAAGTAAACCTTGATGCGGATCAAGTCATAGACGCTGGCGGCAAGATGCTTCTCCCTGGCTTCATTGACATCCACTCGCACGGTGCAGGCGGTTGCGACACCTGCGACTGCTCTGTCGAGAGCCTGCGCACCATTGCCGAGTGCAAGATGAAGGAAGGTGTCACTAGCTGGCTACCCACCACGCTCACTCTGGGCTTTGATACACTCGTTGATGTCGCCAAATGCGTCAAGCAATACGCAGCCTCTCCCAATGGAGCAAAGACCCCCTCCATCCACCTTGAGGGTCCCTTCATCAATCCCAAGCAATGCGGAGCTCAGAATCCCGCCTTTGTGCGCCGTGCTGATATTGCCGAGCTCAAGGCTGTCAATGATATCTATCCTGTCAGCCTCATCACGCTCGCGCCTGAGATGCCTGGGGCTCTTGAGTTCATCAGTGAAGCCAGCGCTATGGGTGTCACCTGCTCGGCTGGTCACTCGGCGGCGACGCACGAGGAGTTCAACAAGGCAAAGGTAGCTGGTCTCAAGCATCTCACCCACTACTGCAATCAGATGAGCCCCGTACATCACCGCGAGATTGGTCTCGTGGGGTCAGGTCTTGTCGATTCTGAAATCAGAATCGAGCTCATCTGCGATAAAATCCACCTCTGCTCCGATATGGTCAAGCTCACCTTTGCCAACAAGTCAATCGAGCAGCTCATCATGGTCACGGACTCACTCGCCTGCTCTTGGATGCCCGATGGTCCTGGATCGCTCGGTGGAGTACCCATTGTCGTCAAGGACGGCGTCGCGCGTCTCGAGTCGGGCAACCTCGCAGGCTCTACTCTGCTCTTTGGTCACGGGCTTCGCAATGTCCTTGAAATCACAGGGCAGCCCCTCAGTGAGCTCGTCTATGCTACAGCTTACAATCAGGCACAGTCGCTAGGTATGTACGATCTAGGCAAGATCGCCCCTGGCTTTATCGCCGACCTCGTCTTGCTTGATGAAAAGTTTGACGTGGTGCAGACCTACATTGATGGTGTGCTCCGCTACGAAGCATAAGCCCGCATTAACATCTACAATCCTCAAATGCTCATGACGTCACCTTCGCTCATCACCCCTCTTGCACGCAAGCTCGCAGCCACCCATCAGGTCACACTCGACTCACTGACTGGGACAGGTCCACGAGGGCGCGTGATGGCTACAGATGTGCGCAGCCACCTTCAAAAGAAGATCAGTGACAGTCAGGGGCAGACTCCCCACTTTCTGGACAAAACAAGCGTCGCGGCAGATCAACTGCCGCAGACGCGTCCCGAAAAGGGTGGCTATTACATCTACGATTGCAGCGTAGATATGTTTGCCCTTGCGAGCCTCAGCCGCCCCATTGCCGTGCAGTGTGATCGTCTTCTTGATAAGCGCTACTCACTCATGGACTATATCCTGCGAGCTGTGATCAAGGCCTGCACGGGTCATCATAGCCCTAGCGAAGAGAGCCTTGATGTCTTGCTCTTTGAAAACAGCGGGGAATACATCTGCGCTTTGCGTGACGTCGCAGCAAAGACCCTCTATCAGCTCGCGCACCTCGTGCAGCGCGGGGGGGACTCCTTAGATGATTTTTCCCCTCAAATCATCGTCTGCGATGCGCAGACGACGCGAGAGCAGGTACACAAATGCGTAAAAACGGACAGCCTCCCCCTCTTTGGCTTTGTCACGCGAGGCGAGACGCAAAAGGTGGGCATACGCGTGGGCTGCGAGGTCAGCAGCATGGTGCTCACCTACACCTTCTACATCTCCAATCAGATAGCTGCCCATCAGGCCGATAACATCGCCGCACGTCTACGCAATCTGCTGTATGACCCTGTGAGTCTGCTACTCATCGACTAATTTCCCACTCATTATTTCACATCAGAAAAAAATCCCCCCTATGTCATTCACTATTAAAAACGTAGAAATCGGAGGCAGCCACCCCTTTTATATCCTCGGTCCTTGCTCCTTAGAGAGTGAGGAGTTCGCCTGGGAAATGGCACGCGAGATCAAGCTCATCTGCGAGCGCCTCGGCGTCCCCTTCCTCTTCAAAGCCTCCTACGACAAGGCAAATCGCACGAGTGTAAAAAGCTTCCGCGGACTCGGCATTCAAGAAGGCTGTCGTATCCTCTCAGAAATAGGCAAGGAGCTGGGCATAGGAGTCGTCACCGATGTCCATACAGAAGAACAGGCTCAATACGCGGCTGATTACATTGATCTGCTGCAAATCCCCGCCTTCCTCTGCCGTCAAAGCGATCTGCTTGAGGCCTGCGCCAAGACGGGTCGCCCTGTCAACGTCAAGAAGGGACAGTTCCTTGCCCCTTGGGACTGCATGAACATCTGTGAAAAGATGGAAAGCTTTGGCTGCGAGCAGTACATGCTCTGCGAGCGAGGCACAAGCTTTGGCTACAACAACCTCGTCGTCGATATGCGTGGTCTCTACTGGATGCGCGAGTTTGGCTGCCCTGTCGTCTTTGATGCCACGCACTCTGTCCAGCGCCCCGGCGGGCTAGGAGGTACCACAGGAGGGGATCGCGCGCTCGCTCCTGTCCTCGCCAATGCCGCCATGGCAGTTGGAGTCGATGGGGTCTTCCTTGAGGTGCATAAGAATCCCGATAAGGCCATGAGCGATGGGCCCAATCAAGTCCCGCTGGCTGATCTCGAGCGCATCATTAGCAATCTCCAGCTCATACGCGAAGCCCATAGTCGCATGCAATAAGGCGCAGCTCATGCGCCCTACCCCTCTGCCCTATGAGTACGCGATGCCGCCAGCTTATCCTTGCAGGACTCCTTCTCTTTGTGAGCAGGAGTCCAGCGCAGCTCCCTGGTGCCAAGAGTGCTCCAGGTGAGTTCCCCGCCATCTCCATGATGCCTCCTGGCACTGTGTTAGAAGGCATCAAGCTCCCCCGCTACGAGGGAGCGCGCGTCACCTCGCTCATCCAGGCTAAGATCATGCGAGTACTCACACGCAACGAGGTAGATCTCGACGGACTCTTCGCGGAGCTCTACGACGAGCGCGGCTTTACCACTACGTTACAATCCCCCAAGGGGCACTATGACTTCCGCAGCGGAGATGTGCGATCCTCGGGGCGTACGGATGTCTCAGACACGCGCTTTCGCGCCCAAGGGCAGCATCTCTACTACTCCACCACCGCGCAGCGAGGGCATCTGCGTGGACCGGTACGCACCATTCTCTCTCTTAATAAGACTCAGTCTAAGACAGCACCTAAGACCTCGCCGACACCTGCCCGCCCATGACTCCCTCCCCCCTGCACCTCGGCTCTCTGCTCTCGCTGAGCAGCATCATCAGCCCTGCTTGCCTTGCCGCACCTGCCAGCATTCTAACAGAACAACGCGCCCTGCTCACGCAAAGCGAGCAAGCCCTCCAGCAGCTCATTCCACAGCCTGAGAAGCTCTCAGAGCGTGCGCTCTTCCTGCGCATGCCCCTGCTACCTGCCGCCAGACAGAGGTCTGAGACCCTCATCGCAGAACTCGAAAAGGAGCTACTCGACTGGGAGCCACGGATGAAGCCCTATCTCCCCAAAGAAAGCGAAACTCAGCAGCTAGGCAGCCTTGAGCCCAGCAACAGCAGCCCGCAGGAGACCGAGATTGAAAGCAGCGCAGGGCTCTACTTTGACACCCTCTCCTCCCAACTCAGCTACCTCGGCGAGGTACGCCTACGCGATCCACGCCTACGCCTCCACTGTAGCAATGGGCTCTTTGTCCAGCTAGAGCAACAGCGCGTTGATAGCGAGGTCAAGAATCAAGGTGAGCGTCACCGCCCCTCCGAGGGCAAGGCGACCCCTCCTCCATCAAAGGATGATAAAGCTCAGCCAGTCCCTGAGCCTGAGCTGCGCCCCGCTAGCAGCAGTGCGCCTCCTATTGATGTCTACGCTCAGCAAGCCTATCTCGACCTGCATCGCGAACGTCTCTTTCTCCGCGCAGACCGAGAAATCATCCTGCGTCACGAGCGTGGCGAGCTCCGCGCCGAGGGAAGCAACTGTGCTGCCATCCTCTTGGACAAAGAGGGGCTCTTTTACCTACGCGCCGACAAGATCAGTGGATACTTGGTGGATGAGCAAGGTCAGCGCAGTCATTTTCACGCCCGAGGCGGCATCCTCTACCAGCAGCAGGAGGATAGCATCACGCTGCTTCGCGATGTGAAGCTCAGCCACGAGCACTACATTTTTAGCAGTCAAGGGGCGATGCAGCTACGCCTCCTCCCCTCGCCCGAGCAGCCCGCGCCGCGCGAAGGCTACTTTGAGACCTTTCAGCGGAGCTATGAGGGGCTCAAGCAGCTCGGAGCACTTGACCGTGTCCACCTCCAGCAGCTAGCAACTAGCTCAACGGCAGCCCAAGATAGCCAGCCCATTGAGATGAGCTCTGACCAGCTCAGCTACGATGCGCTGACGGGTGAGACTATCCTCAGTGGCGGCAGCTGCGAGCTGAGCAACACTCAACAAACCCTCCACGCCCACGGAGATGCCCTCATCCACTGGGCTGTTGATGGCTCGCTCTACATCCAAGCGAGTGACATCGAGGGCAGATACACCCGCCCTGTTGGTGATCAGGGAGAAAGCCTCCAAGGGGACTTCGAGACAAAGCGAGAGCTTGCCTTCCTTGCAGATGGGAAGCTCTTTTACGCGCCTCACGGCTTGCAAAGCCGAGACAAGGAATCCTCCTTGCATGCGAGCGGCGCACTACTCGCCAGCTTCACCTCTCGCCCTGAGGTGGGTGCAGAGCCTGAGCCGCGCGAGGAGCGTCTACAACTACGCACCCCGCCTATCATTTTCAACTCACTGGGAGAGCTAGATACTCTTTACAGTGTAGACAGAATCACGGCTCAGCATAGCGGTGAGCCCGCCTTCTTCCTCGAAGGCGATCTTGCGGCCTTCTCCCTCCAGCGAGGAGTCGGTCAGCTCGAAGCCGCCGCTGGTGAGACAGCCACACTCATCTACCAAGGTCGCAAGCTCACCGCTCGCTCCGCCGACCAGAGCTCGCTTATAGACCTAGCTCCGAATGGCGACCTGCTTGTCGAGGGCGACGCTATCAGCATGCGCGCGAAGCATGAAGGCAGCGACTACGAGCTGGATTGCAGCGAGCAGCTGCACCTCCAGCGTGGTGAAGCGCGCCTCCAGCTGCGGCGTGACATCCAGCTGCGCACCCCCGATCTGCTGCTCAAGAGTCCCCATGTCGCCACCATCCACCTGCGACGTGGCGCGGCACGTGATGCGAAGCCACAAGGGACACTCAGTGAGCAGCATCCCCACTTGGATTATCATTTTGACTCCATTGATCATATCGTCATCCCGCGTGGAAGCTCCCTGCAAACAGCAACACTCTCCATGCAACACACAGATGAGCTACAAGTCCACATGGCCGATGAGCGCAAGCGCCCTGCACACCCCAGCATGCAAGGAGTCGCCAGGCTCCACGCTGAGGGCAATGTGCGCCTCCTCTTCCACTCCGAGGACAAGCAGCTGCTCTATGCGCGAGGCGATCAACTCGATGTGGATGGCTACAAGGCGGAGAAAATCCTCTCTGGCGAGGAAGTCTACCTCACGGATAACAAGAATGCGCACCAGGCGCGCGGCAAGGCACGCCTCCATCTCGATGCGCAAAACAAGGTCACCCTCACCGGCAAGCAGCAGCGCACACGCGCTGAGAACCTGCAAGAGCAGTTCAAGAAAAAGCCTAAGCAAAATACGCAGCGCAAACGCCGCTAAGTCTCCCACCACTCTTTTCACCCACCTTCATCATCCATCACCACTCTCATGAGCGTCCTCCTCCATGCCCAAAACCTGTGCAAATCCTACAAAGAGCGCAAAGTCGTCGACAACGTAACCATCCACGTCGAATCTGGCGAGATCGTCGGTCTCCTCGGTCCTAACGGCGCTGGCAAGACCACCTCCTTCTACATGGTGGCAGGGCTGGTGCGCCCCGACGAGGGGCAGGTTGATTTTGTCGGACAGCAAGTGACAGGGCTGCCCATGCACCTAAGAGCGCGTCTCGGCATGGGCTATCTCCCCCAAGAAGAGTCTATCTTTCGCAAGCTTACCGTGCAGGAGAACCTCATGGCCATCCTTGAGACACGCCGTGACCTCTCACGCGCCCAGCGGCGCGAGAAGTGCGACGAGCTCATGGAGCGCTTCGGCATTACCAAGCTACGCAAGAGCCAAGCCCTCCAGCTCTCGGGTGGAGAGAAACGCCGCCTCACCATCGCGCGAGCCCTCACCAGCAATCCAAAGCTACTCATGCTCGACGAGCCCTTCGCTGGAGTAGACCCCATCGCCGTCCAAGACATCCAGCAAATTGTCGCCTCCCTGCGCGAGACCGATGGACTCTCCATCCTCATCACCGACCACAATGTGCGCGAGACACTAGGCATTGTCGATCGCGCCTACATCCTCTTTGAAGGACGTGTGATCAAACAAGGTAATGCCGATGAAATCGCCAATGACCCCAAAACACGCCAAATCTACCTCGGAGAGCACTTCAAAATGTAGCACCAAGACGCCCTCTGCCAAGGAGGAGGCAAGAGAAGAGTATGACAACAGCCCAGCTGCTGTCTCCATTCGACGTACCCTAGACAGAGTACAAGAATTCTTCATCAATCTGTCTCTCTTGCGTTTTGCATACGATGCTGTGCGCTGGATGATCAGGCAGCTCAAACTCTAGCGCGAGGCTGAGTTCTCTCAAGCGCGAGGCGTACAAAAGAGCCCATTTGGCAGAAAGTGCCACTTTAGGCTTGCATTATTCTTGAATTCCACTATGATGGGCTTGTACACGGAGCATGGACATGCGCTCGTGTACGTCGTTCGCTTCATACGCGCACGGACAATCTAGGGTGTAGCTTGATGTGTTTTTGCCCAGATTAATCGCTCGAATAACGACGTAATGAATTTTTCCTCTTCGAGGCTTTTCACTCGAAATCATTGCCAAACGAGCTCCATTTCCCCATCACCGCCGCCACACGCGCCTATTATCTGACATTCGCCCTTCTTCATCGACAAGATTATCACGCTCCCGTAGCTCCTACGACAAACACTACACATCTCCTTCAACTATCATGGCAGGTCATAACAAATGGTCCAAGATCAAGTTCACAAAAGCCATCGCTGATGCGAAAAAAGGCAAGGTATTCGCCCGCTTCTCCCACGAAATCACCCTTGCCGCCAAGAGCGGCGGTGGAGATCCCGATACAAACCCCCGCCTGCGCGTTGCCATCGACGGAGCCAAGGCCTCCTCCATGCCCAAGGACAATATAGAGCGAGCCATAAAAAAGGGCACAGGAGATCTGCAAGGCAACGCCATTCAAGAAATCACCTATGAGGGCTACGGACCGGAAGGCACCGCCTTCATTGTTGAGATGGCGACAGACAATACGAATCGCAGCTCCTCTGACTTGCGCACCATCTTTGGGAAAAATGGGGGCAACCTCGGCACCCCCGGCTCGGTGTCCTATCAATTCGACCGCAAGGGAGAGCTGCGCCTCATCGCCCCTCAGCTTGATGAGGATGCTGTCATGGAGCTCGCTATGGACTGTGGTGCGGAGGAATTTCTCACTGGAGATCAGCAGGGTGAGTGGATTCTTCTCTGTGGTCCTACAGACATGCCTGATGTCTCCCAAGCCCTGCACAGCGCGGGCTACACTCTCACAGGGATGAAGCTCATCTCTGTCGCTCAAAATAACACGCTGATATCAGATCTCGCTATTGCTCAAAAGGTGATCAAGCTCTATGAATTGCTCGATGACTACGACGATACCTTGCAGGTTTTTAGCAATTTTGAAATTGCCGAAGATATCCTCGATCAGCTCTGATATCAGATAGGGAGCTTGACGCGGCACGCCCTGCCTTGCTCCCTCATTATTTCCCCTACCCAGCCACTTTTACATGAGTTCAGCAGAACAGACCAGCTCCCCTTCAGCCAAGAAGAAATTCACCCCTCGTCATCATCACCGCAAAAATGGGCAGATCAGTACGCATTCTTCGAGGCAAAAATCCCCCTCTTCCCACAACCCCACTGGCGGCAAGCAACGCCCCGAAGAGGCAGGGAAGGCACGCTTTCATAAAAAGCGCCCCTATTTTGTCAAAAAGAAGCCCAAGACGACAGACTCGCCAGGCGAGAAAAGCAGGGCCTACGTCCCCATTGGCGATCCCGAGGAGCTCACGGGCATCCTTGAGATCACCAGCAAGGGCTTTGGCTTTGTACGCACGGCTGAGAACAACTGGGCTCCCTCAGAGGAGGCTGTCTATGTCTCTCTCGACCTCATCAAGCAGTACCAGCTGCGCCCCTTTGTCGAGATCACAGGTATGTCTCAGAAGTATGAGCGAGGGCATCAGATGGTGAGCATCACGGCGATCAACGGGCTCGAGCCTGCTGAGGCGAGTGCTGCTCCTCACTTTGATGATCTCAAGGCGGTCAACCCCACCCATCGCCTCAGCTTTGAGACCTCAGCGACGCGCTACACGACGCGCACCCTTGACCTCGTCGCCCCCGTCGCTCGCGGACAGCGTGGCCTCATCGTCGCGCCCCCGCGCACGGGCAAGACTACCCTGCTCATGGATATTGCCTCTGCTGTGGAGCGCAACTATGAGGATGAGCTCCATCTCATCGTTCTGCTGATTGATGAGCGCCCCGAGGAGGGCACAGAATTCCGGCGTTCACTCCCCCTTGCCGAGATCTATGCATCGAGCAACGATAGCCATGTACGCGAGCATTGCCGCATCGCCGAGATGAGCATAGAGCGAGCCAAGCGTCTCGTGGAGCAGGGGCGTCATGTCATCCTCTTGCTCGACTCCATCACACGCCTCGCACGTGCCTACAACAACGCGGATCGTGGCAGTGGTCGCACGATGAGCGGTGGCCTTGATGCGCGCGCGCTGGAGATGCCCCGCCGGCTCTTTGCTGCTGCTCGCAACACGCGCCAAGCGGGCTCTCTCACCATCCTTGCGACGGCTCTCGTGGAGACCAATAGCCGCATGGATGATCTTATATTCCAGGAGTTCAAAGGGACGGGGAATATGGAGCTTGTGCTCAATCGCCGCATCGCTGAGATGTACATCTACCCTGCGGTGGATATTCTCAAAAGCGGAACGCGACGCGAAGAGCTCATCCTGCCCGAGCTGATGCTCCCGCGCGTGCATCTCATACGACGCGCTCTAGCAGGTCATAAACCAGTAGAGGCCATGGAGCGACTGCTCTTTTTTCTACAGAAGTCCCCCAACAATGCCCAGATGCTGCTGAATCTCAAAACACGCTGATCCAAGAGTCACAAGGGATGGATATGCCTCAATTCAGACCGACATGAAACATTTTAGACTTTTGAATCAGATGAGGATGAGTTATAATCCCAGGCGATATGTTACAAGCAGGTATAGTCGGTCTTCCCAATGTAGGTAAATCCACACTTTTTAATGCCGTTACACGCTCTCGCAAGGCAGAGGCGGCGAATTATCCCTTCTGCACCATCGACCCCAATATTGGTGTCGTCGAGGTGCCCGATCCACGCCTCGCCGTGCTTGGAGAGCTCAGTAAGACAGAAAAGCTCGTCCCTGCTGCCATTGAGTTTGTCGATATAGCCGGTCTCGTGCAGGGAGCAGCTGAGGGCGCGGGGCTGGGCAACAAGTTTCTTTCCAACATTCGCGAGACAGATGCCATCGTGCAGGTGGTGCGCTGCTTTGAGAATGATGATATCATTCATGAGCTAGGCTCTGTTGACCCTATTCGCGATATTGAAATCATCAACGCCGAGCTCATCCTTGCCGACCTCGCCTCTATGGAAAAGCGCCGCGATAGCCGTCTCAAGAAGTCACGCGGTCAGGACCAGGAGGCCAAGGATGCCCGCAAGGAGGTAGAGCTCATCGAGCGTCTCCTCCCCCACCTCAATGAGGGCAAGCCCGCCCTCACCATGGAGCTCAGCGACGATGAACGCCGCCTGTTGAGGAGCTTCTTTCTCCTATCGGACAAGAAGAGCATCTTTGCCTGCAATGTGAGTGAGGATGAGCTCTCTGATGCTATCAGCAATCCAGATGCCCACCCTTACGTCTCTGCGGTGCGACGCTACGTCGCCGACCATCACGATGCCGAGGCCGTGGTCATCTCCGCACGTATCGAGGAGGAGCTCTCGGAGCTACCAGAGGAGGAGGCGCAGCTCTTCTTGAGTGATCTTGGTGTCGATGACTCTGGGGTCAGTGAGCTCATACGCTCAGTCTACAGTCTACTGGGTCTGCGTACCTACATCACCACGGGGGTGAAGGAGACACGCGCATGGACCATCCCCGCAGGGGCAAAGGCTCCCCAAGCTGCTGGGGTGATCCACAGCGATTTTGAGCGCGGCTTTATCGCGGCTCAGGTCGTCGCCTACGAGGATCTCATCGCCTGTGGCTCTATGGTCAAGGCAAAGGAGCAGGCCAAGCTACGCATTGAGGGCAAGGACTATGTCGTCCAGGATGGCGATGTTGTCGAGTTTCGCTTCAACGTTTAGTTATCCGATCGCGCGTAGTGGAGACTATGTGCAAGATGAGTTATTATGGACTTCACTAATATTTATTTCTGGGCAGTCCTGCTGCCCTTTCTCCTTATTTTCTGGGGGCTCAGCAGGCTGCTAGAAAGTAGATCTGCTGCGCGCCAGCTCGTACAAAAGCTTGCCATACTCACGGTGAGCCTCACCTTACTGGGAATGGCGAGTTGGCAGACTCTGCTTATTTTTGTCTGCGTGATGCTCACTTGCTACGCAGGCTGCCGTGCGGCTCTGCGTCATTCTGTGCGGCTGCGCAAGGTGATCTTGCTGCTCTTGCTCCCGCTCATTCTAGCCCCCCTGCTCTACTACAAGTATGCCTACTTCTTTGGCAATGCCCTGCTAGGGCAGCAGTGGGATACGCTGCGCGATCTCATTATCCCGGTAGGCATATCCTTTTATAGCTTTCAGTTGGTTGGTTTTTGCGTCGATACGCTGCTACGTGAGATGCCTATGCCTCGCTTTCTTGATTATATGAACTTTGGCGCCTTCTTCCCGCAGATTGTCGCAGGACCTATCGAGCGGCGCGAACAGCTACTGCCCCAGCTAGAGCAGCTCGATGTGCGCTTTAAAAAGAGTGATCTAGAGCTCGGGCTGCGCTACGTCATCGTCGGCTTGTTTTTTAAGATGGCGCTAGGGGATAATCTCGCTCGTAGCGTGCTGCCTCATTATGGCGGAGGCTCTGCATGGGTTATCTGGTATAGCAATATCTGCTTTAGTCTTCGTATCTACTTTGACTTTTGTGGCTATGGGCTTACAGCCTACGGTGTCGCACGCATTCTAGGGATCAATCTGACGATGAACTTTCTAAGTCCGTACACGGCCGCGAATATTTCCGAATTTTGGCGGCGATGGCACGTCTCACTGACGAACTGGTTCCGCGATTATATCTATATTCCACTCGGGGGCAATAGGACGAGATTTTGGATGCTCAACACGCTAATCGTCTTTGCCATATCGGGGCTATGGCATGGGGCGAATTGGAATTTTATCATCTGGGGGCTTCTGGCTGGAGTGGCCATTCTGGTTCATCGTGTCTTCCGCAAGTGGGGTTTGCGGCTTTGGACTCCATTAGGAATCGCCCTCACGGCGTTCTACATGATATTCGTCTGGATGTTTTTCTACGTGAGCTCATGGTACTGGCTCATGCATTATTTGGAGACACTGATCACATGGGAGCGCTATGATCTCAAGCTAGCTATTGATCGCCTGACTCCGTCTGCAGCTGGAGTGAATACATCGACCTCGTTTATAGCAATAGTGATGAGTCTTTTTGTCTTTGTTGCTGAATACTTAGGTCAGCGCAAACATAGCAATCCCTATAGCATCCTCACCCATCCACTATGCTGTGCCATCATGATATATTTTCTGATCATCTACCAATCTCACACGCATAATCAATTCATCTATTTTGCCTTTTAAGCCATGCTCCTACGTCTTGTTGTCTATTGCGCGATAGCTGCACTCCTCGGTATAGGAAGCAGTATTTACTTTACTTTCTATCTGAATCCCGATTATAACTTTTTTGCAAAATGCTTTGAGGCATCCGAGAAGTGGGAGCATCAACTACGCAAGAAACACCCCCAGGTCTATGTCATAGCAGGTGGATCATCAGCACGCACTGGCATCGATCCCCAAGTACTACTCGATGAATATCAAATCCCTTTTGTCAATGGAGCGATGGGTGCAGGATATGGCTTGGATGCTAATAGCGCACTGGCGTGGAAGCATGTGCGAGCTCATGATACCTTTATCCTCGCGATGGAAATGGGTCTAATAGCACAAAGAAAAATAAACACAAGCAGCGCTTACGGACTGCGTATGCTTTTTCGAGAGCAGGGACTTGAGCTCCATCATGCACCCTTTATCCAGTGGGATTGGAAATTGATGCTTGCGCCATTCAGGACAAGCTCATCCGAGCTTGCCAGTTACATAACGAAGAGGCTCACGCGCCCTAAAAGCGAGATGTATTCCTACGATCAGCATGCACGCATCCATGCATCGGGCTGGATGGAGGTGACAGAGAACAAATCCTTTGATCCAGCGGCAGTCGTAGCCAACCATGTTCTGACCCTGTCGTCATATAATCTAGCTGCTGAGGCGCTGGATTTTTACGAGAGAGTAAAGCAAGAATGCTCCAAGCATCAGGTGAAGCTCATTGTAGTGATTCCTCGTTGCTACGCCCATGAATCAGCTAAGGCAGCTCACTTGTGGATCGCACTACAAATAACTCGGCTGGGAATCAATGTGCTCTACGACGCCGAGTTTTCCACTATTAGTTCACCTGCTTATTTTTCAGATACGGCTCTTCATCTCAATGCGAAGGGTGCTCTTTTAAACACGAGACAGCTCGGTGAGAGCTTATCAAAGCAGCATTTTTGGACAGAAAGTGACCTCGTAGAGCAACTCCGCAAGCTCGGCTGGGACAAGGACGGAAAACGCATCCAGAAGGAGCTCTAGATCTCACGAGATTCTCGATTGGGAAGCACCGCTCCGTCTCTATCGAGACAAGGTCGATGGCAAATGCATGCCCATTTGGGATCATAGCACGCGTCTCGGCTTGATGGGCTTTGAGGGCGATAAGGTCGTGTTTGACTGGATACAGGGTGCCCTCTTAATGAAAATCTAGCAACGAGCAGCATCAATTGCCACAAAGCTTGCACCTACGAGAACTAGTGCGTAGCATTACACAAAACGCCAGAAGGCTCTAGCAGGTCATCACATCAGCTCTCTCAAGCCGAGCTAAGAGCGTGAGAAGCAAGCATAAAAAGCACCCTACGCATGCGCAGAGTGCCCTTAAATCATAAGAGGCATCATCAAGTGACACCTCCCATTAAATTACTTGGTGTCAACGACAACTGTTGGTGCAGGTGTAGGAACAGGAGTAACGTCCTGCTGCTGCTGCTGCTGCTGTTGGCAAGAAACAAGTGCTGCTGCTGCGAAAGCAAAGATAGCGATAGTCTTCATAGTAATATTCTTATTCGTATAATGTTATAAGTGACCCTGCAACCAATTGTAGGAAGTGGGCATAGGCAGAGTTTACTTAATTTCAGACAAAATGCAAGGAAAATGACGAGCTAAAGCAAAAAAAAATTGCATCAACAATTAATTTTTCTCACAAATACTTCAAAGCGAGAGGATAAGGAAGACAACGAAAATTCTACCCGCATCTATTTTTTTTCTAAACAGTTAGCTTTCGAGGAGAGAGCACTAACAGCCACTGCCAAGCAGGATGCTGGGTGCAGTCCCAACATAGGCGAGCGGAGTGTGTATCTCTTTCTCTAATCGGCATGCAGTCGAGATCAGATCAGGACTCATCGAGCAGCCTATTCTGAAAGCTCTGCGTGGGACTTCTATTAACTAGTATTAATTCAATAATAATTTTGCAAAGAAATAATTAAAATCACCCCCAATCAGGGGCAAAAACTCACTTCTGAAGAGCATTTTCGGCGGTGACAAGCGACAGAACGCCTCTTAACTATTCACTCATTGATCACTTTAGCACATCAACTTGCGCAAAAGGAGCGCGTATTTCTCAGCGAAGTTTAGACTGAGAAAATCTAGTCCTGCTTCGCAAGTACAATAACAGCCGTAACAACGGTGTTTTTCCCTATTAAAGCACCGATGTAGAGGAAGAAAAATAAGTCATAGAAAATCTTTGTCCTTGCCTTAGAGTAAAAAAAACGGTAGAATCACCCTCGTATGAAACGCAAATTACTCCAACTCAGCATAGGCGCCAGCGTGTTATTGGCCATGAGTTCCTGCTCATCCCCGACTGATGAGAACTTTTACGGCAATTTGGAAGCCACACCTGCGAGCGAATTGCATCTCGATGAAAACATGATCCCACCCTGGGTAGACGGTGGAGATAGCATTGCCCAAGTCAGTGCAGGCCCCAACACCCCAGTCTATGATCGCAATAATTTTGCTATTCCAGAGCCTGGTGAGACAACGCCAACTAGCTCTGGTAGTGTCGCAAGCTCGCAGAATCAGCCAGAAATCGTCAAGGACGCGCCCATCGCGCCTACTGCCGTTCCTCTTGATACGACCCCTGTAGTGACTACTCCTATCGTAGACACACAATCTGTTGTCACTACGACAAAGCCCAAGGCCAAGCCCAAGCCAAAGACGAAACCCAAGGCTAAGAAGAAGCCCGTCAAGCGCACCAAGAAGACTCCCAAGATCACCAAGCCCACGCTGCTGGTCTACAAGGTACGCTCTGGTGACAACCTCTCGCTCATAGCCGAACGCTGCGGTACGACAGTCTCCGCTATACGTCGCGCCTCTGGCATCAAGGGTGACACCATCTACGCAGGACGCACCATCAAGGTACCCTACACCCCCAAGGCACTGCGTCA
>CAYJJA010000001.1:52942-57311 GCA_964370355.1 uncultured Akkermansia sp. | reverse complement strand
ACATCAAGAGCTCTGGCCGTAGCGGCAAAGGCTCCAGCAAGAGCAGCTCCTCAAGCCGCAGCTCAGGGCGCACCTACACCATACGCTCAGGTGATACCATATCAGGAGTCGCCGCACGCTACGGAGTGAGCTCTAGCTCCATCCTCAAGCTCAATGGGATGAGTCAGGCAGCCGCAAGGCGACTGAGCATAGGTCAAAAGATACGCATCCCTAGCAAATAAGCGTCATCTCAAATCTCCAAACCCTTTTTACATCAACTCCCCCTGCACGCACGGGGGAGTTTTTGTACTCCTAGCCCCTCACTCATCAATCAATCTACACCATGAATACCACTCCATCCACGTCATCATCACACCTAGAGCTTGCTCTCTTTGCAGGCTCTCTCTTGCTGCTCAACAGCTGCCTACAGCCGCCTCCTGACTATCCCCTAGGCGACACACCACCACCACCGCCAACAGCAGGGCTGCCTCCTGTCGAGGGTCAAGTACCTCCCACTAGCGATCCCTCAAGTCCCAAGCCCACCCCTACCCCGCCTAAGCATGCTGCAGGGAGTCACGCTGCCTTCGCAGCCTCCTCTTCCTACCCCAAGACTATGCGCAGCTGGAGTGACGATAGTCTGCTACCTCAGCTGACGAAGAACAACTCAACGCTCATCATCTGCCTTCCCCAGCAGCGAGCTCGTCTCTATATCAAGGGACGCGTCGCCATGGACTGGCCCGTCTCCACAGGCACCAATGGGCATCTCACGCCCACAGGTGTCTTCCGTGTCCTGGAGAAGAAAGAAAAGCATCACTCCAGTCGCTACGGACGCTTTGTCTCAGCCTCGGGTAAGGTCATCGACAGAAACGCTGACCTCAAGAAGGGTCTGCCCGCTGGTGCGAAGTTCGCCGCTGCCTCCATGCCCTACTGGCACCGCTTTACATGGGATGGTGTCGGGCTACATACAGGTGTCGTCAAAGCAGGGCAGCGACTCTCGCATGGCTGCATCCGTACGCCCAATGCCATAGCCAAAAAATTCTTCCAGTATTCGCAGAAAGACATGCCAGTCTACATCACGCGCAATGTCGAGGACTTCTCCCGTGGAGGAGAGGTCGATCCCATTGATGTGAAGTATAGACCCATCCCCAATAACGACTACACGGACAATCTCTAATCCTCGACTCATTTGCCCCCTCCCTCGTCTATGACGCTACACATCCTGCGCTGCCACAATAGAAACCTCTACTTGGGGATGAGCCTGCTCATCCTCTTTGCCTGCGCCTACACCCTGCAGCGAGACGATATCAACGCGCTACAGCACTATGGCTCTATCGCCGCTAGTGTCATCACCGCGCTCTGGGGGGGCTACTACTACTTGCTCCACTATCTCGTCGATGACAAGGGTATCACGCGCTGCCTACTAGGCAAGACGCACTACAGCTGGGATGATATAGCGGCCCTCGAGCTCATCCGCGTGGAGAAAAACTCCCAGCTATCCCTGAGCCTGCTTGCCACACTCCATTCTCGACCCGAGCGCCCTCTGCGCCTCAGCAGTGAGCTGCTGAGTCTGCCAGCCATGGAGAGCCTGATTGCCGAGCTGGAGGAGCAGGGGCGACTCCCGCGTGTAGAGGAGCCCCAGAGCTGCTAGAGACAGCTGCTAGCTGTATTGAGCCTCACGAGCAAGCCATGCTCGTGAGGTTTTTTTTGAGCACAGCGTCAGAGAACGGCATCAAAGAAGGCTTAGCAGACGCGCTGCTAAGCCTTCTAGGGAGAGATGTGTCTTGCGTGATTACAACATCACCTTGTAGTTAGACATGGTGAGGCTGCCGCAGGTGTTGTGGTGTAGCTGGTTGGTGCATCTTTTGAGCCACTTCCACTTATGCCGATTTTCTTCCGCTGTGGGAATACAGGTGATGACGACGGAAAATACGACCATAAGTAGCTTGATGAGATGTTTCATTGTGAGAGGGGAGGGGTTGGAGTTCGTAGGTCTGTCTCTCTGTCACCATCCTTTGCACCACCTCGGGCTCTCGAAGCGATCTCGCGGGGCTGACCCACGCTCAACCTTCGCTCCTTTGCGTGTCTGTGATGGCGCAGCAAGGATGCTCAAATACGTGTCAACGCACTAGGACATCATGAATGACTTACTTTGCAAGTATAACACGACTTTAGTCGTATGACAATACGATTTTTAGAAAAGGGAAATTTTTTTAATCACTAAGTATGAATAGTTTTACTTCCTGAGCATCTCTGCTAATTCTCACTCTGCTCGCCCTTTGAGATTCTGCGTTTGCACATAGGAGAACTTGTCAAAACGAGATTTTTGATCCCCCCTTTTATTACTATGGCAATACTTAATGAAGGAAACACGGCCTGCGTACTTGATTAGATAGAGCCCATCAAGACGCAATCTGGCACAAACGGCATGCCCGTTTGAGACGAAGCATAAGGCTGAGGATACGCTTCGCGTCGCTACGCTAGCTCGACATCCTCAGCATCCTGCCTTTGCAGGATCGTTCGAGAAGAGTCTCTCACTTGCTTCGTCTCAGTCTGCTCCATCGCAGATTGTATACAGATTACTCCTTGACAGTCTCTATCTAATCAAGTTAAGGGCATGTACTTCTTTTTGTTGGGTGAAAAATAAGATTTTTCACCCAACAAAAAGAAGCTTTGATATTCAGATATGCCCATTTATGCAAATCCTGCAATTTGTTACATTAACTACTGCCAAAGTAATATTATGAATAATCACGCTGGCCAAAGATGGCCGAGCCGACGCGTACCATGGTCGCGCCCTCCTCGATGGCGACGGTAAAATCATGACTCATGCCCATGGAGAGCTCGGGCAGGGGCAGAGATGGGGCTCGCTCACGGAGCTGCTCGGCGAGGTGGCGCAGAGTCCTAAAGGCCGCGCGTGAGTCTTCGCCCTCTGCACCAAAGGCGGGGATGCACATCAGTCCGCGTATGTCGAGGCTGGGCAGGGCTTGGAGGCTATCCCAGCTCATGAGTAGCTCTGCGGGCGAGAAGCCATGCTTGCTGGGCTCTGCATCTACATTGACCTCAAGGAGGAGGGGGGCGCGTAGGGCGTTTTCTTCTGCGATGCGCGAGACGGTCTGCGCGAGGCGTAGAGAGGGGATGGCCTGGAGGAGATGAAAGCCTTGCTGGAGGGCTTTGCGCACTTTGTTGCGCTGGAGCGGGCCTATGAGGTGCCAGTGGATGTCGGCGGGAAGCTGGGGGAGCTTTTCCATGGCTTCTTGGAGGCGGTTTTCGCCAAAGTGGCGCTGACCTGCCTCGTAGGCTGTGAGGATGTCTTGGCAGGTGAATGTTTTGCTCACCGCGAGGAGCTGGACGCTGCCGGCGGGGCGTCCTGATCGTTGTTCTGCTTGGGCAATGGCTTCGAGGGTCTCTTGGAGTTGGTCGCTAATGTGGCTCATGCGCATCACCTTAGCAAATTGCGCTATCGTATGCCAAGTTTATTCGTAGCGACGCAAAAATGCAAGGAGGTGACCCAAGCTTGTCGGGTCACCTCGTTTGCGATTATTACTAGGAGAAAAAAATTAGGATGTTTTTTCGTCGCGCTCACTCTTGCCCATGGGGACGCTCTCCCATTGCTCTTGGTCTTGCTTCTGCTCGTTTGCGACTGGCGCTTCATCTTCGCCGCCTCCTTGGCGTTCGCTGGCGGCACTCACCATGAGCTCACGTCCCATAAAGGGCTGTCCGTGGAGCACCTCGGCGGCTTTGCGTGCGTCGTTGTTGTGGCGCATCTCGACGAAGGCATAGCCTTTGCTGCGGTAGGTGCGGGGGTTGTAGATGATCTCAACACTCTTGACATCACCAAAGCCCTTGAAGAGATCTTCGAGCTCGCTTTCGGAGACCTCGTAGGAGAGGTTGCCGACGTAGAGGCGTGCATTGCGGGTTGGTGGTGTGGATTTCATACGACGACGCTCAGCGTTGCCTACGTTCTGGTTGGAGCGTGGTTGGCGTGGTTGGCGTGCGGATTTCTCTGTTTTGTCCTGCTTGCTGTGCTGGGGCTTCTTCTTGACTTCTTCTTTTTTACCAAGACCGAAAAAACCAAGGACGCGCTGGAGCAGCGAGGGCTTTTTTGCAGGGGCGGCTTCGGGGCGGGGCATGCGTTGATAGCGTCCGCGCCCTTGATAGCGATTCTTACGGCGGCGGGCTCCTTGGCCCTGCCTGCCTTTCGTGTAATGTTCTGACATAGTTTTCTTATGTGGAGTTGATCACCACAGGACATGCTCGTGGTGATCCATGCGTGAATGGGTCGATGATTTCACACGCAACGACCTATCTGGCGCAATGATACTAGGTTCTAATAACTTGGCAAGCCTAAAAATCCCTTTTCAATGTATAAATGCAATTATCTTTAAAAAAA
>CAYJJA010000001.1:50218-52932 GCA_964370355.1 uncultured Akkermansia sp. | reverse complement strand
ACTCTTTGTCAGACATATCAATCTAACCATCCATTATCAAGCATTTAGAAAAATTGTCATGGCAAGCAAAAAATTTGACGTAGCGTAAAATTCTCATTGACATTGCAAGTGTATTGATGTGTACTAAGCACAGCACTAAGTGCACCAAGACATGGATCTTCAGTTCAATTTACAGTTCACGGGTACTATCACCCACAAAGTCGACCCCAAAAACAGGGTCGCCTATCCTGCCGTATGGCGGGAGGAAGAACTGACTGGACTGCTCTTCTTCAATACCATAGAGGAGCAATACCCCATCGTCAAGTGCTTTACCAAGGAGAGCTTTAGCACCTATCTGCAAAAGAAAACGGAGCTTGCTCGCGCGGCGGGCTTCACTGATGACGCCATTGAGCTCTTCGTGCAAAAGGCCATCAGCAACTGCTACAACGCCGATCTCAACAGTCAAGGAAAAATCCTGCTCCCCAAGGCTCTCATTGAGCATCTCAAGCTGGAGGATAGCGTCTCCTTTGTCGGGGTGGGCGCGCACTTCAAGCTATGGAATCCCAGAGACTTCGACCAGATGCAGCAGGCCGCCAAGCTGCGCGAAGATGCGCTCAACAAGATTTTCAACATCCTCTAATCTCCTCGCCAATACATCACAGCAGCAATCATCAGCAGCAGTTATTACTTTTAATTTAGAAATCATTTTTAAGGACACCCCTCCTCACACCAGCTATGAGCCACTCACGCCCCACCTGGAGCGCGACTCATCCTCCCGAGCGCAGCGCGTACCGCGTCCTGCTCTGGGAGTCGGGTCGCCTCTCTGACGAGCTCCTGCGCCACTGGCAGCAAGAGCGCAACATGCTACTCCAGCAGATGCAAGACGCTGGAGTCAAGGGAGCTCGTGGTCAGCTACGCAGCATAGAGCAGCGCCTAGCGGCTCTCAACGCAGAGCTCATCGAGGCCCCCTTGTCCTTGAGCAGCAGCGAGCAGTCTCTTCGTGCGCGCGTGAGCGAGCACGCGTACAGGCTGCGTGATGCCGCGCAGCTACTGGGCTATGAGCTCATCGGTGATGCGCTCATCCTACTGCTAGAGCTCACAGATGAGCGCCCGCTACCAGAGCTGCTGCAGGAGAGCCTCGCCCTGCTTGAGCCAGCTATTCACATCAACTGGTGTACCAGCCCCCTTATCCAAGCTCTGAGCGCGGAAGACTGCTACCGCATACAACAAGATCTTAACGATGAGTTAAATAAAGAAAAAGTTAAAGGAGACGAACAGTTAAATACCTGGCAGCAACTCGCCGAGGACTTCCACCACCTCACCGTGCTCGCGGAGGAGGCCAGCAGTGCGCTGCAAGCCTCTGCGGGTAAAACCCTCGTCGATGCGACGCTGGGAGGCGGTGGCCATAGCGCACGACTCCTCGCCGCTGGGGCGCATGTCATTGGTATAGACCAAGACCCTGTAGCGCGCTGTGCGGCGCGTACACGACTCACCGAGTACGGTGAGCAGCTGCAGATCGTAAGCGGAAACTTCCGAGAGCTCAGCGAGCTCCTAGCTAGCGAGGGCATCAGCGAGGTGGATGGACTGCTGGCCGATATAGGCATCTCCTCGCCACAGGTGGACTGTGCGCAGCGCGGCTTCTCCTTCCTCCATGACGGGCCTCTCGACATGAGGATGAATCCCGAGTCCCCCTACAGTGCGGCGGATCTCATCGCGCAGGAGAGCGAGCAGGCACTCGCCGACATCCTCTGGCAATACGGTGAGGAGCGCGCCAGCCGCGCCATCGCACGCCGCATCGTGCGCGAGCGCGGCATCACCCCCATCACCAGCACCAGCCAATTGGCGAGCATCATCGCCTCTGTGCTCCCGCGCAAGGGCAAGCAGCACCCCGCCACCCGCAGCTTCCAAGCCCTGCGCATCGCCGTCAACGATGAGCTAGGAGCTCTCCACGCGCTGCTAGAGCAGGGTATCAAGCTCCTACGCCCGCAGGGACGCATGGCTATCATCACCTTTCACAGCCTCGAAGACCGCGCCGTCAAACGCTTCTTTGAACGCGTCACACGCCCCGAAATAGACCGCCCCGAGTGGCCAGCCCCTCGCCCAAACCCCGAGTACTGCGCCCGCCTCATCACCCGCAAACCCATCATCGCTAGCGAGCAAGAACTATCACTCAACCCTCGCGCACGCAGTGCCAAGCTGCGCGTCATAGAGAAGCTCGCCTCTCCCTCAGCCTCAGCACCCCATATCCTTCCCCCACGCCATGTCAAGTAACTCTCCCATCATCGCCAAGCAACAACGCATGAGTCTCAAGCTCTGCGCCCTGCTCTTTGCCATCTCCACCCTCATCGCGGCAGCTGGTGTTGACTACGCACTCGTCACCAACGATCACGCCACACTCACAACCAGCATTGAGCGCATCCGCACCAAGACCGCCGCCGCGAGCGAATCCGCCAATACCTACATGGCACGCGCACAGGAGCAGACACATCGCTACGCCCTACTAGATCGCCTCAGCCAGAGTGACTCCGATCTCATCCCCATCAAGCGTGAGCAGATCCAGACCGTACAAAGCGAGCTCTACCTCCCACTAGACACAGGCATGCAGGGACAGGCTGAGCTCACCCATCAGCCGCGCGTGAGCCTCCCACGAGCTCTCTAAGCTCGCCGCGGCCGCCCCGGCCGGGGGGGGGGGGGGGGGGGGGGGGGGGGGGGGGGGGGGGGCGGGCGGGGGGGGG
>CAYJJA010000001.1:47939-50208 GCA_964370355.1 uncultured Akkermansia sp. | reverse complement strand
CCTTTTTTTCCTTATAGATTTCTTCCCATGAGACGACAGGTCAACACCTACGTGCGCTTTCTATTCTTGAGTGGCTGCGTCCTCGCAGCCGCCACGACAGCCGCGCACAAGTTGATCAAGCTCCAAATCAACTCCGCCCACCAGATAGACAGAATCACAGGTGAAGTCCCCGTACGCACCGAGCGCATCCACGCGCAGCGCGGCATGATCATGGACCGCAACGGCGAGCTGCTCACCAACAATATCCTCAACTGCTCCATCGTCGCTGACCGCGTCCATCTACGCACGCTATCGCTTGTCCTCAATGGACTCAGCTACAATCAAGCCATACACGACCCCCAGTGGGCGCAGGCAAATGAAGATGAGCGCGAGGACATCATCGCCCACTACAAGAGACGTCTCGATCGTCAAGCACGTCGCCAACTCACACAGGAAGAGAAGGTAGAGCTCTCAAAGCGCAAAGCCAGTGAGAGCAAGACGAGTAACAACGAGTACGACCCCGAGATCTGCGCCCAGTACTTTGCACTCCACGACCAGCTCGTCGCGGAAATCATTTTTCCCTACATCAGTCACCTGAGCTACAAGGACAAAAGCGAGAAAAAACCCAGTTCGCGCTCGCTGAAAAAGCAAGATATTCACGAAATGATTGACCAAAAGAAAACTCAGTCATATAATGAACAAGCGCGAGCTCAAAATCGTCCAACACGTACCATCCAACAGCGCATTCTCCTAGCCAAGGGGCTAGCACCCGACCGCGCCGATGATCTACGCGAGGCTCTCAAACGAGCACGCATCAGCGGCATCAGTCTGGAAACCATCCCCGATCGCTCCTACGCCGTGCCCGAACATCTCGCGCATGTCGTTGGATATGTGAATGCAAACAACGTGGGTATCAACGGCATCGAGCTCTCCTTCAATCACCACCTCGCGGGCGTGAATGGACTGCGTGAGCATCGTACCAACTCACGAGGACAGATCATCCCCAACGCCGACGACCGCTATCTACCCGCGCGACACGGACTCAACATCCAGCTCACCATCGACATGCGTATCCAACGCATCGTAGAAGAGGAGCTAGATCGCGGTCTGCGCCTCTACAAGGCACAGCGCGGCTGCATCATCGTCGTACAGCCCCAGACGGGCGACATCCTCGCCATGGCGAGTCGCCCCGCCTACGACCTCAATAGCAAAGACATCATCACCCCCAACGGACGCATCCCCTACAACAACACCCAAGGACCTCGGCGCACCCCGCTGCGTGGCGAGTTTCACTACGCTACACAGGCGCGCTATGAACCGGGCTCGACCTTCAAGGTCATCGCCGTAGCAGCAGCCATAGACAAAGGACTCATCAATATCAACACGCTCATCAACAGCAACCCTCTACCCATCCCCGGCGGCGGCACCGTCCGAGATGCGTACAACTACAGACTGCTGCCCGCGTGGGCTATTCTCAAAAAATCAAGCAACCCTGGCACCGTACGCATCGCACGCATGGCTGGCTGGAAAGGCTACAGCGACTATCTCAATCGCTTTGGCGTGACGCGCCCCACGAGCATTGAGCTGCCCAATGGAGGAGGCTGCCTCGTCGCCGATGGCGAGAATGCGGTGAACTTTTCGCGCCTCGCCTTTGGCTACTCCATCTCCGTCTCCCCCCTACACATGGCTATGGTCTATGCGACCATCGCCAACGATGGGGTGAGGATGAAGCCACGCCTCATCCACAAGATCACCGATCCCCATGGCAAGGTCTTTGACCCCTCCCCGCCCGTCGCCGAGACCCGCACGATCAAGGCAAGCACCGCGCGCTCCCTACGGCGCGCGCTCGTGAGTGTCACTGAGAGCAAGGGACGCCATGGGCGCGGAACCGCGACGCTCGCCGCCATCCCCGGATTCGACGTTGCGGGCAAGACAGGCACCTCGCGCAAGGTCAAGGAAACAGGCGGCTACGACCCCGAGAATCACACCGTCTCCTTTGCGGGAATGATCCCTGCCGACAAGCCCGAGCTCGTCATCATGACCGTCATTGATGAGGCTCGCACCGATCGCGTCAGCATCAGTGGTGGCACGGTAGCCGCGCCCATCTTCCGCGAAGTCTCGCGCCGCCTCATTGAGCAGCTCCAGCTCACCCCCGACAATGAGAAAAGCTACAGCAGATATCTTAAAAAACCCCGTCCCGATGACCCACAGCGCGCCGACGCCGCGCCCGCCCCCCCCCGCGGCCCGCGGCGGAGCCGCGACGGCGGGGCGGGCGCCGGCGGCGCTCATA
>CAYJJA010000001.1:5200-47929 GCA_964370355.1 uncultured Akkermansia sp. | reverse complement strand
ACACCCTCTTTTCTATCCTCAGCCAGAGCCACTGCACAGGCAGTGCCCCCGCTGAGATCCTCACCCTCACCGACGACAGCCGTCAAGTCAGCGAGGGGAGCTGCTTTGTCGCTGTGAAGGGGAGTCGCATCAATGGTCACGACCTCATAGCCTCCGCAATAGAAGCAGGAGCTAGCGCCATCGTCGCTGAGTCCACACCTAGCCCCCTCGCGCGGGAGAAGGACATCTACTGGGTGCAAGTCCCCGACTCGCGTCAGGCGAATGGGGAGCTCATCAGCCAATGGCATGGCGAGCCCAGCAAGCAGCTCATCATGCTTGGAGTGACAGGGACGAATGGCAAGACCACCACCAGCTACCTCTGCAATCATATCATGCGCGCCTCATGGCGACGTGCAGGACTCATCGGCACCATCATCACCGATGATGGACACAAGCGCCAGACCGCCCAAAACACCACGCCGGGTAGCCATCAGCTCCAGCAGCTGCTCGCCACCATGGTGGATAATGGATGCCGCGCGGTCGCCATGGAAGTCTCCTCGCATGCCCTGAGTCAGAAGCGCTGCGCGGGCACACAATTCGGCGTCGGCATCTTCACCAATCTCACGCAGGATCACCTCGACTACCATGGCGACATGGAGGAGTACTACGAGGCCAAAAAGCAGCTCTTCTACGACATGATCGCGCAGGGCGCGCGCAAGGCCACCGCTGTCATCAACATTGATGACCCCTATGGGCGTCGCCTCTATGAGGAGCTATCACCCTTGATGCGCGTGCGCAGCTTTGGGCTCGCAGAGGATGCTGACTATCATGCCACACCGAGCATTGTCTCGCTGAAGGGTAGCCAATTTGAGCTGCACTATCAGGGCAGACAGTACCTCGTGCGCACGCCTCTCATAGGAGATTTTAACATATCCAATAGCCTCGCCGCCATCGCAGGTTGTAGTGCTGCGGGCATCACGCTGCGCGACGCCATCGCAGCCCTCGCCCATAGCCCCCAAGTACCTGGACGCCTTGAGCTCGTCAGCAGTGTCAACAACGTGCAAAGCTTTGTTGACTACGCCCACACCCCCGACGCGGTGGACAACGTCTGCTCGACCATGCGCAGCCTCTGCCGTGCAGGGCGCCTCATCACCGTCTTTGGCTGCGGAGGTGATCGCGACAAGACCAAGCGCCCCCTCATGGGCGAGGCCGCCGCCCGCTACAGCGACATCTGCATCGTCACCAGCGACAATCCCCGCTCAGAAGACCCCGAGAGCATCATCGACGACATCATGCTAGGCATCCCCAAGCCCAAGCAGCAGCGCATCACCGATCGCCGCGAGGCTATCCACGCAGCCCTCGAGCTGACGCGCCCCGGAGACGCACTGCTCGTCTGCGGCAAGGGACATGAGGACTACCAGATTTTTGCTGACGAGACCGTCCACTTCTCCGATCTAGGCGCGATCCACGCCTACTACCGTGAGCAAAATCCCGAGGGTATCAGCACCCCCTCGCGCCCCCCGCGCGAGCGTGGCGCAGGTTTTGACCGCGACGCTAGACCCGATCGCGGTGGACACTTCGACCGTGGTGAAAGACCCGATCGCGGTGGACGCTTCGAGCGTGGTGAAAGACCCGATCGCGGTGGACGCTTCGAGCGAGGTGAAAGCCCCGATCGCGGCGCACGCTTCGAGCGAGGTGAAAGCCCCGATCGCGGCGGACGCTTTGATCGCGACGCTAGACCAGAGCGCGGCGCACGCTACGAGCGAGGCGGAAAATTCGACCGCGATGCAAGATTTGACCGCGACGCGAGGCCTGAGCGCGAAGCTCGCCCCACGGACAACGACGATCAGGATCAAACACCTCGCAAGCCTTTTACATTCTAACACAATTCTAACACAGCAACCCACCCCATGAAGAGCATCCCCCTAGACACACTCTGTGCAGCCACAGGCGCGACCCTCGTCGCCCGTGGCACGCGTGAGATCAGCTCGGGTGTCACCACCGACACCCGCCAGCTGCGCGAGGGCTGTCTCTTCGTCGCGCTAAGTGGCGAGCGATTCAACGGCAACCGCTTTGCCGCCCAAGCAGCCGAACAGGGAGCTGCCGCCGTCATCGTCTCAGAAGAGGTGGGGACCATCCCCCCCCACTGCAGCGTGCTACGCGTCAGCGACCCCCTGCTCGCCCTCCAGAGCCTCGCCCAGTGGTGGCGCGACGAGCTTGAGCCTCTCTGCGTCATCGGACTCACAGGCTCCAGCGGCAAGACGAGCACCAAGGACATGCTGCTGAGCATCCTCAGGCAAGCCATGCCCGCCGAGGCGACAAAGGGGAATCTCAACAACCACATAGGAGTGCCACTCAGCGTGCTCTCCACCCCCGCGGGCACACAGGCCACCGTCTGGGAGATGGGCATGAATCACGCTGGTGAGCTCGCCCCCCTCTGCGACATCACGCGCCCCGACATGGGTATTATCACCCACATAGGCTCCGCCCACATCGAGTACCTCGGCTCGCGTGACAACATCGCGATGGAAAAGTGTACCCTCGCGCGTGCACTGCCCGCCTCGGGCTGGCTCTTCTACCCCGCAGACGACGAGTACGCTAGCATGATAGCCTCTCAGACCACCGCACAGTGTCTTGCTATTGGCAGCCCCGAGTGCCCCCTACAGGCACAGGACATCAGCTACCATGCGCAGGGCAGCAGCTACACCCTCTGCATTGAGGGACTAGGCAGCATCGCCATCGAGCTACCCACACCTGGTCGTCACATGGTCAGCAACAGCCTACTCGCCGCCGCTGCTGCGTGGAAAGCGGGCTGCAATCTCACCCACATCGCGGAGGGGCTGAGCCTCTCCACCCTCACGCAGGGGCGCCTGAGCTGCCTTGAGCGCGCGGGACTCTTTCTCATCGACGATAGCTACAATGCGAATCTCGAAAGCATGCGCGCCGCGCTTGATACCGTCGCCGACATGAGCGAGCCCACGCGCCGCATCGCCATCCTCGGCGCGATTGGCGAGCTGGGGACGCATGGGCCTGCCATCCACCGCGAGATTGGTCAGCACGTACGCACGCGTGACTACGCGCTGCTCGTCACCGTGGGCTCACTCAGCGAGGACATGCGCGCGCTCCACGAGGGCGCAGCAGGTGTCGAGCTGCATCACTTTTCTAGCCATGAGGAGGCGGCTAGCCTCCTTGTCACCCTCTGCCATGCGGGCGATGCGCTGCTCTTCAAGGGCTCACGCTCCGCGCATATGGAGTACACCCTCCAGTCACTCCTCGCCCTGCTCACCCCCTCTTCCCCCGCCCCCATCCATCCATGATCGCTCAATTCTTTGACATACCCACGCGCATCCTCGTCTTCTGTGCCATCCTTCTTCCCTTCCTAGGCAGCCTCCTCGTCGGGCCCTACCTCATCGCCTTCCTCAAGGAAAAGGCAAAGCAACCCATTCGCGAACAGAGCGCACGCGCCAACGCCCCTGACCATGCGAAGAAGAAGAACACCCCCACCATGGGTGGCATCATGATCATTGCCCTCGTCACGCTGACCACCCTACTCTTTGGTGATCTGAGCGACCCCGCGACGCATAGCTGCCTCTTTGTCCTACTCATGACTGCGGGGCTGGGCTTTCTAGACGACTACGCCAAGATCACCCAATCGGGCACGGATGGCGTCAGCGGCATCATCAAGATCGTCGTCCAGAGCGTCACCGCCATCGCGGTATCCGTCTACCTCTTTTATCAGGTCGAGGGTATCAGCAGTATACTCATCCCCTTCTGGGGCTGGTGGGATGTGGGCTTTTGGTTCATCCCCCTCTCCATCCTCGCCATCGTGGGCACCTCCAATGCGGTGAATCTCACCGACGGTCTCGACGGTCTTGCCAGTGGCTGCGTCGCCATCGTCGCGGCTCTATTCACCATCGTGACAGACTCACCTGAGCTCAATATCGTGCTCGCCAGCATCACCTTTGCCTGCCTCGGCTTTCTGTGGTTCAACGCCTCGCCCGCGCAGATCTTTATGGGCGACACGGGCTCACTCGCGCTCGGGGGTGTGCTGGGCACGATGGCTGTCTGCACGGGCAATCACTTCACCTTCGTCATCATGGGCGGTATCTTTGTGATTGAGGCATGCTCCGTCATGCTCCAGCGTGGCTGGTTCAAGCTCTCACGCAAGCTCTATGGCAAGCCACGCCGCCTGCTGCTCATGGCACCCATTCACCATCATTTTGAGAAGAAGGGCTGGTCTGAGCCTCAAGTCGCAATACGCTTTTGGATCATCACGCTACTCTTCGCGCTCATCGGCACACTAGGCTGGTACTCCGCGACCATACAATATTAATCCCCCCCCTCCATTCACTGCCCCCCCCTTTTCTACTTTAATATCACCTCTATATGAATATCAAGCAACAACGCATTGCTGTCCTAGGCTGTGGACGCAGCGGCATAGCCGCCGCCAATCTCGCCCTCGCCGAGGGTGCCGCAGAGGTCTGCCTCTTTGACACCTCGCCGAAGGCCACCTACACACACCCACAAATCACCTGTGTGAGCGCCGCGACACCAGAAGATGCAGCAGAGTACGCTGCCGACCTCGTCCTCATCTCCCCCGGAGTCGAGCCCAACAAGCCTTGGGTAGAATCCTTCTGCAAGCCCAACAACGCTCCCCTACTCGGTGAGACAGAATTTGCGTACCGCTATTTTCAAGGACAAATCATTGCCATCACCGGCACCAATGGCAAGACGACGACGACCGCCCTCATCGAGCATATATTGCTCTCTGCAGGGCGCGCCGCCATCGCTTGTGGGAATTTTGGCATCCCCCTCAGTGAGGTGATCCTCCAGCATCCTGAGAAAAATATTGCCGTCCTTGAGGTCTCCTCCTTCCAGATGGAAACCATCGAGCAATTCTGCCCCGATATTGCCATCTGGCTCAATTTTGCGCCCGACCATATGGACCGCTACAAGAGAATAGAGGACTACTTTGCCGCCAAGAAGCGCATCTTTGACAATATGCGCCCCGAGCAGCTCGCCATCCTGCGTCTCGAAGAAAAGCTCGGCGATCTAGCACCACGCATCGAGACCTTTAGCTCGCTTGAGAGCCAGGCCACACTCCACTATAGAGACTCCGTCATCTATGAAGGCGAGCGTGCCTGCATCAGTCTCAAAAACACCCGCATGGAGCAGTCCCACAATGCCGAAAACAGCATGGCCGCCCTGCTCGCCTGCCGCCCACTGGGCATCAGCGAGAGCCAGATAGAGCGTGCCATCGTGAGCTTTGCCCCCCCCTGCCATCGCTGCGAGATGGTCGCAGAGCGCAAGGGCATTCTGTGGCTCAACGACTCCAAGAGCACCAACCTGCACTCAACAGCAGCCGCCATCCACTCGCAGACACGCCCCATCATCCTCATCGCAGGAGGCAAGCAAAAGGGGCTCAACTACGCACCACTCATCCCGCTGCTCAAGCAAAAGGCTCGCCACAGCCTCTGCTTTGGAGAGATAGCTAGCCCGCTGTGCAACTGCCTGAGTGCTGCCTGCCCGAGCGAAGAGCACGACACAGTCGAGCAATGCGTCACGCGTGCCCTCAGCCTCGCTGAGGCGGGGGATGTCATTCTCTTCTCGCCAGGTACCTCTTCCTTCGACCAATTCACAGGCTACGAAGCCCGCGGACAATGCTTCCGCGACGCTGTCCATCGAGCCATACGCCCCGTCACCAATCATTCCTAACCCACCCTTCGCTATTATGCCTCCACGTCGCCCCACCCGCCAGCGTGCCTTTCAGCAGACTCAGTTCAAGCGCAACAAACCCACGAAGCGTCATTTTCTCAAAAACTTCATCACACAACAACCCAAGCGCAAACGACTCTACGCCCATTCACAGCCCTTGCAAGACACAAACAACGGCACCGTTGTCCGTGTCATCATCGGTCTACTGCTCCTCCACGTCGTCGTCATAGGAGGAGTGCTGCTGCACGACCAACTCGACAAGTCCAGCAAAGCCCCCGACTTTGAGCAAAAGTCCAGATCAGCAGAAGCTACAGCACTCGCCCAGCCTATCACCAGCAATACAGCGGATAGCACCCCTCCCGCATCAGAGATAGGCAAAGGGCGCAAAGCTACGCTCGATGCCGAGACCTCCACGATACTAGCCCCCGTCAAGCCTAGCCCTAGCCCCGCGCCACAAGCGGAGACTCAGCAGGCGTCGGGCAGCACTGTGCGCGAAGTCACCGCTGTCGTCGTCAGCCCAAAACCACCCACAGGGAAAAAACCCACCCCAGCAGAGACCACGCCAAAAGCCGTCATTGACCCACGCGAGAGCAACAAGTCAGAACACCAACGCCGCGCGGAGCTGCGCCCCACGACCTACAAGATCACCGCACCAGAGCATCTCAAAGACATCGCCATCAAATTCAACGTAAGCGAGCAGGAGCTACGCCGAGCCAACCCTAGCATCATTGGCTCTGAGCAACTCTACGTGGGTCAGAGCATCATCATCCCCAAGCCCGGTCAAGCCAGCACATCACCCGCAGGAGTCGCCGCCTACCCCAATACCGACACTCAGCAAGAGGGCGTGGATATAATCATCGAGATGGGGCCCTATGTCGATTCACCAAGCACAGAGACTGGAGCTAGCGCGAAGCCAGCAGTAGCAGAAGCCAAGCCTGATCAACAAACAGAGCCCCGAGAGATAGTAGCCATCACCGATGACGACAGCATCCTCCCCAACCCGCCTCCCCGCTCCACCGATCCAAAGCCCAAAAACACCCGCAAAACGATCTCCTACACCATAAAAAAAGGCGACACACTGAGTGCCATCGCAAAGCATCACAAAATGAATTTAAACGACCTTCTCAGGCTCAATTCCATCCCCAAAAGCAGAGCTGGTCGCATCAAACCTGGTCAAAAAATCAAGGTGCTACCCAAGCGTTAAAATCCATTAAGGAGGCACTGATCGCCGGCACATGACACACCGCCTCAGCATCATCATCATCTGGATCTGCTTTATCCTGCTGCTCACCCTTGGCATCGTCATGGTGGGCAGCACGAGTACAGTGAGTCATCTGCATGATGGAGACTCGGTCTATAGCTTTTTGATCAAGCAAAGCGGCTTCGCCCTCATAGGCGGAGTCGCCGCTCTCTTCATCAGCTGCGTGGATTATAGACTGCTGCGCTACTTTGTCCCCCTCATTTGGATAGGCTGCACCATACTGCTCATCCTCTGTTTTGTACCAGGTATAGGTCTGACCATCAATGGTGAATCTCGATGGATCAAGCTGGGACTTGGTCTCCAATTCCAGCCCAGCGAGCTCGCCAAAATCAGCCTCATGATCTGCCTTGCCGACTGGTACACCACGCATCGCGAGCGCGTCAAAAGCCTCACCTTTGGCTTTCTCATCCCGGGGCTCATCTTTGGCTTTCCGGTCTTTCTCATCCTCATCGAAAAGGATCTAGGCACAGCCGCCGCACTCGCGCTCTCGGGCTTTTGCCTCATGCTCGCAGCGGGCACTCGCTGGTGGGTGCTCACCCTCGCCGTACTCTGCGGGGCACTCGTCCTCTTTCAATTCACCACCGATAGCCCCAACCGCATGGGGCGCATCGCCGCCCTCCAAGACCTCGAAGGCTACCGACGCGATCAAGGCCTCCAACAATGGGTCGCCCAGCAGGCCTTCGCACGCGGAGGCAGCACAGGGGTAGGGCTGGGAGATAGCGCGGAAAAGTATGGAGACCTCCCCTATGCGCACACCGACTTCATCTACGCCACCATCGCCTCAGAGCTCGGCTTTGTCGGCAGTGCTGGCGTGCTGCTGCTCTTTACCATCATGATGGTCGCCGCGATCAATCTCGCCCTGCATACGCGAGATCTCTTTGGTCGCTACCTCTGTCTAGGCATCGCCTTCACCATCTTCTGGCCTGCCATGGTCAACATCATGGTCGTTGCGGGCATACTGCCCAATACAGGTATCCCACTGCCCTTTATCAGCTATGGCGGCACCAACCTCGTCTTTAGCATCGCAGCTATAGGCTTCATCACCAGCATACAAAGACATCTCCCCGAGCTGAGCCGCTACACCCCCCTTCACAAAATGTTCCCCACAAGGCGCTAAGCCTCACCCTAGCATGAATACATCCTACAACATCCTCATCGCCTGTGGCGGCACAGGCGGGCATCTCTTCCCCGGGATCGCCGTCGCCCAGCAGCTCCGCGAGCGCGGGCACAAGCCCACCCTACTCATCTCCAACAAAAGTGTTGACCAAGAGGGCATCAAGGCCTACCCAGAGCTCGACTATGTGGCCATCCCCGCCATCGCCAAGCCGCCTACACTCTCACTGAAGATGCCTGTATTTGCCGCCAAGATGCTCAATACCTACATCCAATGTGCGCGCATCATCAACCAACGAGCCATACACGCCGCACTCGGCAGGGGGGGCTTCACCTCACTGGCTCCCATCATCGCGGCATCGCGCCAAAAGCTCCCCTGCTTTGTACACGACTCCAATGCCCTGCCTGGTAAGGCGAATCGCCTCACCGCGCGCTGGTGCAGACGCGTCCTACTCGGGCTCGCCGACGCGCAAAGCTACTTCCCCAGCAAGCCATGCGACATCACCGGTACGCCCGCACGAGCCGAGTTCACCACCACAGAAGCCAGCCAAGCCGACGCACGCCGCGCCCTTGAGCTCCCCGAGCAGGGGCGCGTCATCCTCGTACTCGGTGGCTCACAAGGCGCACAAGCACTCAATGAACACATCCTGCGCGCCGCCGCCCTCGACCCACAGACGCACTACCGCCTCATCACGGGGCGTGCCCACGAAGAGAGCCTCAAGGCGCAACTCGCGAGCCAATACAGCCATGCGAACAACGTGAGTCTACGCGGATTTTGCTCCCAGATGGCACTCGCCTACCGCGCCTGCGACGGAGTCATCAGCCGCGCAGGGGCCTCCACGCTCACCGAGCTCTCCCTCATGGGCAAAGCCTCCCTACTCATCCCCTACCCCGCCGCCGCAGATGACCACCAGAGCTACAACGCACGCGCCTATAGCACACGTGGGGCAGCCCAGCTCTGCCAACAATCCGCGCTGAGTGCTGCAAGCATCCTCGCCTTCACCCAAGACATCATCGCTCATGACGAGCAAAGAAGCGCAATGGAGCAGGCTATGAAGTCACTCAGCATCCCCGACGCTGCCACCCGCATCGCCGAAGTCCTCCTCCATGCCATCCATCCATATTAGCATCTCGCGGCAGAGCCTTGAGCTCAGAGACGACGACAATCACAGCCTATGGCAGACCTGCATCTCCTCGGGACTCGCAGGCATAGGCACACAGCCCGACTCGGGACAGACCCCCACGGGCCGCTTTCGCATCGCCACACGCCACGGAGAGGGCGCCCCTGCGCACTGCTGCTTTTGCGCGCGCCTCCCCCTCGCCAGCTCTGTGAGCACAGCCCCCAAAAGCCCCCCTCTCGCCAACAGCGATCCCATCCTCGCCCGCATCCTCACGCTCGATGGCATAGACGAGCACAACGCCAACACACGAGCCCGCTACATCTATATCCACGGCACAGCGGACATAGAGCGACTCGGCACAGCCTGCTCCCATGGCTGCATACGCCTCTCCCCGCAGGCCATGATCACACTCTTTGAGCACAGCCCGCTGGGGACGCTCGTCACCATCAGCCCCTAGCCCCCGCACCCACTCTTGCAAATCAAAGCTCTCCTCCTCATTGGCTGCGGCAGCTTCATTGGCGGCATCCTACGCTACCTCATCGCGCGGCTCATCCAGAGCTACGCCCCCTCGACACTCCCTTGGGGGACACTCGTCGTCAATATACTAGGCTGCATGCTACTAGGAGTACTCAGTGCAGCATTCACACGCCACTACCAGCTCAGCGAGGAATGGAAGCTCGCGCTCATGGTGGGACTCTGCGGAGGCTTCACCACCTTCTCAAGCTTCGCGCATGAGAACCTCGTCCTGCTTCATCAAGGCGCGTGGCTGCACGCCCTTGCCTACATGAGTACCAGCCTCATCCTCTGCATGCTCGCCGTCGTCATCGGATACCATGTCATCATCAAGTAAGGACTCACGCTCCGGCTTTCGTTGCCTCAATATGACATACAATTTAAATTATTAGGTGCAGTACAAGAGAGAACTTGACATCTAAAAAACTCCTTGGTACAATTCATCACGCTAAAAGGCATCTACATAATATGACAAACACTACATCCGATTCCTTCGTCCAGAATACCATCAACAACTTCAAGAACTGCTTAGGCAAGTACGCTACCTTTAGCGGTCGTGCATCCCGCAGTGAGTATTGGTTGTACACCCTCGTCCAATTAATCGTTCTAGGCATTGCGCTCACATTAGATATCGTTACTGGCTTGGGCGTGCTCTATCCTCTCGTCTCTATTGCTCTGCTCCTGCCTTCACTCGCAGTCTCCGTACGACGCTTGCATGATGCAGGTCATTCGGGATGGTGGCTGCTCCTCATCTTCACGTTCATTGGATCTTTCTTGATTTTGTACTTCGTCGTGAAGCCTACAGAAGAAGCTAACAACAAGTACGGCGAACCTGCAAAGCCCGTCTGCTAAACACGCATTCTCCATAAGAGCAAGGCACAAGATCTCTTCACGAGGCATCTTTTGCTAGCTTTGCACCCGTGTATAAACCTTACACAGATTGATGTCTCAGAGCACACGAACACTCTGAGACATCGTCGTGTAAAAGACGCCCATTGTAAATCATCTCCCCATCGTGTCTCACGAGATCACGCGATCATGAAAAGCGCCATCATCACGAGGCAGTCGATGACTGCGTGATTTTCTCCGAGAAGACTCTCATCACACTCAATGAAATAGTATAAGCATCTTAGAGAACAAAATGGATATAAAAAGCACTGTGAACAACTCGCTTTTTTTTGCTTTCACAAACATTTTTTCAAAAAAAGCTTGCCATATCCGTTTTTATTCTCTATAATGCCCCTGCTTCACGGCAACAAAACGCAGGGATAGCTCAGTTGGTAGAGCAACACCTTGACATGGTGGAGGTCGTAGGTTCGAGTCCTATTCTCTGTATAAGATAACGCGTTTTAAAAGGCTTCACTGGAAACAGTGAAGCCTTTATCGTTGCCCCTTTTTGATCTTGCCTTTCTCGTTGCTTATGCTATGCTCTAAAGGGTTAGCACAAGATACGCGCCCTCGGCATGCAGATTCATGCCTGCTAAAACTCTCCAAAAATCATCCTTAGCGACACTTGTCCCTCGACACTCTCAACCTCTCGGAACGATGAAAAAGCTCTTCCTCCTCGTCAGTTTCCTCTGCCTGCCTCTCTTGAGCAGTGCCAATCAGGTCGCCCTCACCCAGCAGTCTCTCGATCGCTATGTGGTCGGGAAAAACAAGCTTCGCGCCTGCTTCTTCTCCCCCGATGGACGCTACTTTGTCGGCATGAGAGACCAGTACAAGACGGGCATCCCTCCCATCTTTGTCCTCGACCTCCACACCGCCAAGTGCTACGACATAGACCACAGCTCTGGCTGGCACATCACCTTCTCCCCCAGCAGCCGCTACATGGTACTCTCCGAGTCAGGCGACAACAAGGCGAGCCACTACCCGCAGACCATCCTCGTCGAGCTCGCCACGGGATCCGTGCACAAGATCGCGCCCGATGTGGCGATGCAGGCATTCTTCTCCCCCGATGAGCGCTACATCGCCTTCTCCTACGAGCGCGAGCAGAAAATCCAACTCTACGACCTCCGCGCCAAGCGCAGCCTCAAGGAGCACAAGCTCGGAGAATTCGGAGGCTACGACGACATCCTTTGGAGCTCGCAGGGCAACATCCTCGCCGTTGAAAAAGGGCGTCTCGTCTTCCTCCAAGTCCCCAGTCTCAAGGAGAGCGGCGAGATCAAATGGCAAGGTGACAGCAGCCCCCGACTGCTGCGCTACACCCCCGACGGCAAGTACCTGGTCGTCGGACTCTCGGCGAACACCCACGAGGCCAGCAGCAGCCTCTTCTACATCAACTCTGAAACAACGGAGTACAAGAAGCTGCTCGACTCATGCCCCCAGACTCTAGGCATCTCCGCCAATAGCAAGACTCTCCATTATGACGATGGAAAAAACAACTACAGCTACACCATCGCGACAGCCGACAGCTCTAAGCAGACATGGGCGGGAGGGCTCAAGAGCTGCTTCTACAGCCCCGATGGTCAGCACCAGCTCGCCGAGCGAGGCGATCAAAACATCCTCTCCCACGACCGCAGCTATGGGCACAAGGTCGATCCCCGGCTGGGCATCAAGGCGCATCTACGCGAGGTCGTCTACTCCCCCTACGGGCGTAGCCTCTACTTCACCACCTACGGCAACGAGTGCTACATCTACAACTACGACTTCAACAGCCGAAAGCTCAGCGCCCCCCTCAAGAGCAGCACCCAGAGCCGCTACACCTTCACCCCCGACAACAAATCACTCATCGAGATCAGCCCCGAGGGCTTGCGCGTGCATCCCATCCCCTGATCCTCCGCTCATGATCATATGATCAACGTCGCATTCAACACCCAGACACAGGGCGAGCTCCTCATCACCCTCGACCACGAGGGCATCGAGAGCCTTGTGCATCAGCTGAGGCAGCTACTAGGCAAGCCTCCTGACCACATCCATCTCTGCTGCCCCTCATGGTCGAGCCCCGAGGGCGCAGATCTCGATGAGCGGAGACTGGCAGGGGAGGACTACCACTGCTGCCACATGCTCACGCTCGCGACCCAAGCCGAGCGACGAGAGCACAGGGCTCAGGTCTACATCGAAGCAACGACATCAGGTCTATGGCGTAGACACTATACCGGACTGACAGCCACCATCCTCTACACCCACGCAGAGCTACACGAGCTGCTCGCATCCCTGAGCGAGCTAGCAGTGAACAAGGGCGCATTCTCGCGTAGCCTCCCCTCTAGCTACGAGCTCAAGCGCCGCTTCTGTTGGAGGAAGCAAGGGCACAATAGACTCAGCCTACGCTTTCAATTCTCTGAGAATTTCACAGAGAAAGGGTGACTGCTACCAGTCACCCTTTTACATATGCCTAGGACGAGCCTCTCATCAGACCATGAGGTCGGGGCGGAAGACTTCGTCGAATTTTTCTTCTGTGATCAAGCCCAGCGAGATGCAGGCTTCTTTCAAGGTGATATTCTCCTTGTGGGCTTTCTTCGCTGTCTTGGCGGCGTTTTCGTAGCCTATGTAGGGATTCAGGCAGGTGACGAGCATGAGGGAGCGATCGAGATTCTCCTGCATTTTCTCCTTATTGGCTTGGATACCTACGACGCAATTCGTTCTGAATGAATTGAGCCCGTCGGCGAGTAGTCGCACAGATTGCAAGAAGTTGTAGATGCACACGGGCATGTAGACGTTGAGCTCAAAGTTGCCCTGTGAGGCGGCAATCCCTATAGCTGTGTCGTTGGCGATGACTTGCACGGCTACCATGGTGAGAGCCTCGCACTGGGTGGGATTCACCTTACCAGGCATGATGGAGCTTCCGGGCTCATTCTCAGGGATGGAGATCTCGCCTATGCCGCAGCGAGGGCCTGAGGCGAGCCAACGCACGTCGTTGGCTATCTTCATCACATTAGCGGCGAGTGCCTTGATGGCACCATGGGCGTAGACGAGCTCGTCCTTTGAGGTCAGGGAGTGGAATTTGTTCTCCGCGGTGATGAAGCTCTCGCCCGTGATGGCGGAGATCTCAGCAGCGGAGACTGCGCCGAATTCCTTGGGCGCGTTGATGCCTGTGCCCACGGCTGTGCCTCCCAGCGCGAGCTCGGCGACTCCGATGAGGGAGGTGGCGATCATCTCCTTGGTCTTTTCGAGCATGTTGCGCCAGCCACTGATTTCTTGTGAGAAGGTGATGGGGGTGGCATCTTGGAGGTGGGTGCGTCCTGATTTGATGATGCCTTCATTCTCGGCTTCGAGGCGCTGGAACTCGGCTATCATGAGATCAATAGCAGGCAGCAGCCTTTCCTTGGTCTCCAAGACGGCTGCTATGTGCATGGCTGTGGGGAAGGTGTCATTCGAGCTCTGAGACATGTTCACATCGTCATTGGGATGCAGCAGGGACTTGCCTGCAAGGGCATTACCGCGATTGGCGATGACTTCATTGCTATTCATGTTGGACTGGGTGCCGCTGCCCGTTTGCCAGACGGCAAGCGGGAATTGATCCAGGAGCTCGCCTGCTAAGATCTCGTCACAGACCTGTGAGATGAGCTGGCATTTCTCATCGCTGAGTTTGCCTAGCTTGTTATTGGCGTGTGCTGCGCCCTTTTTGAGGATGGCGAAGGCGCGTACGATCTCAAGGGGCATTTTTTCTGTGCCTATCTCAAAATTTTGCAAGCTTCGCTGTGTCTGAGCTCCCCAGTATACGTCCTTGGGTACTTGAATTTCCCCCATCGTGTCTTTTTCGATTCGGTATTCCGTCATGGTGTTTAAAGTTAGCTTAATCTAACTTTCAATCTTTGTCAACTCTCAAAATCCCAGCTCGATGAGAAGTCGCTTGGGAATAGCGCTGGGGGCGATCTATTATAATGTTGCCGATGTGGTAGTTATACTCACGAGTCCTCATTGTGCGGCATGCGCGTGGGTCCGCTAAAGACTAGTGTCTTGCCCTTATTGATGGCTTTTTTACAGAGATAGTAGCCGAGACCGAGAACGAGGGCGAGCCAAGCAAGCCCGAACCAAGCAAGACCCTGCCAATCGCCAGCGTAGAGTATCAAGAAGACATAGACGAGGCTCAGGGTGAGGCAGGAGAGCAGGGCGGAGCTGCCTTTCTTGTAACACGCCATCCAGCCCTCCCAGAGGGCAGACTGACGCGTGCCAAATCGTATCCCCCATAAAATCAGCGCATAGCTCCCCCAAAAGAAGAAGAAGTAAAAGAAAAGCATCATAGACGAGAAGCGCTGCCCCGCCTCAAGCTCGGCAGCGAGGTAGTGCGGTATGTCGATCACACCGCGCTCAAGGACGAAATAGGGATCGGCCGATGTTGGGATAGGCCAGAGTCTATCGCCCTCCTGTCGTGCGAACAGCGTCACCTCTTGATCGCTGAGGATGACGCGCCAGCGCACGCGCAGATCACCGATTTGCGGCTCATAGGCCTCGGGCGTGGCGCGTTCTTGCTCTGTAAAGCCCTTCTTGCGGAGGTAGAGGGCATGCTCCTTGGCGATGCCTAGGGCGAAGGTCTTCTCATGCCACTGGCTCTGAGGGAGGAGGAAGTCGCGGGCGATCTTGCCCCACTGCTCGCTCTGGATGATAGGGGTGGACACATGATAAGCCCCTAGCCTGACGCTATTGGGCAGCATGGTCTTGCTCTGGTAAAAGAGCTCGCTGCCCTCATTGGCATTGCGCTGACGCTCCTCAAAGCTGAGGTGAAAGGCACCCTCCATGGGGCGCGTGACGACGGGGGCAGCACACCATTCATTGATGAAGATGGTCGAGGACTCCGCCATCTTATCGGCCATGTACACCTGCCTCTCCTTCTTGCCGCCAAAGTCCACGTCCTTGACCGTCTGATAGATCTGCACCTCGCGTATGAGCTTGAGCCCTGCCTGCTCGATGTGAAAGTCATCATCGCGCAAGGGAGCATCCACGTGGAGCTTCCCTGAGAGGACGAGGGATTTCCCCTCATGGAAGGGTGAGGGCGTGCTATTATCCGCCAAGACCACGATGCCGTCCTGCCGCACCTCGCTGAGGATGCGCACTCGGTGTATCTCGGTGACTGAGGCCTTGATGCTCGTGTAAAGAAAGAAGAGCAGCACGAGGATCCCGACGCCTGTAATGAGGGGGGCGAGGAAGCTGAGGGGCTGCTTTGCTGTGGGGTTGTAGTTGCTCATGGGTATTAGCTTTTTTTGGGAGGGTAAACTTGGGCGCCATTCATCGAGTAGGGGGAGTCGGACTGCCCCTTCTTGAGCAGGATATCCTCGCGCTGCACCGCAGAGACGCGGGTGCGGGTCTCCTCGGCATGCTTGTGCCTCACACCACTCTTGTGGTAGTCGCGGTAGGTGGAGATGAAGATCCACGGTGACATGATCATGATGACGGCAAAGTGCAGCATGACGTAGTGTGCCAGTAGCAGGGGGATGATGAGGAAGAGCGCGCAGATGAGGAGGAGCTTGGGGTAGTTGATAGGCATCGTGCCGACGACCTTGCCCGAGCGCGCATTCATGGCACTGTAGTAGACCTTGCCCCAGGGCCAGCTCTTGTAGCTGTAGATCCAGACGGGGAGGTAGATGGAGACCCATTTTTCACCCAGCACGTCCTGCTTGTGGCTGCTCCACTTCACGCCTCTATTGTAGGGCTCTATCATGTTCGCCGCGTGCATGAAGCCTATGTCGTAGAGCTGGGTAAAGACGCTTTGCTCCATACTCGAGATATTCAGATCGCGCTTCTCGGAGCGCATGCCTTTGAGGAGGCTGGGATTCCACTTCACAGCGCGCTTCGTATCGAAGGGCAAGACGGCGTTGATGACCTGTGCTGTGCCTCGATGATGCAGGCGGTCATGCCTCGACTGCATGAGGAGGTCATCGACGATGAGGTCGAACTCGCGGCTGATCTGATAGGAGCCCACCTCATAGGTGGTGGTCGTCTTCTGCGTGCTGCCCGAGCCCGTCGTCTGGTGCGACTTGCTCAGCGTGCTCTCGCCGCAGCCCTCAAGGCGGCTATGCGCCTTGATGTCCACGAGCATGTAGGGGAGGTAGAGGGCAAAGATATTCTCGGCGTTGAACTCTCTCTTGAAGCGCGGATGGGCAAAGTACTTGTACTTCTCCATGTAGCTCTCCAAGGCGGACTGCGCCATCGCCTTGCTCTGGGTGAAGGGGAGCACGAGATCGGGCACAGCCCCATTGGGCACGACATTCTGGAGGGAGAGATAATTGCGACACCAGTGGCAGCGTGATTCGTGTGTCTCGCTGCTATTGATGACTACCTCGGCTCCACAGCTCTGGCACTTGATGGTGACGAGCTCGTCTGCGGCGGCTGTGATGTCTTGCGCCCCTGTGCTGATGTGGATTCCCTTGAGCTCGTCTATCTCGTGCGCGTCGTCTTCGATCTCTTGGAGCGGGGGGGCAAACTCGATCTTGCAAAAGTGGCAGTAGAGCGGGCTGCTCTCATCGGCGCGTGAGATGTCCGTCGCCCCGCACTTGGGGCATTTGACTTGCCCATGCTTGAGCCCCTTGAGGAGGTCAAAGACTTTGACTTTCGCTTTTTCTTTCATGTAGGGAGGCGAGTTGATGTTACTGGGGTGTTTTGGCTATTTTGCCACAGCCTTCTTTTTAAAACAGTTATAAGCCAGCGTTAAAATTAAGTCAGCTCGATTTGAAACACTAGATCTCTACTGTCAGAATACAGTAGAGATCAATGTCTGTCAAGATCAAAGCTGGGCTGCGGTAGCTATGTGCCCATACCATGCCTAGGCGCATATGAAGCCTAGCTTCTCAGGTGAAAAGCTAGGCTTCTTTGGGGGGCTAGGCTCTTAGATCTCGTGCCTCCATTAAGAAATAGGACGCCCAAAGGCGTGGCGGTCGTACTGCTCGTTGGCGTACTTGTGCTGGGGGGGGCTGGTGCGCATGTAGGCCTCGTGGAGGGGGTGCGTGGGATCGTGTGCGATGCGATGCGCCTCGTGGCGCGATTCTTTGTGATCTCCACTGCGATGGGGGGCCTCGCCTAGGGCGTGGGCTACCTCTAGTAGCACGCGACGGAAGGAGGTGTCAGCACGCAGCGCGGGATTGTCCAGCATGGGGACGACATCGACTCCAGCATCCATGCCGAGGCGTGCAAAGACGGAGGTGATGGCTGCCATGTTGTCCTCATAGTCAATACCCCACTCGTCTTGGAGCTCCGCGTCGGCTTGGAGGATGCGCTCTTCTTGCATCTGGCGGTAGTGCTGGAGGTGGCGCTTGTTTTCGCAGCAGTAGTGGTCTTTGAGGGCTTCCATAGCGGCGGCAGGCACGCCGTATTCGTGCGCTTTGTGTGCCATCTGTGAGACGAGATTCTCATCCCAGAGCTCATCGGGGAGATCTTCGGGGCGGGAGAGGCTGTATTCTTCGGCATGCTCTGGGAGGCCTACGGCGCGGCGGAAGGCGCCCATGCGTCGCTTGTCCTCTATACCGGGGTAGCCGCGCAGGCGTTCGAGCGCGGCGTAGCTCTTGGCCAATGCCTCGGGGCGTTGGAATTTGTTCAGCGTGGCGGCGTGGTCGCGCAGCTCCTCAAATCTATCATACCATTGTGGGGTGAAGCCACCCTGCTCTTCTATGATGGGGCTGGGGAGGGCTGCGCTGGGTGGCATGGGCGGCTGATCGCTGTAGTGTGCCATGGAGGGATCGCGGGGCATTGTAGGCATCGCTTGGGCTGGGGGGGCGGCGCTGGGGCTGTAGTCATCTGTGTCGTCGGTATTGAGCATGGGCTGGTTGTAGGGATGGGGGGTGGTTTTCATGTATCGGAATTGGGGGATGGGGGTTGTGTTGATTCTTGTCGCGCCTCTTCGAGTTGGTGGCGGATGACGAGAAAGACTTCTCGGTGCGCATCGCGGCGCATCGCATCAAGGGGGTCATACTGCCCCGCATGTCCTTGGAATACGGGGAGGTGGGTTTCAAAGCGGGCTTCGAGCTGCGCGAGCACGCGCTCGCCCTCGGCATCTCCGAGCACGCGCAGGAGGCGTGCGCGGGCGCGACGTGCCTCGTGGAGTGCCTTTTGTCGCTGGGCTTGGTGGGGGAGGTCGTTCATGTGCTTGGTTTGGGTTAGGGGGTAGTTGCGCCAAGCTGTGCGCCTAGTGCCTGCATCATCTCGGGGGGGATGGCACCGCTGGCCTCAGCGGCGACTCCGTCTGGGAGCTGGGCTTGGGCGGCGGCTTGTTCTTCGCGCTCGCGGCGCAGGCGTTTGATCTCGCGCTCGGGGCGCAGGATGCCCTCGGGCACTCCGTCCATACGAGCCGCCATGCGGAAGCTGCGGTCGAGGTCGATGTGATCGACGAGCTGGGCATCCAGCGCACTCATGCTCTGGAGGCGCATCAGTGCCTTTTCCATCCCCTCGGATTGGAGGCGACGCATGATCATAGCGACGCGCCCCTGGTAGACCACGCGCGGATGATCAATGTGGGCCTGCCCCTCATCTATCCCCTTCATCAGGCTCTGAGGGGGCTTGGGAAAGCGTCCCAGGCGAAAGAGCGTGGCAAAGATGCGCTCCATGAGTGGCTGGCAGTCGGTGGAGAAGAGTGTAAAGGAGGGAGAGAAGAGCATGACGCGCTCATTCTCACGCGCATAGATCTCGGCGGCTGTCATTTGCTGCTTGCTATTCTGCCAGAGCTCCAGCATGGGCACAAAGAAGGCGCGCTGGATGGCATCCTGCTTTTGCTTGAGCCTATCCATGCCGACATCATAGCGTCCCTGAGTCGCCCACTCGCGGGGGAAGCCCAGCGCCGCACTCTCCGCATTGATGAGCGTACGGCCTCCGGCTCTCAGATCGACCTCTCCTACCTGATTGGCAAGCTCAAGGATGCGGGGGAAGGCCGCCACCTCGCCGAGCATGTCGAGGATGCGATTGAGGAATTGTGTCTGCTTGATATCGGGGTAGACGAGGCGCGCGGGGGCGATACCGTAGGGACCTTCCCCCCATTTGAGAAAGCGTGTCACCATGTAGGGGAACTCCCTATAGCCGCTCTCCTCAACGATGTGATCATCCTCCATGCAGTAGTAGAGACTCTCGTAGGGCATGTTTTTTGCTGACGAGCGGCTGCGATCGCGCTGAGCGCGGCGGCGCACCATGTGCAGGAAGCGCAGCGAGCTATCGAGGGCGCGGCTGGGGTCGGCGAGGAGTTGCTTCGCGCGCTCACCTAGCTTTTTTTCGCCAAATTGCTGCGCCGCTTGATTCGCGCTCAGCGTGAACTCTCGAATATAGACGCTCAGCTGCCCATCGTCTTGATACGCACAGACGAACTCCCCGCAGGGCACGTGGCGAAAGTGGAGCCGCCCCTGCGCATTGTGCCCGCAGAAGAGACTGCCTGTCCCCAGTCCGACGCGGTCGAGAAAGCATTCATGCAGCTCAGTATAAAAGTTGCTCAGCGAGAGCTCATGATTGGCGATTTCGGAGCATTGTTGATACCACGACTCAGCCTCATCGCTGGGCTCGGGATCGGGGCATGCCCATTTGAACCAGAGCTCATTGCTAGGTGTGATGTAGCTCATATGCCCGCTGGCGAGCTTTTGACAGGCCTCGACGGCTGTCGTGTCATAGAGCTTGTGCGTGGCATCGGGGATGACGCTTTCTTTATCCAGCCTACTAGGCAGGACGTAGTCGCGCAGCTCATCCCACCAGCTCTCCCAGGGGGCGCGCTGCCCTTTGAGATTCTGGTAGATGCTTAGGATTGGAGATGTTTTACTCATGGAGGTTCATCGGCGATGGGGGAGGACTTATCCTAGCGTGCTGCTTGTGCCTCCTGTTGTGGCTTTGTATTGTTGCTTGCCGGCTGCGATAGTCGAGATGAGTCCTTTGCGACGCGCACTCAGTGCATCGTACTGACTCTGGGTGTCGGCCTCAGAGGACTCCGTGATGGTGACTGTAGGAGGTGGGGAGGGCTCGGCGGCGGGTATATCAGGTTGGCTAAATCCCATAATGGTGTTTTTTTCTATGTATATTGAGGGGGGTGGGGGGTGGTGAGGCGCGTCGAGCCTCTTGCGATGAGGCGCTCCCACGAGCTCACATGAACTCGCGTACTGCGCAGCCCGCGCTGGAAGCAGATGTAGTCATAAGACTCCAGCCTAGCTCCTAGCTGACAGGCAAAATCCAGAGAGCCTATGAGCAGGTGCACATACCACGCATTGGCATGCGCGGGGCTACTCTCCAGACGCAGCCAGTCCTGCGCGTGATGACAGCAGACGGGCTTCATCAGAGCAACGAGCTGCGGCGTCCAAGCAATAATGCCGCGTGCATTCTCCCCTAGCGCGGTCAAATCCGTCATGAGATCTCGACCTTGGAGGGTATAGTAGCGATGGGCTTGCTGGCGGGCGTCTCGGCTCATGCAGGAGAGCATAAAGAAGATTTCTCCTCTTGGCTAGTCCCCTTGTGGTCGATGCGCAGTCTTTCCCTATGAATAGACTATGCATCTGCTATATGCTTGATTGCCAAAAGCCCCAAGTTGTGACAATCTCTGGGTGAATGAGATTTTTTCTCTTAACAAACATAACATACAATGACACCCCTCAACGCTCTAGATATCTGTAATCTGGCTCTATCCAAGCTGGGTGAATCCCCCATCCCCGATATAGACGCCAATGGCAGCCCTGCGGCTCGCCAATGCTACCTCCACTACCACCCCACGCGCCGCGAGATTCTCTGCGCTCATCGTTGGAGCTTTGCCCAAGAGATGCGCGAGATTGAGAGCTCACAGCAGCCCAATCATCTCCTAGACAATCAGGAGCAACACCTCCCGCACTCTCTCCCCTCCGACTGCCTGCGCGTCCTCAGTGTGAATCAGAGCAGCTGGATACTGCGTGGGCGCAGCGTCTACACACGCCACAGCCCTATCAAGCTACTCTATATCAATGACTGTGAAGACACCAGCCTCTTTGAGCCGCTCTTCATCGACGCGCTCGCTACGCGACTTGCCTACAAGATGTGCACCGCTCTGACCAGCAGCAGCACGCTCAAGCAAAGCCTAGCAGAAGAATACACGCGCATCTCGCTACCCGGAGCCGCGCACTTCAACGCCGTCCAGAGTCACTCCAATGACAGTCACCCTCTCTATCGCATGTGGAAGGCTCGCGAGGGAGAAGATCCCACAGACTTCTAAGTCCCCCCCTCCCTCACATGAAAGCTATCAACTTTGCAAATCAACTCCTGCAACGCCTCGATAAGAGTGAGCTAGCCCCTCTCGATGAGCGCGTGATGCTCAGCATCGCTGGCGGGTCACAGCTCTGCCGTGACATCGCTCTGCGCTTAGGTATTAGCTCCACGCAGTGCAAGGCTGCCCTTCTTCGCCTTGAGAAGCTCGATTACTTGAAGAGCGTCAAGGGGAAAAAATACAGCCACTATCATCTCAGCTCGCTAGGAGAGATTCACATCCGCACCCTTCTCTCCTTCATCCCATTCCAGCATGAATAAGCCCAGCAACCACGCGGAACGCGAGCCACGAGTCTACCCTATCTCGCTGCTCGATCCCGTTCGTAATGAAAAAGAATCATCTATCCATCAGTGAAAAGCGCGATTGGCTCGCCTCCCTCTTTCGGGACAATACAGGCGAGATCTCGCAGGCCGAAAAATTCAAAGCCATGGTCGAGGACACACGCCTCGCCATGCTCACAGAGGAAAAAAACAGCAGCGACAAATCCCCGCCCAAGGTCCCCGCAGAGGACACATTTTCCCTCTTTGACTACCTCCCAGCCCCTTTGGCTAGCAAGAAAAAAGCGACAGAGTCGCCCTAGAGCTGCCCGAGACTCGCGGCAAAAGTCTCCTCCATCAAGCTCAGGGGAGCCACCCTAGAAGAAATCTCGCGAGGGCTGATTTTTCTTGCCATCCCCCCAGCATAACCTTAGAATACAGCCATCATGAAACGACTCGAAGGTAGAACAGCCATCGTCACAGGAGCTGGCCGCGGCATCGGTCAAGCTGTCGCCCTGCGCTTTGCCCAAGAAGGAGCACGCGTCATCCTCATCTCGCGCAATCCCGCCTCCTGCGGAGCTGCCGCAGACGCCATCAATGCCCAGTACCCCGATAGCTGCACGGCCTTTGCCTGCGATGTGGCCGAGGCTGCTGCCGTAGACGCCTGTGTCAAAGACATCCTCGCCCAATTCCCCAAAATCGACATCCTCGTCAACAACGCAGGCATCACCAAGGATGGTCTGCTCATGCGTATGAAAGAGGCTGACTGGGATGCTGTCATGGACACCAACCTGAAGAGCGTTTTCCTCTTTGTCAAGGCTCTCATGCGCACCATTACCAAGAGCCCCGCTGGCCGCATCATCAACATGGGCTCTGTCGTGGGCATCACGGGCAACCTCGGTCAGGCCAACTACGCCGCCTCCAAGGCAGGTCTCATCGGCTTCACCAAATCTCTCGCCCAGGAGCTCGCCTCCCGCAAGGTGGCTTGCAACGTGATCGCCCCTGGCTTCATCGCCACGGAGATGACCGATGCCATCCCCGAGGCTGCGCGTGATGCCATCCTCGCCCGCATCCCTATGAAAACCATGGGAAGCCCCGAGGATATTGCTAGCTGTGCAGCCTACCTCGCCTCCGATGAGGCACGATACATGACAGGGCAAGTCCTTGTCTGCGATGGTGGTATGTGCATGTAAGGCTGCAACTCTATCTCTGCACAATGAATAAGCCCTGCCGTTGAAGAACGGCAGGGCTTATTTTATTACTTGGGCTGAGGTCGATGCAGCAACGACGGTCTGTGTACTTGATTAGCATGTACTTCTTTTTGTTGGATGAAAAATAAGATTTTTCATCCAACAAAAGATTGATCTTACACGATACCATCGCGCTTGAGCATCGCCTCGGCATCCGGCTCACGCCCCATAAAGGCACGGTAGAGCTCATCAGCCGGCTTGCTATTGCCCGCAGCTAAGATGCAACGACGGAAATCTGCCCCCGTCTGCGCATTGAAAATCCCCTCCTGCTCAAAGCGCGAGAAGGCATCCGCCTCCAGCATCTCCGCCCATTTATAGGAATAATAGCCCGAGTCATAGCCCCCCTCAAAGATGTGGCTAAAGCCACGCAGCATACTCATCGCCATCTCCGTCGTCTGAATACGATAATCTGCCAAGATCTCACGATCATACTCCTCCAGATCACGCCCCTGCACCGCAGAGGGGTGATTGTGCAGCTCTAGATCTATCTTGCCAAAGGAGAGCTGACGCATGCAGAAGCTCGCCGCCCCATAATGACGCGCCGCTAGCATCTTGTCGAGTAGTGCCTCGGGGATACAGGCATCGGCATCTTGATAGTGACGGGCAAAGCGATTGAGCGCCTCGCGCTGCCATGTCCAGTTCTCATTGATCTGGCTGGGTAGCTCGACGAAGTCCCAAGCGACATTCGTCCCTGCCAGCGAGCAGACCTCCACCTCGCTGAGCAGCTGATGTAGGAGATGGCCGTACTCGTGGAAGACCGTCGTCACCTCATCATGCGAGAGCAAGGCGGGCTTGCCATCCACAGGGCGACTCATATTCCCACACATCAGACCGAGATGTGGGCGGCGTGGACTAGTCGCCGTGGGCGGCAGACCACAGCTCAGGCAGTTCATCCACGCACCCGCGCGTTTGCTCTCACGTGGGTACCAATCGGTGTAGAAAGACCCCAGATGCTCATCACTCTGTGCATCAAAGACATCAAAGAACTCCACCTCGGGATGCCACACCTCAGCCGCCCCCTCAGGGCAAGGCTCGGCATCACTCTGACGATAAAAACTCTCACGCTGCATCACACGTATGCCAAAGAGCTCCGAGAAGATCTCAAACATCCCCGCGATCACCTGCGGCATGGAGAAGTAGGGGCGCAACTGCTCGCTATCATAGTCATAGAGAGCCTTGCGTCTCTTCTCATTCCAATAGCTGATATCCCATGGTCTCATCAGTGGCATCGCTTCTCCGCTCTGCTGCTCGGCAAAGAGACGTATCGCCTCCTGCTCCTCAAGGAAGGCTGGCCTCACCTTCTCATGCAAGTCATTGATAAAATCCAGTGCGCGCTTGCCGCTGCCCGCCATACGGCGACTGAGGGTGTAGTCCGCAGGGCTATCATAGCCAAAGAGCTGCGCACGCTCATCGCGCAGGCGCATGATCTCGGCAATCTGAGCGGAGGTATCATACTCCCCCATCCCTCTCGTGCTATAGCCGCGCCAGACGCGCTCTCGCAGGGAGGCATCATCCGCATAGGTCATCACAGCAATATAGCTAGGCATCTGGAGGGTAAAGCGCCACTGGGGAGACGTATCACTACCATAGCCCTTTTCCTGCGCACTGTGACGCGCGGCTGCGCGTGCGGACTCGGGGAGTCCTGCGAGCAGAGCCTCATTGTCAGTGACGTATTCCCAAGCATTGGTGGAGTCTAGCACATGCTCGCGGAATTGCTGCGTGAGCTCGGCGAGGCGGGTAAGGATTTCTGTATAGCGGAGCTTTTGCTCATCGTTGAGCTCCGCGCCACTCTCGCGAAAGTCCAGCATGGTCTCGGTGATGAATCGCTGCTTGACCTCGCTGAGCTCAGCCACCCATGGGGCGTCTGCTGCTGCCTTGAGCACGGCATAGAGCTCGGGGTTGAGCGTGATGGAGGAGGAGAACATCACCACCTCGGGCATGAGCTCATTGATCACCTGACGCAGCTCGGGGCTATCGTTGACACTTTGCAGGTGCTGGAGCCGCGACCATGCACGATTCAAGGGCTCAGCAGCCTGCTCTAATGCAGCAAAGGTCGTGTCATAGCAGCTCTCATCGGCATGCAGGGCGCAGAGCTGGGCAATAGCCTGCTGGGCTAGCTTGATGCCCTCGCGTACATCGTCGGCGGCGCGTTCTGTGGTCAGCGCGGCCCAGGCGATTTCAAAATCAGCATTGAGGAAGGGATGTGTGTTCATATAATCGTTCCCCCATACTAGATTGTTTTTCCCCCTAGGTCAAGTTCGCGCTCCGCAGCAGGGGATTTTTCCCTGCCGCGGGGCCCGACGGTGGGGAAGAAAATCACTTCTGCCCAAGGCTCTGCATGTACGCCCTAATCGCGACCTTGTTTTTCTCGTAATCCAGTGTCGCATAGCGCCAATTCTTAATCACCTCCCCGCTACCTTGATAGAGAAGCTTCCCTTGCCTGTCCAAGACATAAGCACGGGGAATCATACCACCAGCACGCACATGCCCCAATGCCAAGGCATCCATCGTCGTCGGAAAAACGGCTTGAAACTCATCGGCAAAAGCCTGAGCAGCAGCTTGATCCTTATCCGCACTCCAAAAAATAAGCTCCACCTTGCCGCTCGCCTTCATATCACGATAGAGCTTCGCATAGAGAGGCATTCCCTTGCGGCAGGGTGAGCACCAACTCGCTGAGCGCAAGACAATATAATAATCAGCCTGAGTGGACGGCTGCGCATTGAAAAAAGACATCTTCGTGAGACTCTCGGCTACAGGCGTATCCGCCATGAGCTGAGACGAGTAAACGAGAGAGGCAAATACACAGGTCAACAGGGAGAAGGTCTTCATCATCGGCATAGTATAAACGAACCCCGCGCCGCTGTCAAATCAACCGATCAACGCCGATTGCAGGATTTCTCATTTTCTTCACGACTCAGCCCCTTTTCCTACGCTTCGCGCCCTCTCAGCCTCCTCCACCGAGGAGCTCTCAAAGAGCGGGCGGTAGGTAGGCAACTGCCAGTTCCAATACACCGCGATCATACGGAGCGCAAAGATCAAAAAGATAGAGCCAAAGTAGCAAATCCAATGGGGAAACTCCATCAACTGCATGGCCATATAAGCTACACACCCACACACCGCTGGCGTGGCGTACAACTCCCCTGGGCGAAAGACATAAGGCACATTGCCCGTGAGGACATCGCGCAACGCTCCGCCCGCGACCCCCGTGCATGTCCCCATAAACATGCACACCAGCGCATCCGCCCCCGCCAGCTGAGCCTTGGAGACCCCAATGATGGTAAAAAAGGCCAGCGCAAGAGCATCCGCCACACGTATCGTCCCGACAGGAAAGTGATAAAAGCGCGATAAGATAAAGACGGCAAATGACGTGAGCACCGCGACATAGAGATAAATCGCCCCCGACGCCGTCGTCCAGTAGACACGTATCAGCTCATCGCCCATGATACGATTCCCGCTCAGGATGATATCGCGCAGCGTCCCCCCGCCGAGAGCCGCAATCGTACCACAGCAGATCACGCCAAACATATCCATGCGCACACGCGTCGAGGCCGTCGCCCCTGCGAGAGAGCCGACAATCGTCGCCAAAATCGTACACACAAAAAACAGCAGATGCTTCTCCCACATCTGAGTATCGCGTAGTGCTTGCGTCAATATTTCTTGATCAAAGATCTGAAACTGAAAACCGTATATCTCTATCATAAACTTATCTATTATCTCTATGTTAATATTCCTACACGCGAGCCTCCTGCTCCATCTCACGCGAGCGATCATGCGCCGCGAGTAGCACATCCTCCCACGCCTCCTTCACCCCGCGTGCTTGTAGGCGGCGCAGGGCGGCGAGAGTCGTCCCCTGTGGAGAGGTCACGGCATTGCGCAGAGCCTTGGGATCAACTCCCGAGCTCAGCTGCAAGGCGGCAGCCCCACGCATGCTCTGACTCGCCATCTGCAAGGAAAGCTCACGAGAGATACCCATCTGCTCACCTACGCGTGCCATCGCATCCATCAGCTCAAAGAAATAGGCAGGCGAGCTGCCCGCCAGCGCGATGAGCCCATGTATCTGCTCCTCGCGCTCCAGCTCGACCACGAGCCCCGACGATGCGAGCAAATCGCGGCATAGCTGCATCTGCACCTCATCCACCCCCTCACCGCGCAGCAGCGCCGTCACGCCCTCACCCACGCTCACAGGCGTATTGGGCATGGCACGCAGCAGACGGCACGGGGACTCGGTAGGCAAACAAGCCTGCATCTCCTCTAGAGCGACTCCCGCCGCCAGCGAGATCACGAGTGTAGACTGCTCCTGTGTCTCGAGTGTAGGGCTGAGCTCGCGCAGCAGCGGCAAGATATCCCATGGTTTCACGGCAAGAATCACGACATCAGCCTCATAGAGAGCATCATGCACATCGTCTATGACGCGCGTCTCATGCCCATAGGGCGTGAGTCGTGCGGCGAGATCATCCGCCTTCTGTGCGGATCTATTACTCAAGGTGATAGTCACCTCTCTCTTTCCCCGAGCAATGCCCTCAGCGAGAGCTGCTCCCATATTCCCACAGCCTATGATACTAACGCGCATATTCGCATTGTATCCGAGTCATTCCCCTTGTCAAGCAGAGCCTCCATCATCAGAGAAATTAATTGAAGCTTCCTAGCCTCCCCCCTTATCGAGACTTGTCACTGCTAGCAATAGTTGCTATACTCGCACCCAGATTATGACTCCCAAGAACATCGTTGCCGTCATCGACTATGGCTCACAGTACACCCAGCTCATCGTCAGGCGTGTACGTGAGATTGGCTACCTAGCCAAGCTCTACGCACTGGAGGATCTCGCCGAGATCAGCCAACCAGGTGCTATCATCCTCTCGGGTGGACCTCGCAGCACAGCTGACGAAGACGCACCCGATATAGACTTTGAATGGCTCAAGTCCTTCAATGTCCCCGTCCTCGGTGTATGCTACGGCATGCAACTGCTCAACATCAAGCATGGAGGCACGGTCAAATCCAGCAACAAGCGCGAATACGGACCTGCCGCCCTCCTCCCCGAGGATTGCTCCACAGGACTCTACGCGGACATGTCGCCGAGCTCTCAAGTCTGGATGAGCCACTCGGACACTGTAGACAAGCTCTCCGCCGACTGCCAAGTCATCGCCCGCAACACCGACGGCGTCCCCGTCTCGCTGCAATGGAGTGACCGCATGTATGGCATACAATTCCACCCCGAGGTGACACACTCGCATGAGGGGCGCACGATTCTGCGCAATTTCTTAGCCCTCGCGCCCGAGCTCGCGGTCTTTGATATAGGGGATTTCAAAAACGAGCTCATCGCCGACATACGCGCCAAGGTAGGCGACAAGCAGGTCGTCTGCGGTGTCTCGGGTGGTGTGGATAGCACCGTCCTCGCCGTCCTCCTCAAGGAAGCGGGGGTGAATGTGCGCTGCATCTTTGTCGATAATGGACTGCTGCGCAAAGATGAGGCTGGCGAAGTCCAGCGCAACTTCAAGGCCATGGGCATAGCGATCGAGACCGTAGATGCCTCTGAGCGCTTCCTCACCGCGCTCGCCTCCGAAGGCGATCCTGAGAAGAAGCGCCGCATCATCGGCAATCTCTTCCTCGACGTCTTCTGGGATGCCGTAGGGGATGCCGAGATGCTCGCACAGGGCACCCTCTACCCCGATGTCATCGAGAGTGCCTCCAATGCGAAGAGCAAGGCCTCCGTCATCAAGACACACCACAACCGCGTCGAGCGCGTGCTTGAGCTCCAAGAGCAGGGCAAGGTCATCGAGCCGCTCGCCTTCCTCTTCAAGGACGAGGTACGCGAGCTAGGAGCCTCCATGGGCATAGCCCATGACATCCTCTGGCGTCACCCCTTCCCAGGGCCTGGGCTCTCTGTGCGCTGCCCAGGTGTCGTATCAAAGGACCGTCTGGACATCATACGCGAATGCGACGCCATCTTCATAGGCACGCTGCGCAAGTGGGGCTGGTATGAGAAGTGCTGGCAGGCCTACGCAGGACTCATCCCCGTCAAGACCGTCGGAGTCAAGGGCGACGAGCGTTCCTACGAATGGGCGACCAACATACGCGCCATCGTCTCCGAGGATGCCATGACCGCCGACTGGGTCGAGCTGCCCTACGAGCTGCTGCGCGAGACCTCGAATCGCATTCTCAACGAGGTCAGCGGCATTAATCGCGTCCTCTTTGACATCTCCACCAAGCCTCCCGCCTCCATCGAGTGGGAGTAGGCTTTTTCCCACAAAAAGCCCCACAAAAAAACTGCTAGCTCACAAGCTAGCAGTTTTTTTTATTAAAGAGGCTGCAAATTTCTAGCGGGGGTACTTGGATGAAGGGCCAAACTTGTTGCTCCCCCGCTTGCTATCCATGAAGGCCACCACCAACACGAATACATTAATCACACTGGCAATCAAACTATAAGAACCCCAATGAAAGATAAATATGACAGGGAAAATAAGTGCCCATGCAGAATACTGCTGCAAGAGCGCAGCGAGCACTGGGATAGCACCACGCCAACCCACGTCGTGAAAGCGCCTGACGCACAAACCCATACCAGGCAAAAGAAACAACAAACTCATCAGCATGCTCCCTGTCAAAGCGAACTGCTGCCATGCCGCCAGCTCAAGGAAAGGTGGGTAGGCAAAGTACTCTATACTAGCCAGCTCTATACTAGCCTTGGATCTATCCTGCGCCTCCAGCTGATTCGAGATGGAGAAATTCATCACAGCGAGAGCAAAATTAAAAGGCAGAGAGAAGAGAACGGAGTATAGGATAAAACTCCAATACTCTTTGCGCGTCGCACGACCTCGAAAGCAAGCGTAGCGACGCATGCTACTCACAAAATGCGCCCAGTGCGAGCCAGAGGGATCAGGCGCGAGCTCTCGCACACAGCGTGGGCAGCGTAGCAGCAGGGCGTCACTGTCCATCTCCTGCTCCGCATGACAATGGGGGCAAGCTTTGATAGGTAGAGGAGGTAGCTGCGCGTCTTGCTGAGCTGACTGACTCTGAGCTGCGTCCGAAGCCTTCACCATCTCGGGAAACACATCGCGCAGCGCGCGCCACTCACTGCCCCCCACTGCTGCGACGAGCTGATCTGGCGAGATCTCGCCCATAGCTAGCTTCTCTCGCAATTGTGCAGGCAAAAAGGAGCCCACGGGTTTCTTAGAGGAATTCAGGTAAAAATAGCGCGTCTCTTGCATACCCCTAGACTATATCACAAGCATGCTCCCCACGTCAAGCGTCAAGGATATTTCTCAAGGGAGGGGTGGCTAATAGGAGAATTTTTCAAAACAAGATTTGAGATCCCCCTCAATAGTTCAGCAATGAATACGACCAAGCTCGCAGAATCAGGCTTGAATACCACCGCCTTTTGCAGTACACTGCCAGCATGAGTATGCTGCACTGTCCCGACCTCTACCGCTACCAACGCCGTCGCTCACGCGAGGTGATGGTGGGCTCGCTGCCCCTAGGTGGCTCACACCCCATTCGCATCCAATCAATGCTCACCTCTGATACCCTCAACACAGAGGCCTGTGTGCGTGAGACCCTTGAGCTCGTCGAGGCGGGCTGCCAGATCGTGCGCCTCACCGCACAGACAAAGCGCTACGCGGCGAATCTCGAGCACATCGCCCGCGAGCTCCGCGCTGCTGGTTGCCATGTCCCCCTCGTCGCTGACATCCACTTCAAGCCCGATGCCGCGATGGAAGCCGCGAAGTGGGTCGAGAAGATACGCATCAACCCGGGGAACTTTGTCGATAAAAAACGCTTTGAGTCCCGCGACTACAGCGACGCAGAATACGCCGAGGAGCTCGAGCGCATCCATGAAAAGTTCACCCCCCTTGTGCTCTTTTGCAAGGAGCACGGACGCGCCATCCGCATAGGGGCGAATCACGGCTCGCTCTCCGATCGCATCCTCAATCGCTACGGGGACACCCCCCTCGGCATGGTGGAGAGTGCGCTGGAGTTCGCCCGCGTCGCGCGTGACTCGGATTATCATAACTTTGTCTTCTCCATGAAGGCCTCGAATGTGAAGGTCATGATCGCCGCCTACCGCCTCCTTGTCAAGCGGCTCATGGAGCAGGGCGAGGATTGGAACTACCCCATCCACCTCGGTGTCACCGAGGCGGGCGAGGGCGAGGACGCGCGTATCAAGAGTGCCACCGGCATAGGCTCGCTGCTCGCCGATGGCATAGGTGATACCCTGCGCGTCTCGCTGACCGAGGACGCGGTCTATGAGATAGCCCCCGGCTTTGAGCTCGCTGCCCCCTACCAGCCTGACGCGCCCCAGCGTCCCTCCATCGAGCAGGACGCGCCCCCCTGCTTTGACCCCTTTAGCTACACGAAGCGCAAGGCGGATCTCCTCACACTGGGGGATATGACACTAGGCTGGAATGAGCCGGTGCGCGTCATGCTCCCCCAAGCAGCCGTCGAGAGCCTGAGCCCCGCGGAGATGAAGGACTTCATGCCCGAGCTCGCCTACGAGAGCACGCCCTGCTGCGAGCTCGACCCGCGCGACGGCGCCGCCTGCGCCGCACTCGCCGCACTCGCCGAGCAGGAGAATAGCCTCGTCACGGTCGCTGATGGCGTGGACATGCCCGTCGTGCAGGCCTTTCGCCTCCTTGCGGCGCGCATCCCTTCGCGCTTCCCCATCCTGCTCAAGGACACACTAGGCGCGAGCGATCACCAGCTCTCCCCCCCCATGGCGGGCGGGGTCAATATAGGCTCGCTGCTCTGTGACGGCATAGGCAATGCTATTCTCGTACGCCGCGAGGCTGAGCCCAAGGCCGCTGCCTACCTCGCCTTCAACATCCTGCAAGCAGCAGGTGTACGCATCAGCAAGACCGAGTACATCTCCTGCCCCTCCTGCGGACGCACGCTCTACAACATCCAAGAGGCCGCCGCTGAGATACGCGCAGCTACAGGACATCTCAAGGGGGTCAAGATTGGCATCATGGGCTGCATCGTCAATGGTCCTGGGGAGATGAGTGATGCTGACTTTGGCTACGTGGGCGGCTCTCCCGGTAAGATTGATCTCTACGTGGGTCATCAGCCCGTGCAGAACAATATCCCCCAAGCCCAAGCGGTAGAACGCCTCGTCGAGCTCATCAAATCGCATGGCCGCTGGGTCGATCCCGAATAAAGAGTCACAGCCGTCAATGAAAAAAAATAGTTGGATAGGACTAACTACTGCATAATGTACTCGACAAAGAGGTGATGATTTGCAAGAATAGGCGCATGTCAATCATTCATTCCCCCAAGATCGCGAGCGTCAAAGCACGCGAGATCCTCGACTCCCGTGGCAACCCCACCCTTGAAGCCGAAGTCTGCCTCGAAGACGGCTCCTGCGGGCGCGCAGCAGTACCCAGTGGTGCTTCCACTGGTAAGCTCGAAGCACTTGAGCTGCGTGACGGTGACAAGAATCGCTACCTCGGCAAAGGCGTCCGCCAAGCCGTTGAGAATGTAAATACCAGCATCGCTGCTGCTCTCAAGGGCATGAATGCGACCCAGCAAGGTCTCCTCGACCTCGCCATGCTCGACCTCGATGGTACTGAAAACAAAGAGAAGCTCGGTGCAAACGCCATCCTCGGCGTCTCCCTTGCAGCCTCCCGCGCTGCTGCCAAGCACGTCGGTCTGCCTCTCTACTCCTACCTCGGTGGCAGCCACGCCAACATCCTTCCCATTCCTCTCATGAATGTGATCAACGGTGGTGCTCACTCCGATGCCCCCATTGATTTCCAAGAGTTCATGATCGTTCCCCATGGCTTTGATCGCTTCAGCGAAGCTCTCCGCAGCGGAGCTGAGATCTTCCACGCCCTCGGCAAGGTCCTCCATGGCCGCAGCCTGAGCACAGCCGTTGGTGACGAAGGTGGCTACGCCCCCGCACTCGGTGGCACAGAAGACGCTCTTGACACCATCATGCAGGCTATCGAAAAGGCCGGCTACAAGCCAGGTGATGATGTCTCCATCGCCCTTGACGTTGCGAGCAGCGAGTTCTACGACGAAGATAAGAACCTCTACGTCTTCAAGAAGGGCGGCGGCGAAGAGCTCAGCCTCACCGAGCTCACCGACTACTATCGCCAGCTCAAGAGCAAGTACCCCATCGTCTCCATCGAAGACCCCTGCGCCGAAGGCGACTGGGCAGGCTGGAAGTACCTCACCGAGAAGCTCGGTGGCGATACACAGATCGTTGGTGACGACTTCTTCGTCACACGTCCTTCCCTGCTCCAGCGCGGTATCAACGAAAAGAGCGCCAATGCTATCCTCGTCAAGGTCAACCAAATCGGTACACTCTCCGAAGCGATGGAAGCCACACGCCTTGCCCTCAGCAACCGCTACGGAGCTATCATCTCCCACCGCAGCGGTGAAACAGAGGACGACTACATCGCCGATCTCGCTGTTGCCACTCAGGCTGGTCAGATCAAGACTGGCTCGCTCTCCCGTGGTGAGCGTCTCGCGAAGTACAACCAATTGCTCCGCATTGAAGAACAACTCGGTGCTACCGCACGCTTCGGCGCTGGTGCACTCAAGTTCTAATTCCTACTAGATTAGACCTAATCTTTTCCCTAGCAGTCGCTTCCACAGTGGAGCGACTGCTAGGTTGCTATAAAAGACTTGCGAATTTCTCGCAGTATGCTATAGTTCTCTTATGCTTAGCCGCAAAATAGAATTTTAGCAAATAACAACATTTGAGCGAAGCATAAAAGCTAATAGAATAATAGCAAAACATTAAACCATACCCGCAAATTAGAACAATTGAAAACATGCCAGCATTAAAACATTATAATGTACTGTGGATAAATAGCGAGCTAGATAATGCAGAATGCTTTATCAATCATGCTATAGAGGAGGGGATTGATATCAAAAGCTGCTCAACGGCAGAAGACGCCATAAGCGAGTTAAAAGAAGATATCAATTTCTATGATGGCGTCATCGTCAATTCGACTATCAAAGCAGACCCCACCCAAAGCAGCGCGACGACCGTCGCCATGCACAATTTGATCAGAAAGATACATGAATTACGAGCCAAACGCTACCTACCCTATTTTGTCATGGCAGTGCCGGTAGTCACCGATGAGATCCACAGAGAGCTTATCAATACGATAGAATTAGGCAAATACTATACGAATCATTCTAATACCTCACGCAAGGAGCTCTTCACAGCGATAAAAGAAGCGACAGAAGACAGTGCGATTACAGCCATACGCCACCAGTACGAAGACGTGCTCAAGGTATTTGAGCTCATCGGGGATGCGGGGCGCGACAGTTTTTTTGAAATACTCCTCGCCGTCGAGGGGAAAAAAGACATCAATCACAAAGTCTACTACACGCCTCTGCGCATTGTCATTGAGTGCATGTTCCGCCACGCCAACCAGATAGGCTTGCTGCATGATCAATGCGTCAAAGAGGAGCTCAATCTGACGGAGTCCAGCCTCTTCTTGGCAGGTGAGCCCACGAAGTACCTGAATGTGCGCTGCGGCAAGGCTCATTTCCCCAAGCTGATTGCAAACAACATCAAGCATCTGCTCTTTATCACCGGCGGAGCCTCCCATACGACCAGCCCCGATGAGACAGAAATCATCAATCTCCAAGACTATTGGAAATCATCCAACACCCCCTACCTGCTCTACGCCCAGACCCTTATCCTATGCGACATCTTGCTCTGGTACAAGCAGTACGCGCGCGAGAATAGCAATCGCGACGAGAATATGCGCCTTTGGATCGAGCGCACCGTAGAAAAGAACATTGTTGGAGTCGTCGAGCGTGACGAGGATGGCGATATTCACTGCGAGAGCTGCTTTATGAATCCCCTCAATGCCGTCTCCTATCTAGGAAAAACCGTCGAGGTGAAGATCTTTGTGGACAACACAAACACGAAGACCAAATTCAAGTACCCAAACTACGCCATCCAGTGGGAATAAGTGTAGATCTCATTTTTTTTACTAAAACATCGCTAGATGACTCCAAAAGAGCGTGGGGAGGTATTTTTAATGTTAGATCCTGAGCTTTTCGATTGACATCCATGAAAAAAGCTCATAAAGTCTTGGTATATAAAATATCTCTCACCTCCTAAGACGTATGAAAACATCGCTGATAATGAGCTCGCTGATGAGCTCCTCTCTCCTACTGCTGCTCCTGAGCTCATGCGCGGGTGTTCACCGCACAGTCGCTCGCGTGCATTCCTCCATGGTCGGAGAGGCACCCTACGCTGAGCCAGTTGCCGCCAAGACTACAGCTCCTGTGCCTCCCGAGCAAACGCTCAGCTACAAGCAAAGGCTCGCTCAGTGGGCTCCCACCCTCTCCTCCCCACCCAAGCCTCTCCCCGGCTATACGCCCTTTCCCGATACAAACTACTCGGACAAGGCTGCTGGCAGCGTAAGGGTCAATCCCCGCTACGAATCAAGCTACAAGCGCAAGCCAAAGACTACGCGCGTCTCCAAGAGCAAGCCCAAGGTGACAAGCAAGCCCAAGGCAGCTCCTAAGCCCAAGGTGACACGCAAGCCCAAGCCTAGCAGCAATACGAGCTCTCTGGGCAACAAAGGTCGCATTTACAAGGTACGCTACGTCCCTGGCAAGCCCACGCACGTGCAGCATCCCCACGATCGCAAAACCATCATCCGCATCACCGACAAGCAGGGCAACAAGCCCGCCAAGGGCACCATCATGCGCGTCCCCGGTGAGAATGTGCGCTTCTACGTCCCCTAAGAGCCTAGCTGCGCCTCACGCAGCTCTGAGCTCAGGGAGAGGATGAGAGTCCCCCTTTTACCATGCCTACAAAATCAGCATCCTGTCACTTTTCTCGCATCGCCATCATAGGTCCTGGGCTACTGGGGGGCTCGGTAGCCCTCGCCATACGTCAGCATCTCCCCGATGTCTCGTGCCGCGTCTGGGCGCGTCGCCAAGCCGTCCTTGATACTGCCCAGCAGCTGGGCATCGAGGAGACCTACGCCTACGCGCAGCTCCATGAGGCCGTCGCAGGTGCTGATCTCATCATCCTCTGCACGCCTATCGACTACTTCCGCGATCTCATCCTGCAGATGCTGCCCGCGCTCGAGCCCAGCTGCCTCATCACGGATGTAGGCTCGGTGAAGCTCTGCGTCCACGAGGACGTGGGTGCCCTACTCTCGCGTCGCGGCTACCGCTTCATCGGCTCGCACCCCATGGCGGGGTCAGAGAAGCAGGGCTTTGAGCATGCCTCCGCCCAGCTCATCGCGGGCAAGGTCGTCGCTCTCACCAACGACCAGCACTGCTCTGAGTCCTCCCTGCGAGCACTCAGCCACTTCTGGTCACAGCTCGGTATGCGCCCCTACCGCATCACCGCCAAGGAGCATGACAACTGCGTCGCGCGTATTTCGCACGTCCCTCACATCCTCGCCGCCCTCTGCGCGCGCGCGGCCTACCTCGGCGACGAGGAGCTAGACCGCCAGCATCTGCAGAAGCTCGCCGCCACCGGATTTCGCGACACCAGTCGCGTGAGCCTCGGTGCGACCGACATGTGGGAAGGCATCCTGCAAGAAAACAGCCAAGCCATCCTCCCCATCCTCGAATACAGCCTTCAAGACTTGACCCAGCTCATCAGCGCCCTACGCGAGCGCGCCGGTGTCGAGGCATGGCTCAGCGAGGGCAAGGAGGCACGAGAGGCCATCATGCCCTCGGGTCGCTCACGTCGCAGTCTTAGCTAGGAGTTGCTTCTAGCTTCCGAAAATGGCGAGATAAAAGCAGACAAGACCCACGAGCAAGAAGATACTGCTGACGGCGTAGAGAAGCCCTATGTTCGAATTCTCCTCTGGCACAGGCCGCTGACTCTCGGAGTGAGGCATCTCGCGCGTGAGCAGCGCGGGACCATCACCGAATTCCTCCTGACGCTGCTCAGGAGTCATCTTCTTGAGTCGGCGAGTGAGCTTAAAATCGTAAAAGAAACGCCCCGCGAGCAGGGCTGCGACGATGGGCAACAGTCTGTAAAAATAATCCCAGCCATGCAGAGGAAAGCGCTCATGCATTTCACGGTACAGGAAGCTCACAAAATAGCTAAGTACGCCGTAGCAACACACCGTCATGCTGATGCAGATAAAGAGGAAGAGCCGCTTATCACGAGCCTCCTTCACAGGGTCAGGATCGTGAGACTCATGCTTGACACTGAAAAAAATATGGCGAAGAAAGCACTCCATGTGCCGCATCTGAAAACCGACGACGCCACAGACGAGGCAGATAAAGAGCGGAAGGGGGATCATGACTCTTAGGAGTAGCAGAAATCTAAGGTGAAGACAAGAAAAAAGCTCCCCTCCCCACTCCTTGTTGATCAAGCTACTTCTAGCTGCCAAAAATGGCAAGATAAAAGCAGACCAGGCCTATGACCAAGAAGATACTGAAGGAGGCGTAAATGAGCCACTCAGGCGAATTTTGACCCTGCAGAGACATACGACTCGCTACGGTGCTCATCCCACCCGTTGAGCGGCTCGCCTCACGCGTGAGCAGTGCAGGACCATCGCCGAATGCTTCCTGACGCTGCTCAGGAGTCATCCTCTTGAGCTGGCGAGCGAGCTTGAAATCGTAAAAGAAACGCCCCGCGAGCAATGCCGTGAGCATGATGAGTACCCCATGCCACAACTCCCCCCCAAAGCGATCGAGGCGCTCTTGCATATCACGGAAAAGAGCACTCATCCCAAAAGCAAGCACGCCGTAGCAAAACACAGTCAAGCTCATCGAGATAAAAAGCAAGAGTCGCTTGTCGCGCGCATCCTTGGCTAGATCGGAATCAGCGGTCTCATGCTTCACGGCATAGAGTATCTGGCGCATAAAGCACTCAGCACCCCGCAGCTTAAATCCTGCTACACTACAGAACAATCCCATAAAAACGTAAAGAACAGCCATAGATTTCTACTCTAGCAAAATGCGCACGCGCCAACAAGAAAAAAGCGCCCTCCTCAGCATCCTCTCCACGCAGCAACTGCCTGATTATTACTTTGGTTGGGGGACACCCCAGCCAAAGTAATAATCAGGCAGTGCAAATGCGCCTCTAGGGCTTTTGTTTGCTCGCCTTCTGGAAACGCGCCTCGACTTTCTTCCAATCAAGAATATTCCAGATGGCCTTTAAGCTGTCTATTCTCTTGTTCTCATAGTCCAGATAATAAGCATGTTCCCAGACATCAATGCCGATGAGTGGTGTCAACCCCTTCGTCAGCGGTGAGTCCGCGTTTGCCGTTGTGGAGATCAGCAGTTTGCCGCTTACGTCCATGGAGAGCCATACCCAGCCCGAGCCAAAGACGCTCATGCCTGCCTCTTCAAAGGCTTTTTTGAATGCGTCGAGGCTTCCCCATGTACCATCTATTTTCTTTGCCAATGCGCCCGTAGGCACTTGTTGAGCCTTTCCATAAGGTGAGAAATTCCCAAAATAGACGCGGTGATTGTAGACCTGTCCCGCATTGTTAAAGATGGCGGCCTTGCTTGTTTTGACGATTGTCTCGAGATCCTGATCCGCCAATGCTGTCCCCTTGATGAGCTTGTTGAGATTCTTCACATAGCCGGCGAGGTGTTTTCCATAATGATAGGTCATGGTTTGCTCCGAGATGGCTGGTGCCAGCGCGTCCATGGGATAGGCCAGAGGCAGCAGGGCAAAGCGGTCATCCCCAGCACTGGCTTTGGCGGCTTGGAGCGTGGCTTCGTAGTTGGGCTGCATCCCCATAGAGGGTGTGTATTCTACATAGACGATCTTGCCCTCGGGGTCGATGACGACGATGCCACGGGCGAGGAAGTCCGAGTTCATGATGCGAAAGCCGTACTTCTCGCCAAATTCACTGTAGGCGAGATCCGATATATTGAGCAGCTTGTCAATGCCAGCAGTCGCGCAAAAGCGGTCAAAATCCGCGCCCGTGTTTCGCGCGAGCGAGGCGATGACGATGTTTTCACCCAGCTCAGCGGCTTTTTTGTTGAACTCACGCGTCTGGATCTGGCATACGCCTGTATTGATCGAGGGGAAGATGCTCAGGATGAGTGTGCGCCCCTTGTAGTCCGAGAGTTTGAACTCGCTGCCATCGGAGAGCTGGGCTTTGAAGTCGGGCGCGATTTGCCCAAGCTTGACGGGAGTTCCCAGCAGGGTGATGTTCTTGACGACTCCCTTGGTTTGCAGCGGGGCAGCTGCTGGCTGACCGAGGGCGAGAGGTGCAAGGAGGCTTGCGCCACCCAGTAGGATGGCGCAGAGGGAGGAGGAGAGAATGTGGCTCTTCATAAAAACGTGGTTAAAAAATTTAGGCTTGAATGATGGCGGCGTAGCGTGATTCTACTTTCTTCCAGTCGAGGATGTCCCAGCAGGCCTTGATGCTTGCCGCACGTAGGTTCTGATAGTCGAGATAATAGGCGTGCTCCCAGACATCAATCCCATGGAGTGGGGTGAGTCCTTGTGTGAGCGGTGAGTCACCATTGGCGGTGCTGCTGACGCTCAGCTTGCCCTCGGCGTCCGAGGAGAGCCAGACCCAGCCTGAGCCAAATTGGGCGACCCCTGCCTTCTCAAAAGCTTCTTTAAAGGCATCCACACTCCCCCATGTGCTCTCAATGGCGGTGAGCAGGGCTCCTGTGGGCTGCTTTTGCGCCTGCGCGGCGGGGGCAAAATTGCCAAAATAGAGGCGATGGTTGTAGAGCTGACCCGCGTTGTTAAAGATGCCACCCTCGCTGGAGCGCACGATGGAGACAAGGTCCTTGCCCTCGTACTCCGTCCCCTTGATGAGGGCATTGAGGTTGGTGATGTAGGCGAGTAGGTGCTTGCCGTAGTGGAAGCTCATCGTCATCTCGGAGATCGCAGGTGCGAGGGCATCGAGAGGATAGGCGAGAGGCAGCTGCACGAAGGCGTCTTCGCTCGCCGTCGCACGCGCAGCCGTGAGTGCAGCCTCGTAGTCGGGCTCATCGGTGAGCTCGTGTACATACTCGACATGGGAGATCACGCCCTCGGGGTTGATGACGACGATGCCACGGGCTAGCAGGCTGGGATCTTCGAGGAGGAATCCGTAGCGTGTGCCAAAGTCCTCGTAGGCGAGATCACTGAGATTCACAAGGCTATCAATGCCCTCTGCCGCGCAAAATTTCTTGTAATCCGCTAGGGTATCGCGTGACACAGACACCACCACCACGCTCTCTCCGAGCTGCGTGGCGCGTTGGTTGAATTGCTTCGTCTGCAGCTGACACACGGGCGTATTGATGGAGGGGAAGACACTTAGGATCACAGTACGACCGCGTAGCTCACTGAGGCAAAAGTCCCCTCCCCTGTCACACTGGGCCTTAAAGTCAGCGGCTTGCTCGCCTGCGCAGACCTGCTTACCCAGGAGAGTGAGTGGCTTATCACCATGCTTGACGAGAGTAGAATTGTTGTCGATGCTTGTAGACATAAAATAATATGGTATATGTAAAATAAGAAGTCTTATCCTACTCCAACAAATTCAAATATGCAAGAACGAATCACGTAATATGATTGTTAGACGTAAAAGAAGTCTCCCCACACAATATCACGGCATCACACCTTCTTACGAGCCCAGTGCAAGCCCCCCACGAGTCGAGAGAGAATAATAGCCTGTACAAAAAGGTCGAAAACATAAAGTATCCAGACCCCCACGAGCGTCATCGTCTCTGGCCAGTACGAATGCCACAGCGTCAGCAGCCCTATGCGAAAGAATCCCATCCCGACAAAGGTCACTAGCATGACGCGCTTCGTATCCCCTGCACCACGCAAGCACATGCGAAAGACCATCACAATAGCGAGGATAGGCTCGCCGATGAGAAAGACATACATCAAAGGTACAGCCGTCTGCATCACTTCAAGAGAGCTGCCAGAAAAAAAGCCCACAAAGCTCTCCGCAAAAATCGCAAAGCTAATGCCCATGAGCCCCATGAGCCCCACCGCAAAAAGCATGCAGCGTCGCATCGTCTCAAAGGCGAGTCGGATATTGCCACTGCCTATATACTGCCCCACCAAAGCCGAGCCCGCAACCCCAATGGCAAATCCGGGGAGAAAGCTCATCGACTCGACGCGTATCGCCACCGCATGCGCCCCAGTCGCCACCGTGCCTAGCGTGGTGATGAGCTTGAGCCCATAGAATTGTATCGCCCAGATGCCCCCCACCTCCAGAGCCTGAGGCAAGCCCACATCAATGATGCGCCGCTGCATCCCCCACTGAGGGCGCATCGCTGGTAATGACAGGCACAAAAGCGGCGCGTAGCTCTGCCCGCGACGCTGCGCAAAGGCATCCAAGGGCTCGCCCTTGAGCTCTGCGCTCTGCCTCATGCCGCGCTGAAGCAAGAAGAGAAACAACACCACCGAGGCAATCATCCATGGGATGAGCAAGCCCCAAGCCAGCCCCTGAATATTCCAGCCCCAGAGCACGGCAAAGACATAGCTCATCATAATGGCCAAGCCATCCACGAGCAGCATGATGTAAAAGGGTGTCTTCGTATCGCCCGAGCCACGCAGGGCCGCATTGAGCGCGAAGACTCCCCCGGAGAACACCGCAACCCAGGAGGCGATGCGCAGGTAGTCCATGGCAAAAATATAGGCCTGATCGCTGAGCTCCAAGAGCTCACCTAGCAGATAAGGCGAGGCTAGCAGCATCACAGCCGTAGAGATAGCTCCTGCGAGCACACCGAGCAGGGCTGCCTGATTCGTCGCCCTCTGCGCCTCCTCATACTGGCGAGCCCCCGACAAGCGGCTCACCAGCACAGTAGCTCCCGTCGCCACACCAGCTTGGATCAGGAAGCCTAGCCACAGAATCATCCCCGTCACACCTATACCGGAGAGCACGTCGGCAGACACATGATCCAGCCCCTTGAGGTGCCCCGCGATACGATAAGAAACCGAGGTGCAAATAAAGCTCAAGATCTGCTCCAACAGCGGCCACAGTGCTATGAGCATGATCTGGCGCGGCAAGCTCTTGCCTGCCAAGCGTCCGCTCAATCCACCCCTAGCCATCGCCATGCGCAGCTTTCCATCTCTACCTTCACCCAAGCTCATAAAATCTGCCCGCAGCTTATCAGAAAACAAGATCATTGAACAGAACAAAGCAGTCTAAGGTCATAGCGCTGACTCTATATAGTAAAAGTTTCATCATGAGAGGGAGATAAGGCTCTACCTTGACTTTGCCCACTGAGGTAGAGAATGTAAGAAAAAAGAGAATTAAAAGCTTGTCTAATAAATCTTTTAGAATAAAATACAAGATGAATCTCACCGAAAGCATTCGTATGAAAAACATCCTATCATTATCCAGTTTAGCCCTTTGCTCTGCCTTTGTGCTTAGCTCGTGCAAAGAAAAACAAGAATCAAAAGCACCAGAGCCCCCACCCCCTGTTGCCCGCGGCCCCCCCCCCGCGCCGCCCCCCGCCCCGGCCCCGCCGCCGGGGGCGCCGGGGGGGGGGGGGGGGG
>CAYJJA010000001.1:2914-5190 GCA_964370355.1 uncultured Akkermansia sp. | reverse complement strand
CCCCCCAGCACCACCTGTTGAGGGCTTCTACAGCGTCGAGCTCAGTGACATTGGTTCCAATAAAATTGATGTCATCAAAGCCTTGCGCGCCCACAAGGCAGGGAAGATGAGCCTCCGTGACGCAAAGCGTGCCGTGGATGCCGTAGAGGATGGAGAGGGTGCCTATATCCTCACCGAAAGGCTCATTGAGGCGGAGGCCCAAGCTCTCAAAGCCACATTTGAGAAGACTGATGCGACGATCACCCTCAACAAGCTCTAAGCCTTTTTGCCCTCGATGAGAACAAGCTTCATCCTTGCACTCTGCTCCTTCATGGCGCAGAGTGCACTACCTGCCTCTCAAGAGGACAGCTCAGCTACTGCCCTCTACGATCAAGCCCGCTGCTACGCTAGTGAGAACGACGACAAGCTCATGGCAAAGGCTGTCGAGTACTACAAAAGAGCGGCAGCCGCGGGGCACACCGAGGCGGCCACACAGCTAGCACTCTGCTACATGCATGGACAGGGTGTGGATAGAGATGTGCCGCGTGGCATCACGATGCTACAGCAGTACGCGGCGCAAGAGAATGCATCTGCCATTTACAATCTCGCGCTCTGCTATCAGTCGGGCATGGGGGTAGAGGATGATGAGAAAAAAGCCCTTGAGCTCTATACCCGAGCCGCCAAGCTGGGGCATGCCGCAGCGCAGTGGCAGCTTGGCACGCTTTATCTTCTGGGGCAAATGGTGCAGCGAAACGAGCTGCTCGCCTTTACCTACACTCATCAAGCTGCCGAGCAAGGATACGCGCCCGCCCAATTCAATCTCGCCTCCTTCTATGAGGAGGGCGTAGGCGTGCCAGTAGACAAGCAAAAAGCCCTTCAGTGGTACAAGAAGGCGGCTGCATCGGGCGATGACCACGCCGCGAAGAAAGTGACAGAGCTCCAATCTAATACTCCCTGAATCATGAGGATACGAAAAATCTCAATCTGGAGCATGCTCGCCTTTGCCCTCCTGCTTCAAGGGGGCTTTGCCAAGCCTGCTGATGAGGCTCTTTACCATGCCAACGACCTCCCCACGCTCATCAAGCACATCAAATCTGGGGGCAACCCCAACGCCATCTACAGCGACGCGGGCACAACGGCGCTGATGCGCATTTGCTATGCGGGCCTAGAGCCTAGCACAGTGGCAGCCATGATCAAAGAACTCGTCAAGGCGGGGGCAAAGGTCAATGCCCAGAGCAAATACAAGAAGGGCTTTCAAGGCTGCACCGAGCCCGAGGGGATGACTGCCCTTATGCATGCGTGCGAGGCCTACTACGAGGGTGATGAGTTCATCATGGGCGGAGGAGCTCACCCAGTGGTCGTCAAGGCTCTACTCAGCGCGGGGGCGAATCCCAATCTCAAAAATGCCAATGGCAGCACAGCCCTTGAGTACGCCCTATTCTCTGGCTCGACTGAGAGTGTGAAGCTGCTCTTAGCCGCAGGTGCAAAGCTGGATGAAAAACCCAGCGAAGGGGGCAACTACCTCATGATGCTCTCTGCCTACCCGCATCCCAAGCGCAGCATCCCCATGATAGCCATTCTTACAGAGGCAGGACTCGACATCAACGCGAGAGATCATGAGGGCAGAACTGCCCTTCACTACGCCTGCAATCAAGTCTCTGATCCCAGCGATGAGCTGCTGTGGGAGAATCGCACGCTTTATGTCGCAAGCCTACTCAAGGCTGGGGCAAAGGCAGATAGAGAGGATAAAGACGGTCTTCGTGCAATAGAGCTCGCGAGAAAATCCCTCCCCCACTCCCGAGATCTTGTTGACCTTCTACAAAGAGCGTCAAGCTCGCACTAAAAGGCTCGCTCTCTTATCGCTTTGGCAAGGGGGGGATGCAGTACCCCCTGCCAAAGTTCAAGATTAGCAATTCAAGCATAAAGGCGCGACTCTCATCTATGTACGAGAAAGTGATGAAGAGATTTTCGCCATGCAAAGAGACGCACATCCTTTCGCATTGACAGCATTATTGATTCATGATAATGATGTTCTTGATGAGAATATTAGCCTCCCTTGCATCACTCGCTCTGGCCTGTAGTCTTCATGCCAAAGACCTCAAGACCCTAGCCCAAGAACTCAAAGTCCCCGCGCAGCTCCGTGGAGACCAAGACCGCCTCCCCCTCCCTGCTGTCCCCGAGGGAGTCAGCATCCGCATCAAAGGTGTGGACTACGAGGAGCTGCTCAGTAGAAAAGGAGTCCTCAGAGGCCCCATCATTAGCAAAGTACCCGTCGCGGTAAGCTACGAATTGAAGCG
>CAYJJA010000001.1:0-2904 GCA_964370355.1 uncultured Akkermansia sp. | reverse complement strand
CCCCGAGTCGCCCTCAGCCCCAAGGAGCGCAAGAGCAAGCTGCCCATCATCCCCGAGCCCCTGCAATGGAGCCCCGCAGGTGGCGAGTGGAAGCTCCCCCGCACGCTCAATATCGTCGGTCCCGAGAGCGTCACCGCCCCCCTCGCAAGCGGCCTCAAGGAGCACTTTGGCGTCACGAGCACCACAGACGAGAAGGCGAGCATGAGCATCCGATTCGTCGAGGCATCACGCACCAAAGCAATGTATATCAAGGGGGAAGCCTACCGGATGTCCATGGATCCCAAGGGGATTCAGATCATCGCTGATAGCAAAGCTGGCTTTACATGGGCGACCAACTCCCTCTTGCAGTTGCTCAAAGCCAGCGGAGGCAAAAAGAGCATCCCCTGTGGTATCATCATTGATATCCCCCGCTACCCCGTACGTGGCTTTATGCTCGATGTGGGACGCAGCCCCGTGCCGCTGAGCCGCCTCTACGAGCTCGTCGATCAGCTCTCGTGGTACAAGATGAATGAGCTGCAAATACACCTCAACGACAACTTCATCTTCCACGAGCACTACGTCGATGCGGGCAAAGACCCCTTCAAGGAAAGCTACACCGGCTATCGCCTCGAATCCAAGGTCAGGGGTAAGGACGGCACGCCGCTCACCTCCACCGACCTCTCCTACAGCAAGAAGGAATTCGCCCGACTCATCGCCTACGCCGCCAAGAAGGGGGTGAAGATCATCCCTGAGTTCGACACCCCAGGGCATGCCCTCTCCTTCACCCGCGTACGTCCTGATCTCATCTACCAAGGTCCGATGGGAGGCAAGGAAAAGCGCCGCTGCGAGATGCTCGATGCGGCGAATCCCGAGACGCTGCGCTTCGTCAGCAGCGTGCTGGATGAGTACATGGCGGGCAAGAAGCCGCTCTTCCGCAAAGGCAGTGTCGTGCACCTCGGGGCCGATGAGTTCTACGGAGACGCTGAGGACTACCGCAAGTACACCGACGGACTGCTGCGCTACGCCAAGAAGCGCGGCTACACCCCGCGCATCTGGGGCAGCCTCAGTATGAAGCGCGGCAAGACGCCCATCATCTCCGAGGGCGTCGAGGTCAGCCTCTGGAATCACGGCTGGAGCGGCGCATGGGAGACCATCAGGCAGGGCTATGATGTCATCAATATGAATGACGCCGCGCTCTACATCGTCCCGCTGGCGGGCTACTACCGCATGGACAAGAATCACAACTGGGTCTACAACAACTGGAAGCCCAACCAAATAGGCAACGACCTCATCCCCGCTGGTCATCCCCAGCTCAAGGGCGCGATGTTTGCCGTCTGGAATGACGAGATCGACCTACTCCACCATGGGCAGAGCTACGACGACTACGCCCCCGCCATCACCGACTCCATCGGCATCTTGGCGCAGAAGATGTGGGCACCTCAAAAGCCCATCCTCGATGCCGCGGGCAAGCCTCTCAACCTCGAGGTCTACAAGAAGCAACGCCTCGCACCCCTCGGCACACAGCTAGCGAGCAAGCAGCAGGGAGCGCAGGCTCTGGGGCTACGCAGGAGCAATCTAGCCGCAGGCACAGAGCTCAAGCTGGAGCATCTCCAGCCGCCCTACCACCTCATCATGGAGCTCGAGCTTGAGCCCGTCGCCAAGGGTACTGAGCAGATCCTGCTCCAATCCCCCGATGGCAGTACCGTCTACGCCCGCGACAAGGAGGGCAAAGTCGCCATGCGTCGCGACGACACGCTGCGCTTTCAATGGGATGTCAGTCTACCCACGGGACGCCCCGTCAAGCTAGAGCTCATTGGTACTCTTGGCAAGACCACCCTGCTCATCGACGGCAAGGAGGTCGCGCATGATAAGCTAAAGCTCCAGAGCTTTCACACAAGGCAGAAGAAGCTCTACAACACCTTCCGCCTGCCGCTCCACACCGTCGCGCCCAAGCTCAAGGGCAAGGTCAACAAGATGGAGATCAAGAGGAAATAGCCTATAGGCACGCATCACAGTCTCACGCAAAAAGCCACAAGCATCACGCTTGTGGCTTTTTGCGTGAGACTGTGATCTTATAAATAAGAAATATTGATGCTTACCACACCTTTCTTCTCTGTTTGAGGAGTCCTGATCGGTATGTCCTCGTTCTCCATAAAGAGAGTAACGAGAGAGCCGATGATGCCAACAGGTGCCCCGAGCGCAAACACACCATAGCCCAAGGCCGTCAGCGGGACAGAGGCGATGGGATCAATCACATAATCAAAGGGTGCCGCCAAGAGACGCCGCGTACCACTGCTGCGCGACTCACCGTAGTTGAATGACAGCTCCCCCTCATAGCGGAAGTGGCTCGTGTCCACCAGCTTCGCCTTCTTGAGATGGGGGCGTTGATCGAGAGGAGTTACGCAAAAAGTACCCGATTGATCGCGGCGCACCCTGACCCAGCGCCACTCGCCTGTCGCTTTTCTTGATCCCGTATAATAGCTGGGGAATTTGTGCTCATTGCCCATATTCATATAGATAAGACGCTGTTGATAAGCCCCGCGTATGACAGGCGCTTGGTAGACGTACTCGTCCTTGGAGATTCTGTAGGCTTTTTTGTGCAGAGGCTTGGAGGCATCGACTGCGGTAGCATAGCGAGCGGGCTCGCGAATGACAGCTCCCACTTGCAGCTCGACGCAGCTAGACAGGCAGAGCAGGACGAGTGCGCTGAGAGGAAGGAGTGGCTTCACCATACAAAATATTTTTAAGCAAATTGTTAATTTTCAATATCAATGGATACATAATCCCTCTCGCCTGAGGGGTGTGCCTTGATCAGAGAAGAGGATGGGTTGCTATCTTGAAACTGAGAGCCGATGATGCCAACAGGTGCCCCGATCGCAAACACGCCATAGCCCAAGGCTGTCAGCGGGACAGAGGCGATGGGAT